>JBEKTB010000038.1:0-25923 GCA_049516495.1 Occallatibacter sp.
ACAAGCTTTCCCTTCCGCACTTTGCGGGAAATATACCCCCATAGTCGCATAATGAAATTAGTCAGCGGAACGGGGCTTACTGACCCCAGCTCTCTGCCCTCTAAAGGTTTGAGAGAGGCACCCCCCCTACCCCCCTAACTGGCAGTAACCTTATCGTGATTACTAGGTTACGTAAGGCACCATGGATCGGGGTTCTATTGTTCCCTGCTTCTCACTTCCCCACTACATCGATCGCCACGGTGATCGTCTTCGGCGGCATGCAGGAGCTGTTGTCGCAGGCCTGGTAGCGCAGTTTGGCTTCAACCAGGTGATCGCCGGGGGCGGCGACGAGGCGCGCCTCGATGGTGAACTCGCCGGTGTAGACGCTGAGCTTCATCTTCGGGTCCAGAGGCAGGTGGAAATCCGTACCTGGCGGGTAAACGGCCCCGTCGAGGCGCACGCCGGAATCGTCGGGAATGGAGAACGTAGTGGGGATCAGCTCCTCTTCGGCGGGTGTGTGGGAGTTGATGTGCAGGCCGGGCGCGATGCGGAAGTGCAGGGCGACCGAGGCCGGTTTGCCGGCGGGAACAGTGACTTGCTCGGGGAAAAGATATTCGACGGCAGCGGCTCTCGAGATGGAGTGACCAGCGGGCATCTGCGCCTGGGCCAGCACGCCGGCCAATCCAATCGCCAAGGCGGCAGCAACACGAATTCCAAGCTTCATTTCAAACAACTTTCTATCCTCGATCCCAATCGAACCGCTCGCCGTCCAGCTAGCTCGCTGACTCGCTAACTCGCTACTTCCCCGTTCCCAGCGCTTTCTTAATGTTGGCTTCGATATCGTCTTTCGAGGTCAGGCCCACCTGCACGGCGACCACGATTCCGTTGCGGTCTACGAAAAAGGAGGTGGGCAGATCGTCCAGGCCGCCATAGGGCTGGCTGACGGCGTCGCCATCGATCAGCACCGGGTAGGGCATGTGCATCTGCTGGACGAAGCGCGCGATCTCTTTCTTTTCCGTGCCCAGCTTCTCCGGGTCGCCGCGGTCAATGTCATCAGCCGACACGCCCAGAATCTCAAACCCCTGCGCGGCGTACTGGTTGCGCAGATCGACGAGCCAGGGAGTCTCGAGTTTGCACGGAGCGCACCAGGTGGCCCAGAAGTTGATAAGCACGGCCTTGCCCTTGTATCCGGCCAGCGAGACCGTCTTGCCGCTCAGGTCTTCAAGCGCAAGAGCCGGGGCGGGCTTGTTCATGAGCGGCGAGACAAATTGCGGCATGCCGCCGACGGTGCTGGGAATCAGTTCGGCTTGCGAAGCGGAGGCCAGAATTCGCTCGGCGGCCTGCTTGCGGTACTCGAAATTGGCCCAGCCGGCCCACGCAAAGGTGGCCAGGATGAACAGAACGACGCTCAGAACCAGGGAGTTGCGCTTCAAGGGAATTGACCTCTCGGCCCTATTGTAAGTGCCAACTACGGTTGCGCCAACTGCCGCAGCCAAGCCAACCATCTGTAATGACCAAGGACATTCCAACGCGCCTTCTTTCTGGCGCGAGCGAACCGGAGGCCATTGGTCCCACCGCAGGTGGCACGTGGTGGGTGGTAGTATCAAAAGCCGATGAACCGCAATCCTGAAGAAGACTGTTTGCAGCCGGCTGCCTTGGTGCGCACCGAGGCGGCGGCTCTGGAAGCGCTGGCCACGAGGCTGGAAGGGACGATGGCTGAACCCTTTGACCGGGCCGTGGAGTTGATTCTGCACTGCGGCGAGGGCCACGGCCGCGTGGTGGTCACTGGCATGGGCAAGAGCGGGATTATTGCGCAGAAGATTGCCGCCACGCTCAGCTCCACCGGCTCGCCCGCGCTGTTTCTGCATCCGGCCGAGGCGGTGCACGGCGACCTGGGGGTGCTGATGCCGGGAGACGTGGTGGTGGCGCTGTCGGCCTCGGGCGAAACCGAGGAGATTCTGCGCCTGCTGGCCACGCTCAAGCGCAAAGGCGACGCGCTGGTCAGCTTCTGCTGCAATCTGAACTCGACCCTGGCCCAGGCCAGCGACGTGGCCTTGGACTGCGGAGTGGAACGCGAGGCTTGCGGCTTGAACCTGGCGCCGACCGCCTCCACCACCGCCATGCTGGCGCTGGGCGACGCTCTGGCCATTGCCGTGAGCCTGCGCAAGGGCTTCCGGGCGGAGGATTTTGCGGAATTGCACCCCGGCGGCAAGCTGGGCAAGCAACTGGCCAAAGTCCGCGACCTGATGCACGCGGGCGACCAGGTGCCGGTGGTGGCGCCTTCGACGCCCATGACCGACGTGATCTACGAAATGTCGTCGAAGAAGCTGGGCGTGACCACGGTGCAGGACGATGGGCGGCTCTGCGGGGTCATCAGCGACGGTGATTTGCGCAGATTACTGGAGCGCGAGGGCGGCGCGGCCCTGAGCCGCCGTGCGGGCGAAGCCATGAACGCCCATCCGCGCACGATCGCCGCGGGCGAATTGGCCGCCACCGCGCTGGCCATCCTGGAAGAGCGCAAGATCACTTCGCTGGTGGTGGTGGACGCTGCAAACAAGGTCGAAGGCGTATTACACCTGCATGATCTGTGGGGCGTGGAATTGATTTAGAGGCAGGGGTTAGGGATCAGGGGTCAGGGGTTAGAAAAGCCCGCTGGTTGATTGCCTGCAGAATCCAGGTATCAAAGTCGAGACCTGGGATACCGGCTGCACCTGCGATCTGCGGAGCGTGGAATTGCTTTAGCGGCTCAAAACTGGAACGGGGGCGAACGAACGGCAATGGACTTTGAGGAGATTCGCAGGGATATCGAGCAGAAGCAGCGCATCCTTCACTTTCGAGACCCGCGCGAACCGGCGCTCCTTCTCGACACGCTTCATGCTGAAAAAGGCTTAGGTTGTCGAACGAATGTTGTGTTCGGAGCTTTCTTTCTGCTGTTTGCCGCGGGACTCTTCGCGGCTCCCTTTTTGAATGATTTTGAAAACGGCAGTATCGTCCTGTGGGTCTTCGGCATGGGCCCGTTGATTCTTGCCGGAGGCTTCTTTCGCTTAGCATGGCGGAGGGCGCGGCAGAAGAGTGATCCCCGCTCAAGGGCGTGAGCCCCCGGAATGACCCGATGCCCCAGCCAAGGCGCCGACTTCGTGCTTGGAACGCCCCCAACTGCCCGAACATTTAGAATAGATACGATTGAAAAATTGTCTTGCGCCGATGGATGTGTCGGATCGGCGGGAAAGTACGCTCTCATCCCTATGCAACGCTGGTCCAAGCTCTTTATTCCCACTCTTCGCGAGGCCCCGGCGGACGCCGAAGTGGCCAGCCACAAGTTTCTCATCCGCGCCGGCTACATTCGCCAGCTCGGGGCGGGCATCTACAACTACTTGCCGCTCGGCCAGCGATCGCTCAACAAGATCATCGCCATCGTGCGCGAGGAGATGGACCAGATCGGCCAGGAATTCTTTCTCCCGGCCATCCTGCCCAAAGAGCTGTGGGAGCAAAGCGGCCGCTGGACGGGCATGGGCGACAACATGTTCCGGCTCAAGGACCGCAAGGGCGCAGACCTCTGCCTCGGCATGACCCACGAAGAGATCATGACCTCCATCGCGCGCAGCGAACTGCGCAGCTACAAGCAGTTGCCGCAGATCTGGTACCAGATTCAGACCAAGTTCCGCGACGAGGCGCGGCCGAAATCGGGCCTGCTGCGCGTGCGCCAGTTCACCATGAAGGACAGCTACTCCTTCGATATTGACCAGGCGGGACTCGACAAGAGCTTCGACGCCCACGATGCCACCTACCGCAAGATCTTCTCGCGCTGCGGGCTGAAGTTTGTGTCTGTCGAGGCGGATTCGGGAGCCATGGGCGGCTCTCAGTCGCAGGAGTTCATGGTCTACACCGATGCGGGCGAGGACCTGATCGCTAGCTGCCCCGTCTGCGGCTACGCGGCCAATACCGAGAAGGCGGTTTCGCGGCTGGAGCCCGTGGTCGAGTTGGAAGCCACGGGAGACGGCACGCCGGAGCTGATTCTGACCCCGGGCATGGGCGCGATTGCTGACATCGCGGCTTTCCTGAAGATGGAACCGTCGTCGGACATCAAGTGCGTGGCCTATATGGCGCTGAAACGCGGCACGTCGGGCAAGACCGCGACCCCCGACACCTGGCACGGCGTGGCGGCCTTCCTGCGCGGCGACCACCAAGTGAACGAAACAAAGCTCCTGGGCGCTATGGGCGCAGCGGAACTTCGCCCAATGCAGGCCGAAGAGTTGGAGCAGTATTTCAAGGGGCCGGCGGGATTCCTGGGACCGGTTGGGTTGACGCCGGACGCGAAGCTGATGGAAGACAGGCTTACCGTCGTCGTCGACAAGGCCCTCGAAGGCCGCACAAACATGGTCTGCGGGGCCAACAAGCTCGACTACCACTATCGCAATGTCACGCCGGGGCGCGATTTCAAGTGGACCCTCACGGCCGACATCCGCACCGTGAATGAGGGCGAGAACTGCCCGAAAGACGGCTGCGATGGCAAGCTGGTGGTGGGCAAGGCGGTTGAGATCGGGCACATCTTCAAGCTCGGCTACAAGTACACCGAGAGCATGGGCGCGCGGGTGCTGGACGTAAGCGGCAAGGAAGTGATGCCGATCATGGGCTGCTACGGCATCGGCATCGAGCGCATTCTGACGTCGGCCATCGAGCAGTCGAACGACGCGAATGGATTCTGGCTGCCGGCATCGATTGCCCCGTTTACGGTTGTGGTTGCGGTGACCGACATGCGCGATGTATTGCTCGTCGAAACCGGCGAAAAACTGGCGACCGAGCTTGAATCCGCGGGCATTGACGTGCTTCTCGACGACCGGAAGGAGCGCGCCGGCGTCAAATTCAAGGACGCGGACCTGGTCGGGATTCCGTACCGCGTCAACGTGGGCAAGAAAGCCGCCGAAGGCCAGGTGGAACTGGTGACGCGGGCCACGGCAACCAGCGTGGATGTGGCGTTGAATGAACTGGTGGCGCTGGTGAAGGAGCGCGTTGAAGAAGACGCGCTGCTGACCGAGGTGGAAGCGTAAATTTCTGCTGTCCCACCCTTGCGCCCGCCCCCCCCACGGACGAAGACCTGTCCGCGGGGGCCCGGCACGGGCGCAAGGATGGGGCACGGGGCTTTTGATTCGAGGCTGACAATTTCCCAGGTCTCAAAATAGAGACCTGAGGAACCCGTAAGATTGAGACCGGGGCACTTGGCTAGAAGCTAGTGGCTAAAGGCTAGAAGCTGTATTACTGCGTTACAAGGAGCGGCGATGGCGTTGAAGATCAGGATTCCAAGGCTCGGCGGACAGCGTCCCTGGGCGTCGCTGCTGTTGCGCGTGGGGCTGCTGGCGTTTGCGGCGCTTGCGCTGCTGTTCCTTGGCGTATTCAGTTTTTACTACGCGAAGTACCGGCACGTTGTGGACGAACGGATGAACGGGCCGATCTTTGCCAACACGGCCAAGATTTTTGCCGCGCCGCGCGAGGTGCGCCCGGGACAAAAACTGACCGTGCACTTGATCGCCAACGAATTGCGCGAGGCCGGCTACACGGCCGATGGCGCTTCGCAGACCTCGCAGTTGGGAACCTATTCCGAGGGCGTGCAGTCGATTACTGTGCGGCCCGGCCCGCAATCCTATCATTCAGAGGACAGCGCAACGATTCGCATTAACTCGGGGGTGGTGCAGTCCATCGCCGACGATCACGGCCAGGCTCTGTCCAGCTATGAGTTGGAGCCGCTGCTGATTACCGGCTTGAGCGAGGACGCCAACCGCACCAAGCGCCGGCTGATTACCTACGACGAGATTCCGCCCAATTTGGTCCAGGCGGTGCTGGCCATCGAGGACCGGCGCTTCTTTGAGCATGGCGGCGTGAACTATTGGCGGCTACTCGAGGCGGGTGTCCGCGATGTCACGACGGGACAGAAGCAGCAGGGTGGCTCCACGCTGACCATGCAACTGGCGCGCGGCTTTTTCCTTTCGCCGGAGAAGCGGCTGAAGCGCAAGCTCATCGAGATCGTCATCACGTTCCAGTTGGAGCACCGCTTCACCAAGAAGCAGATCTTCGAGATGTACGCCAACCAGATCAACCTGGGGCAGCGCGGCAGCTTTTCAATCGACGGATTCGGCGAGGCCTCGCAGAGCTACTTCGGCAAGGACGTGCGCCAGCTCGACCTGGGCGAGTGCGCACTGTTGGCGGGCATGATTCAGCGGCCCAATTACTTTTCGCCCTTCCGTCATCCGGACCGGGCCATCGACAGGCGCAACCTGGTGCTCGATTCGATGGTGGAGACGGGCGCGATTACCAAGGACCAGGCGGAGCGCGCCAAGTCCGAGCCGCTGCATCTGTCAGCGCAGAGCGTCGACGCCAGCGAAGCGCCGTATTTTGTCGACCTGGTGCACGAGCAACTGAATCAGAAGCTGGGCGAGCGCGACTTCAATCGCGAGGGCCTTCGCATCTACACCTCACTGGACCCCGATCTGCAGCGGGCCGCCGCCGACGCGGTGGAAGTGGGCATGAAGAATGTGGACGCGCTGGTGGACAAGGCGCATGCGCATCGCAAACCGGGCGAAACCGTCCAATACCCGCAGGTCACGCTGGTGGCGCTCAATCCGCATACCGGCCAGGTGCTGGCATTGATCGGCGGACGCAACTACGGCAACAGCCAGGTGAATCACGCCGTGGCCAAGCGGCCCACCGGCTCCATCTTCAAGCCCTTTGTCTACGCGGCGGCATTCAACACGGCGGTTGCGGGAACCACTTTGCCGGGCCAGCAGAAGCCCTTCTCGTCCGTCACCATTCTCAACGACGAGCAGACCAGCTACGATGTCGGCGGGCAAGAGTACAACCCGCGCAACTACAAGGATGAGTACCACGGCGAAGTGACGGCGATGTACGCGCTGGCGCACTCGCTCAACAACGCCACCATCAGCTTGGCCTCCGAGGTGGGATTCGACAATGTGGCCGCGCTGGCCAGGGAAGCGGGCATCAAGAATGCGCGCGGAACGCCGTCGGTGGCCATTGGCTCCTATGATGCGACGCCGCTGGATATGGCCGGCGCGTACACCGTGTTCGCCAACAACGGCATCCATCTGGACCCCTGGATGCTGGCCAGCGTGCGCACTTCCTCGGGCGACGTGATCACCGACTACACGCCGACATCAAAACAGGTTCTGGACCCGCGCGTGGCCTACCTGACGACGAATCTGATGGAAGGCGTAATGAACTTCGGCTATGGTTACGAAGTGCGCCGCCGGGGGTTCATGGAGCCCGCCGCGGGCAAGACCGGAACCAGCCACGACGCATGGTTTGCTGGTTTCACCAGCAACCTGATCTGCATTGTGTGGGTGGGCAACGACGACTACACCGACGTGAAGCTGGCAGGAGCCGTGGCCGCCGCGCCCATCTGGGCGGAGTTTATGAAGCGCGCCGTGCAACTGCCGCAGTACTCCGACACGCATAGCTTCTCGCCGCCGGATGGCGTATCGGTGGTGCGGCTCGACAAGGTGAGCAACCTGCTCAGCGACGACTCCTGCCCCGACGCCTACGATGCGGCCTTCCTGGACGGCACTGCGCCCATGGAGACCTGCGACCACCCGGCCGAGCACCGCAACATATTGCAAAAGATCTTCGGGCTGGGCAAGAACGGGAACTGAAGCGGCTGATTCTTTACCCGTCGATGTCGGAACCGTCGGGCATGGGCTGGCAGCGCGGGCACCAGAAGGTCACCCGCGCGTCGGGACCCTGGATTCGGCGGCGGATCAGCTCGCCACAATGGCGGCAGGGTTCGCCCTTACGGCCATAGACCCACAGGCTCGCGCCGGGATCGGACTCGTGGGTGGTGCGGCGCTTTCTACCGCCGTACGTCACGATCGAGTCGCCGGAGTCTTCCAGCACATTGGCGGCAACCAGCTTCCGCGCGGCGGCGATCAAGACCGCAACCTGTTCATGGTTTAGCGCAGCCACTCTGCAGAATGGGTTGATGCCGGTGACGAAACAAACCTCCGACTTGAAGACGTTGCCCACGCCGGCCAGCACTTCCTGGTGCAGCAGCACATCTGCGATCTCCTCATTGCCGTGCGCAAGAATGCGGCGCTCTGCGGCCGCGGGATCGAACTCGAGGCTGAGTACATCGAGCGCGGGAGGCGGAATCTTCGGGTCGCGGGCGAGCGACAGCGCGGTGTGCATACGGGCCACAGGGACATGGAAACCGACGGCGAGATAGTCCCTGTTTTCGATGACGATACGCATGTGGATGCGCGACAACTGCCAACGCTCGCCGGGCCGGTAGATGTGCCAACTGCCGCTCATCAGCATGTGCGTCGCCAGCGTTCCGCCGCCGGAAAAGTGAATCAGCAGCCATTTTCCGCGCGATTCCACGCAGTCGACAAGCTGTCCGGCAAGCGGCGTGTCGTCGTCAAAACGGGTCAGCAGCGGATAGGTCGAGCGGAAAACGGTGATGGGCTTGCCGGTAAGGGCGCGGCCCAGTGCGCGCGCGGTGCGGAAGATGGTGTCGCCCTCGGGCATGGTCTATTGCAGCTCCTCGGTGGACGACTCATGGTGGGTAAGGCCGAGCGGAATTCGGCGCAAAGCCATGCCCAGCGGGCCGGGATGGAAGCCGGCATCCATCAGGAAACGGGCCATGGGATGCGCCGCAACCGGTTGGCCGTTGATGGTGGTGATCAATACGCCTTCATGGTTTGAAGCCCGCATGCGATGCTGACCACGCGCGCACAGAAAATGCGCCAAGCCCGCGGCTGCGTGCGAACGCTCCGGCTCTTCCTCTTCAGCGGGCAAAAATACCAGCAGGTTGGGATTGCCGCGCCTCAGCCAGGCTACCAGTTCGCCGTTGCGCAGAATCACCTCGGCGTAGGCCGCGCGTGTGAGCAGGCGGGGCGCGGATTCCGAGTCTTCATCGGCAACGGGCAGATCGGGCCAGCGCAGAACCGAACCGTAGGGGTTGGCGGGATCGGTCGCGGCGAGTTGGACGAACTCCGGCTTCTCCTGAAGCGGCTCCGTGCGCAGTTGGCGCAGCAGGTCGACGGCAGCAGGAAGGGCAAACTGTGTAGCGCCGAGACCCGCTACAAAATAGCCGCGGCGAATGCGGCCGCTCTCTTCCAAACCCTTGAGCACGTCGTAAACCGCGCTGAAGCCGCCGGGGACATTTTCGGCAGCCACCGACTCGCGCAGCAGCACGCCGTAGCGGTTGAGCAGTTGCAGGGCAAGGGCGTGGCTGGCCTCGGTTGCTGTGGGCAACAAGCCCGCGGTTGCCGCCGCGTCACTTGCCTTCTGCGCGCGGACCGGCAAGAGCGACCAGCGACCCTGCGCAGTGGGTGGCGTGGTGCGTCGGGAGCGAAAAACCTGGCCGGTTTGCAAACGCCGCGGGGTGCGGGCGCTGTCGGGCCTGGCTGTGTAGGCGCGCAGGGCGTGCAGTGAGTCGTTGGTGATGAGGCCGCGCCAGACCAGGCTCCAGAGGGCTTCGATGGTTTCGCCGGGATAGCCGCCGCCTAGGGCCTGATGCAGCGGATCAAAGAAGCTGGCGCCGGTGGACTCAAGTACGGCGACCAGTTTTTCTTCGCGCTCGGTGAGCGGGTCGACAATAGGCCGCTGTTGCAACAGCAGGGGCAGCTTGTCGGCAAGAAAGAGGGCGATGCGGCCGTCGCGCTCGCCGATGGGCTCGACACCGGCCCAGGCCACTTCGCCCGCGGCGATCAGCGTGTCCAGACCGGCGGGCGCGTACTCCGCAATGCGTGCGGGCAGGATGGCGCTCTCAATCAGCGACGCAGGTAAGGGCGCACCCTGCAGGCTTTCGATCGCATCGAGCAGCGCGTCGAGACTTGCGCCGCGGCGGGGTGTAAGCACGCCCTGCCAGTGAGCGAGGAAGCGTGCCAGCGTATGCTGCTCCACCGGCTCGACCTCGCGGCGCAGCTTGGCCAGGGATTTGCGGCGAATCTGGCGCAGGATTTCCGCGTCGCACCACTCGCGATGGAGTCCGCCAGGACGGAAACCGCCTTCCAGCACGCGGCCCTCGCCGACAAGCTGATGCAGTGCATTTTCAACCGCGGCAGCGTCAAGCGCAAAGCGGTCAGCGGGCTCGCGCAGCGTGAACGGGCCATGGGTGCGCGCGTAGCGGCGGACGAGTTCGAGAACGGGATGGGCGACCGGCTCCAAAAGCGCGGTGGGCAGGCCCGGCGGCAGCGGGATACCCAGGCCGTCCCGGTAACGTGCCGCATCTTCGGCGGCAATCAGGCGGCGCTCGCCGGCAATGCGGAGTTCCAGCAAACGACGAGAGCGAACCAGGCGGTCTACGTGCTGCAACAGGTCGGCCGAGACAACGCGCCGGGCGAGTTCTTCGCGCGACAAATCGCCGAGGCGCAGGCAGAGATCGTGGATGCCGTCGGCTGAATGGGCGCGATGCGACTCGGCAAGGCACTGCGCGGCTTCTTCGACCTCGGCGATGGCGTTCGGGTCGAGCAGTTCGCGCAGATCGGCCTCGCCCAGCAGCTCGCGCAACTGGTCCTGATCGATGGTCAGAGCCTGGGCGCGGCGCTCCGCGAGAGGCGCGTCGCCGTCATAGAGGAAGTTGGCCACATAACTGAACAGGAGCGACGCGGCAAAGGGCGAAGGCTTGCGGGTTTCGACCACGTGGACGCGGAGCTGGCGCTGTTCAATGGCGCGCAACGTCTCGATCAGGGCGGGCATGTCGAAGACGTCGCGCAGGCATTCACGATAGGCCTCCAAGAGCAGCGGAAACGAGGGATAGCGCGAGGCCACGCTGAGCAAATCGTAAGAACGCTTGCGCAACTGCCACAGCGGCGAGCGGGCATCGGCGCGGCGGCGCGGCAAAAGCAGGGCGCGGCCGGCGGCCTCGCGAAAACGGCCCGCGAACAGTGCGGTTGAACCCAACTGGCGCAACACCAGGGCCATGGCCTCGGCGGACTCGACCAGGAACCAGTCCGGGTCGGGCGGCTCATCTGTGTCGGGAAAACGCAGGACGAACCCGTCGTCGCCCCACAGGGTTTCGACTTCAGGCCCACCTGCGGCGCGGATCCGCGCGCTGACCGCCATGGCCCAGGGAATGTGGATGCGGCTGCCGAAGGGGGTGAGGACGCAGACGCGCCAGTCGCCCAACTCGTCGCGGCAGCGCTCAATCACAACTGTCCGGTCGTCGGGGACGGAACTGGTAGCCTCTTCCTGGTCGGCA
Source organism: Occallatibacter sp. (assembly GCA_049516495.1). Classification (GTDB taxonomy): domain Bacteria; phylum Acidobacteriota; class Terriglobia; order Terriglobales; family Acidobacteriaceae; genus Telmatobacter. Next base: position 11,186 of record JBEKTB010000038.1, read on the forward strand.
AGAAATTGCAGCAGATTCTCCGCGGCACTGGGGTCGAGATCATGCTCGCCAACCAGGCGAGTCAGGGCTGCGGGTTTGGGCAGAGCGCGCAGTTCTCGAACCATGGCGCCGATACGGCGGCCGAATTCGAGCGGACGACCAGGACCGTCGCCCTTCCAGAACGGCATTTTGCCGGGTTCGCCGGGAGCCGGAGTTACGAGAACGCGGTCGTGGGTGATCTCCGCAATGCGCCAGGTGGAGGCGCCCAGGATGAAGGTCTCGCCGGGGTGGCTCTCGAAGACCATCTCCTCGTCGAGTTCGCCCACCCGGACGGATTTTCCCTCGCTGTGGGCCAGGAAGACGCCGTAAAGGCCGCGGTCTGGGATGGTTCCGGCGTTGAGAATGGCCAGCCGCGCAGCACCGTCGCGAGCGGTGACCACGTTGCGAATGCGGTCCCAGGTGAGGCGGGGACGGAGTTCGGCAAACTCGTCGGAGGGGTAGCGACCGCTGAGTAGGTCGAGCACGCCTTCGAAGGCCGCGCGGCTGAGGCCGCCAAAAGGAGCGGCACGGCGGACGAGATCGAAGAGCGCATCGACGCTGACTTCGGGCTTTGGGGCACCCGGTCGAGGTTCGTGGCTTCCCACCCTTTCCGCGAAAAGAAGCGGAAAGGATGGGGCACCCGGCTTCGTTCCCCTGTTTACGGCTCCTCTGATCCCTAATCCCAGATCCCTAGTCCCTGCTTTTCTGATCCCTGATCCCTGATCCCTGCCCCCTGTTTCTCCAGGTGGATGGGCGACGATGGCCACGAGTTGCTGCGCCAACACGTCGAGCGGGTTGCGCGGGTAGCGCGTGGACTCGATGTGGCCCTCGTGCATGGCGCGGGTGACGGCGGCGCAGGCCACCAGGTCGGCGCGGTACTTGGGGAAGAGAATGCCTTCACTGACGGCATCGACATGGTGGCCGGCGCGGCCGATGCGCTGCATGCCGCTGGCCACCGAGGGCGGCGCTTCGATCTGGACGACCAGGTCAACGGCTCCCATGTCGATGCCCAATTCGAGCGTGGAGGTGGCGCAGAGGGCACGAATCTGGCCAGCCTTCAACTGTTCCTCGATAATGGAGCGCTGCGCGGCAGCCAGCGAGCCGTGGTGGGCGCGGGCGATGGGTTCCCCGGCCAGCTCGTTCAGTGCACCGGCCAGCCGCTCGGCCACCTGGCGGCTGTTGACGAAGAGAATCGTCGAATTGCGGGCGTGGATGATTTCAAGCAGACGGGGATGAATCGCGTTCCAGATGGAAACCCGTCGCGGAGCCTGCGAGGCTGGACCGCTGGGCAATTCTTCCTGCTCGCCGAGCCTGGCCATATCTTCAACTGGAACTTCAATTCTCAGCTTCAAATTTTTGGAAGCACTGGCGTTGACGACTGTTACAGGACGGTAGCGCCGAGGGGCCGGATCAACCAAATCAGGGGACAGGGAACAGGGATCAGGGACCAGAGAAGACTCTTCGCCCGCTACCGAAGGGGTGTCATTACGATCGGGGATCGGTTCACTCGCGGAGTCCAGTCCGTTCTCAGGCCGGCCTACTGATCCCTGGTCCCTGTTCCCTGATCCCTGTATCTCCACGCCGCCCAGGAAGCGGGCGACTTCTTCGAGCGGGCGCTGGGTGGCGCTGAGGCCGATGCGCTGGATGCGCCGCTGGGCCAGGGCCTCAAGCCGCTCCAGCGAGAGGGCCAAATGCGCGCCGCGCTTGGTGGGAACCAAGGCGTGAATTTCGTCGATGATCACGGTGTCGAGAGTGCGCAGGGCTTCGGATGCCTGCGAAGTCAGAAGCAGGTAGAGCGACTCCGGGGTGGTGATGAGGATGTCGGTCGGATGGCGCTGAAAGCGGGCGCGTTCACGCTGGGGCGTGTCGCCGGTGCGAACGCTGATGGTGGGCTCGCGAAACGGCACGCCCATGCGCCGGGCCATATTGGCGATGCCGGCCAGCGGGGAGCGCAGATTCCGCTCCACGTCCACGGCGAGAGCCTTGAGGGGGGAAACATAGACGATACGGCAGCTCTTTTCGGGACCCGATGCCGCAGAATGGAGCATGAGCCGGTCAAGACACCATAGAAAAGCGGTGAGGGTCTTGCCGGTGCCGGTGGGGGCCAGGATCAGCGCGCTTTCGCCGCGGGCGATGACCGGCCAGCCCATCCGCTGCGGGGCGGTGGGCGCATCGAAAACAGCGCGAAACCACTCCGCGGTAACGGGATGGAAACAGGCAAACGGGTCCAGGACGGCGGAGGGAGCGGACGCACCAAGCCGGTCTGGCATGGAAGGTGGTTCCGGGGCTGCGGCGGGCCGGTCCATATTTCCTGAGGATAGGACATTTCGCTCCCGTGGGGTGGATTTCGGAGGGCCAGTCATCTGGCCGGTCACCTGGCTGGCGCCACGACAGGGAGCGCAGGGTTGATGCGCTCCGCTTCCAAGATGTGGCCTTGATCCGCCCGCCTAGTAGAGGACCGGGAAGGTGTAACCGGCCGCATCGATCAGAGTTTGCGGCTGGGCGGAGCCGTTGCCGAAGAGACTGAGAGGATAGTCGGGATCGTTGGGGTCGGCGACCACATTTTGTGGAATGGGAGCCGGCGTGGCGGGCTGGGAGGTGCTGGCTGCGAATTGCTGTGTCCGGTCGTACCAGAAGCCGCCCGCAGCGCCCTGATTCCACTGGGCATCGGTGTAGGTGCACGTGCTGGTGGGGGCAAAACGGATCTGCGAGGCAACGGCCGCACTGGGAACGTACTGGCCGCTGGCCGGGTTGTATTGGAGCGGCTGGAACTCGGCATAGAGCGGGGCGACGCCAGTCTGAGGGGCGCAATAGAAATGGTCGATGGTCCCCACAGCCGCGCCGGCGGCGGGCGTTCCGGAGAACTGCCACACCGTGGGTTGGTTGATGGCCGACCTGCCCGAACCGACAAACGCGCCGCCCGTGCCGTCGCCGGGAAGCAGCAGTTGGATGGTATTTGTCAGGCCCTCGGATGGTCCGGGCCCAGTCACGCCGGGAGCGTCGGTCTGGACCGCAAACAGGAAACTGCCCGGAGTGAGCGCTGCGGTGGGATCAAAGCTGGCGCCGAACCGCGAGAAACTCTGGATGAAGTTTGGATCGTCTGGATCGATCTCGTTATTCGCGTCGAGCAGCGGATAGGTTCGGGTGGGATAGACCGTATCCCGGGCGCTGATGTCGAGGTGCGTCGGGCTGGTGCGCTGGTAGCGGGTTGTGCCGGCCAGCAGGGTGACGCCGTTGTCGAAGCCATATTCCATGATGCCGGAGTAGCTGGCCGAAGAAGCGCCCGGCGTGTGGATCAGAATGAGGGTGCACTCGATGTTTCCGGCGGCGGCCTGCGCACTGTTGGGCACGGTGAATTCGGTGATGTAGAGGTAGCTGCCCTGATCGTAGGTGACGGTAGCGGAAGTGACGTTCACCTGCGCGCTGTTACTCGCCAACAGTTGCGCGAGAGCCGAGGTCGCGTCGAAGCTTTGTCCAGCCGTGAAGGGAAAATCGGCCCCGGCCAGGACTTGCGTTTCGGCCGACAGGGCAAGGGCCAACTGCGTTCTGGCCTGATCGGCGGACAGCAGGAAATTCATCTCCGCGGCCGCGCAGGCCTGGGCTCCGGATGAATCCGTCGGCGACCAGAGGCTCAGGCCGCCGGGCGACCACTGGCCTGTGGGCGCAAAGTTGTACGCCGCTGCCTCGGGGTCGTTCGAGTAATAGAGGACAGGGCTGAAACAGGGATCGGGAGTTGTGCCACCGCCCTCGATCGCGCCCATCGCATTCGTGGCCAGCGTGGCGATGGTCTGGGCGGGGTTGGGGTCGGCGTCATCCAGTAAAGCCGCTATCTGAGCGGTCTCGGCGGCAATTTCGCCTTGGAAAGTGGCGCTGGCCGCGTCCATGGGACGAACGCGTCTGAGGGACCCTGCGCCCGCCGATTGTTGCGTTGTGGGAGATGCCGTCTGCGTCGGGGAAGCGAAGGAGAAACATCCCGGGAAGTTGACGGTTCCGGTTTCGACGCACCCAGGCGCGCTGGTGGAGGCCAGCCCATTTCCGCTCAAGCTGGCCGATTGCGGCGAGTTCTCCGCGTTGCCGGTGGTGCTGACGGTTCCGGTGCGCATGCCGATGACGGTCGGGGTAAAGGTAACCGAGAGTGTGCAACTGGCGCCGGGGGCCAGCGACGTGGGGCAGTTGCTGGTTTGGGCAAAGTCTCCGCTAATTTCAATCCCGGTAATCGTCAGTTCCGACCCTCCGGTATTGGTCAGAGTCAGGGCCTGGCTGGCGCTGGCGGTCGCCAGGGTCTGGCCTGGGAAGCTGATGAGCGCGGGGGAGAGCGAAACACTCGGAGGAGTTGCCAGACCGGAACCTGCGAAGGCCACGGATTGCAGGACATCTCCGACGCTGTCCGCAAAGAAAAGTGTTCCGCTCCGGGCGCCGGGGGCGGTCGGGGTAAAGGTAATCAAAATGCTGCACCCGGTGCCCACGGCAATGGTCGATGGGCAGTTGTTGACCTGGGCAAAATCGCCAGTCGTCATGACTTGGATGGCTGAAAGGGGCACCGTACCGGTGTTGGTGAGGCTCACCGTCTGGGCCGGTCCCGGAGCGCCCACGATCTGGGTAGGAAAGGTGAGCGAAGCCGGGCTCAGCCAGATTTTGGCAACTGCGGCCTGTCCGGGCCCCTTCAGGCTGACCGATTCCGGTGAATCTGTGGCGTTGTCTGTAACGCTGAGGGTTCCGGTACACGTGCCGGCCGCGGTCGGAGTGAAGGTAACCAGGATGGCGCAACTTGCACCTGGAGCCACCGAGGAGCCGCAATTGTTGCTCTGGGCAAAGTTGCCCGTGAGGGAGATCTTGGAAATCGCCAGAGCGGAGGTCCCGCTATTGGTGAGCGTCACCTGCTGGGCAACACTGGCAGTTCCCACCGTTTGTGCGGCGAAGGCCAATAGAGACGGGCTCAGCGACACATTGGGCCCGAGGGTATAGCCGGTCCCGCTCAGGGCCACCGTTTGCGCCGTCGTGGAGACGCTGGTCTGGATCGAGAGGCTTCCACTCAGAAGGCCGGAGGTGGTCGGGGTAAACGTCACCGTGAAAGTGCAGCTTGCGCCAAACGCCACCCAAGTTCCGCAGTTGTTGGTCGAGGCGAAGTTGACCGGAGCCTTCACCTTAACGATCGCAATCGGTTGCGACGTGTCATTGGTGAGCGTCAAAGTCTGCGCCGCGCTGGTGGTGCGCTCAACCTGGCTGGGGAAAGCCAGAGCCGACGCGCTCAGCGTGGGAGAACTCAAGGGAACGCGACCAACCCCGTTGAGCCGGACGAATTCAGGCGAGTCCGCGGCGTTGTCGCTGATGATGACAGATCCGGTGACCATGAGAACGGCAGCCGGGGTAAAGGTGACGGAGATGGTGCAACTGGCGCCCACGGCAACCGTTGCGCCGCAGGTGTTGGTCTGGACAAATGCGCCGGTGACGGAAATCTGGGAGATGGACAAGTCCGCCGTTCCGGTGTTGCTGAGCGTGATAGCCGGAGAAGTGATGGACAAGCCGATGAACTGGGTCAGGGTCAGCGATGTGGGGTACAGGGATACCGCAGGCGCGGCGACCTGGGCGCTCCCGGTCAGGGTGGCTAATTGCCGCATCCTTGACGCTTTATCCTTCAGGACGAGACTTCCGCTGCGCCTCCCGGGGGCGGTTGGCGTAAAGGTCACCGTAACGGTGCAACTGCCGCGGGCGGGCACCGAGGTCCCGCAGGAGTTGGTCTGGCTAAAGTCTCCCGTAGCAACGACCTCGGCAAAGTCCAGGTCGGAGGTTCCCTCATTGGTAAGCGTCACCTTCTGGGCGACGCCTCTGGCGCCCACGGCCACGCGGGGAAAACTGAGTGCCGCGGCGCTGATCGAGACCCCGGAACTGGCGGGACCCGGTGCTATCCTGACGGTCGTGACCGGCAGCAGCCCGGCGCCGACGGCAAAACAGGAATTCCCGCCGACAAGAAGGCAGCAAACGAGAACGAGCGGAACACGGTCGAAACCGGCGGGAATCATCCATAGCTCCTTTGCAAACTCTGAGCTGGGTTACGGATTCCTCATCGGCGATTCGATGGTTCGATTGAGTTTGGGTTAGTTTTGCCTCATCTTGCGACAATTCTCTTTGGAATTTCTCATTCTTCCCGCTTGTCTTGGCATTGCCGGCAGGCAGTCGTCCAAGGCAATTCCAATGCGGGGATTTCCGCCGGAATCGGGCTTGAGGAGATCCCAAGGTCCGTTCCGAGGGCGCTTCGCCAGGGCAATCTCAGGGATGCTGTGGCCCCGCCTGGTTAGGTTCGAGGTCGCTGCTCGCTCCATCTCCACGAACAAAGACCTGCCCGTGCGAATCCCCGCTCTCTTGGTCGCATCTACTTGACTGATGTCACTAGGAGATACATCGTCCCTGGTTCTGCCAGTGCGCAAAGAACCGATAGAGGGCGCATGGCTTACCATGAACGGTACTGAAGCCCCCATGCGAGACCATCTGGCTACGCTGCTCAACGACTTTCGCCGCTATGACCGCCAGATCGCGGTGGTCCGCTTCCAGGGCAACCGGAGGCGCGTAACCTCGTACGCGGAGATTGCGCGGCTGGCGGGGCGCTTTGCCGCCCTGCTGGCGCTGCGAGGCATTGGTCCGGGCGACCGGGTGCTGATATGGGCGGAAAACGGCTCGGAGTGGATTGCGGCCTTCTATGGCTGCATGCTGCGCGGAGTGCTGGCGGTGCCGCTGGACGCCTACGGGACCGCCGAATTTGCTGCGCGGGTAGCGGCCGACGTGGCTCCCAGGCTGGCGGTAGGCGATGGGCTGCTGCTGGAGCAGTTGCACGGGGAAGCGCCGCAGCTTGCCTTCCCGCGGCTTTCCTTCGAGGAATGGCCCAGGGCGCTACCGGCGGAAGAAGCGGGTCCCATTGCGGGGCTGTCGCGCGCAACGCCGCTGCAAATCCTGTTCACTTCAGGCACAACCGGGGAACCGAAGGGTGTGGTTCTGACGCATGGCAACGTGCTGGCCAGCGTGGAGCCAATTGAACAGGGTGCGCAGCCCTACCTGCGCTACGAGCGGCTGGTGCACCCGCTGCGTTTTCTTGAAACGCTGCCCTTGAGCCACGTTTTCGGGCAGATGATGGGGCTGTGGATGCCAGCCATCTTTGCCGCTGAGGCGCATTTTGAAAGCCGGCTGGTGGCGTCCAGGCTGATCGAGACGATCCACCGCGAGCGCATCTCCGTGCTGGCTGCTGTGCCCCGGGTGATGGCGCTGCTGAGGACCCATCTGGAGGCAACCCGGCCGGGCCTTGCAGAACGGGTTGCCTGCTCGCAGAAAATGGGAGCCTTGCGGCGCTGGTGGCGGTTCCGCGATGTTCATCGGGAATTTGGATTGAAGTTCTGGGCGCTGGTGGTCGGCGGAGGGGCGCTGGCGGGGCCGCTCGAGCAGTTCTGGAATGCACTGGGGCTGGTCGTGGTGCAGGGCTACGGAATGACGGAGACCAGCGCCCTGATCACCCTGAACCACCCCTTCCATGTGGCCCGGGGAACGATCGGCAAACCGCTGCCAGGACGCGACGTAAAGCTCGGGCCGGACGGTGAAGTGCTGGTACGCGGTGAGAGTATTTCGGGGGCGACCTGGTCGGGCGGGGCGCTGCAGCCGCGGCAGGACGAATGGCTGGCCACCGGCGACCTGGCCGAAGCCGATCCGGGTGGCGATTTGCGTTTTTTGGGGCGCAAGAGCGAGATAATCGTTACCGCCTCAGGTGTCAACGTGCACCCCGAAGATCTGGAAGCAGCCATCGAGCCGGAGCCGGGCGTGGCGGCGTGCGCCGTGGTGGCGATGGAGACCGCGGCCGGTCCGGAACCCTGCGCCGTGTTGGCCTTCCGGGGCACCGGGGAGCAGGCCGCGGAGGCCATCGAGCACGCCAATCAGCGGCTGGCGGAGTTTCAACGGTTGCGGCGCTGGTTTTTGTGGCCGGAGCCGGACCTGCCCCGGACCTCGACCGGCAAAGTGAGACGCACGGCCGTGGCTGCGTGGCTTAAAGGAATCCAGGGCGCAGCTGCCGTCCCCGGCGCAGGCGCGTCCAGCACCAACGGTGCGGGCGCCTTCGCAGCGTCCGCGGACTGGCTGCTGACGCTGATCGCCGACATTTCAGGGGAGGTGCCGAACGGCGTGGGAGACGAACTGCGGCTGACCGAAGATCTGCACCTGGACAGCCTGAACCGGGTGCAGTTGGCGGCGGCTCTCGAGGAACGACTGGGAATCGCGCCCGAAGGCGAGCTGCTGGAACGGGCGCACACGCTTGGCGATTTGCGCACACTGGTAGCCGGAGAAGCCGAGGGGGTGCGCACCGCGGACGGTATCACGCCATCAGCAAAAACGGTGACTCGGCGAGAAGAGGGCAAGCGGACGGAGTTGCCTCCTACGGCCGCCGGGGAATCCGCACCTGGAGATGAGCCCGCACCGGGAACGTACATTTACCCGCACTGGCCCTGGCTGAGGCCTGTCCAATGGATCCGGACGGCATTCCTCGAGGCGGTTGCGCAACCGCTGGTGTGGCTGCTGGCGCAACCCAGGGTGGTGGCGCCCGCAACGCTGACGGCCGGGGAACCGCTGTTGATCGTCGCCAATCATGTGACCGCCTTTGACGGGCCGCTGGTGCAGTACGCTTTGCCGGGGCCGGTCCGGCGCAGAATCGCGGCGGCGATGGCTGGCGACATGCTCGAGGACTACCGGCATTTCCGCAATCCCGAGCGCGCTCCCGGGAAGCGCGGTATTTATCTGCCCGGGCCGCTGATTTATGCACTGCTGACGGCTCTATTCAACGTCTATCCCCTGCCCCGGCAGCGCAACTTTCAACGCAGCGTTGCGCATGCCGGCGAGGCGATGGACCGCGGGTACAACGTACTCGTGTTTCCCGAGGGCACGCGCTCGGCTGCCGGAAAGCTGGCGCGCTTCCGGGGAGGAATCGGTCTGCTGGCGAAGCAGTCCGGAGCCATGGTGCTGCCGGTGGCGCTCTGCGGGCTAGGCGAGTTGAAGAGCGGGAACAAGCGCTGGTTCCGGTCGGGCAAGATCGAGGTCCATGTGGGAGAGCCGATCCGGTTTGCGCCGGAAGAGACAGAAGCGGCAATTACCGAGCGGCTGCAAGCCGAGGTGGACAGGCTGTTGAACGGGTGAGACTGGGAACGGTCTCCGGCCTGAAACAGCGTGAAGCCTGAAAACGTCTGTAAATAGTTAGAAATAAAGAACCATAGGGAGATAAGAAGCCAGAGCTATAGATATCCCACCTTAGACGCGACGAGGCCGCGCCGAAGGTGGGGCACCCGGCACCCGGCTGACTTTCTGATCTCTGATCCCTGACCCCTGTTCCCTGCTGTTCTAGCTTGGCTGTCTCGGCCGGAAGTGGCAGGTGCCGCCGGCCAGGACGGGGGTCCATATCGAAGGATCGGCTGGCTGCTCGGTCGAACCCAGGAGCAGATAGCCGTCGGGAGCCAGCAGGCGATGGATGCCGGCGAGCAGGTTTCGGCGCGTCTCCTGCGAGAAGTAGAGCATGACATTGCGCAGAAAGATGATGTCGAAGCGGTCGCCATGACGTCGAAATGGCAGCGCGGAGTTGCACAGGTTGGCCTGGCGAAAATTGCATACGCTGCGAATATCCGGTCGAATCATCCAGTCCTCACCGGCCCGATCGAAGTAGCGAACCACAAAGCGGGCGGGCAGGCCGCGGTTCATCTCGATACGATGGTAGCGTCCGGCCCGCGCGCGCTCGACCACCTCTGCGCAGATGTCGGTGCCTTCAATGCTTACCTCCCAGCCGGCCAGCAGGGGAAAGTGTTCGTTGAGCAGCATGGCCACGCTATAAGCCTCCTGCCCGGTGGAACAGGCTGCGCTCCAGAAGCGCAGAGCGCGGGTGGCGCGGCGGGCTTCAATGAGCCTGGGGAGCAGGTCGGTGCGCAACAGCTCGAAGGGGCGGCCGTCGCGGAAAAAGCTGGTTTCGTTGATGGTCATGGCCTCGGCGACAGAGCGTTCGAGGGAAGGGTCCTTGTTGAGCTTGAGGCGCTGCACCAGCTCTTCCAGGTGTGTCATTCCCTGGCTGCGCAGCAGCTTGGAGAGGCGTGTTTCAAACAGGTAATCGCGCGACGGATCGAGCACGTTCTGCGAGAGGCCGAAGACCAGTCGGCGCAAGTAGCTGTAGTCGACACCCGAGGCGATTTGCATCCCTAGGCCACCGTTTCCCGAAGCGCGCCCGCTTGTGCTTGCGGCCGCCTGACGAGCCGGGTGATTTCCCAGGCAATGGCTTGGAGGGGGAGCACTTTGTGCGCCAGGCCCGCATTGGCGACAGCGCCGGGCATTCCCCACACCGCGCTGGTGGCCTGGTCCTGGGCCACCACACTTCCGCCCTGGTCGCGGATGATGCGGCAGCCGATCATTCCATCCGATCCCATGCCGGTGAGCACCACGCCCAGCACTCGTGCGCCATAAACGGCGGCCACGGAACGGAACAGCGCATCAACGGCGGGGCGGCAGTGATTCTCAGGGGCGGCCTGATTCAGGTGAAGAGTGGGCGGCGAGCCAATGCGGGCAGCGGCCAAAACCTCCATGTGCCAGTTTCCCTTGGCGATGTAGATGACGCCGGGGCGGACCGGATCGCCCTCGGCCGCTTCGCGCACTGGTAAACGGCAGCGTCTGTTGAGGCGGTCGGCAAACAGGCGGGTAAACATCTCCGGCATGTGCTGCACGACAAGCACGGGAAGGGGAAAGTTTTCTGGCAAAGCGGGAAGCAGAACATCAAGGGCCGCGGGCCCTCCAGTCGAGACGCCGATGGCCACGACCGTGGGAACTGACGAAGTCTGCTGGACCCTGGGCGGCGGTGCGAGGGGGAAGATGGGCGTGGTGCGGAGGCCGCCTGGGAAAGCCGGCGGTTGGATGCGCAGCTCGCACGTGAGTGCGTGAATCTTGGGAATGAGGTCCTGAGCAAGGGCCTGAATGGCCGCCTCGCGGCTGGCTTGGCCGGCCGGCTTGGCCACATAGTCGGAAGCGCCGACGGCCAGGGCTTCGATGGTGACTGTGGCACCGCGGCGGGTGAGCGCGCTGCACATGATCACCGGCACTTTGTGTCCTCGCGCGCGTAGCTTTTTGAGCGTGACCAGGCCGTCCATTACCGGCATTTCCACGTCCAGCAGGACCAGGCCGGGACGAAGAGCCTCGATGGCGTTCAAGGCCGATGCGCCATCGGCGGCCGTACCTGCAACTTCAAGGCCGGGGGCGGCGGTGATCACCGATCGCAGCAGGCTCCGCATCACGGCCGAATCGTCCACGATGAGGATCCGGGAGGGGCCCCCAGTCGCCATCGCTCAGGCCTCCACCAGGCCGAGAATGGCCAGTTTTTCCGTCAATGCCTGGTTGTCGAAAGGCTTCATCAGGTATTCGTCGGCGCCGGCATCAAGGGCGCTGAGAATGAATTCGTTCTCCGCCTCGATTGTCACCATCATCACCTTGACCCCGGCGAACCCCTGCGCACGCAGACTCCGCAGCATGTCCAGCCCATTCATCACCGGCATGTTCCAGTCCAACAGCGCAAGGTCGAAGGGCGCTCCCGAGTTCAGGCGATCAATGCCGAGTTGGCCGTCGGCGGCTTCTTCGCATTCGATTCCCTTCCCTTCGAGCAGAGCGCGCAGGTAGCTCCTGACAAAGCGGGAATCGTCGACAATCAGTGCTCGCATGGTCACCTCCAAACAGCATGGTTTGGGGCCCGTTTTGGTCACGCAGCTTGGGCTCCGCCCAGCCGCAGGGGGTCCAGCCGGTCGGGATTCAACATCACCAGCAGGCTGTCCTTGAGCTTGTAGGCGCCAGCAAACAAGGCTCTCCGGCGCTCGTCGAGGATGGAAGGGTTGGGCTCGTGGTCGGCCGAGGAAACGGTCAGCACCTCGCCCACCGTGTCCACCAGCAGCCCGAAGCATCCACCCGCGCCTTCGAGCACCAGGATGTCCTGCGGGCCGTCGCGGGGCGGCAGGCCAAGCAGTTGACGCAGGCTCACCGTGGTGAGCACGTCGCCGCGATAGTGAACCAGCCCGCCGACGAAGGCCGGAGCGAGGGGAACCGGCTGCGGCCGGGCCGAGCCCACGATCTCAAGAATGTGGGTGATGGGCACGCCGAACAACATCTTCCCGAGGCGAACCGAGCACATCTCGACCTGCGTTTCCGCTGCTTTTTCCTGTCCGCGCATCTCAATCGCCGTCGTGCTCATGCCACCGTCTCCGCAATCTGGCTCCAGTCACCGGATGCCTGTTCCTCAGCCGGCAACGCGGGCACGCCGCCCAGGTCCACCACGCCGGTTACGCGCTCTTTCAAGAGCGTCACCCCGCCCGTGCACCGGCTGGTGCCGGCCTCGAACAGGTCAGAGCCGGAGGCCACATCGAGCACGTGGGAAACCGCGATGCCGACGTGACGATTCCCTTCGCGGCAAACGACCACGACGATCTGATGTTCCGAGCCGCTCCGTGCGTCCGGATTGCCCTGGGCCAAGGCCAGCACGCCACACGAATCTTCAACGGGCAGCAGTTGGCCCTCAAAGTTGAGCACCGGGCGATAGCCGATGTACTCGATGCGCGAGAGTGGAAGCTGCTCGATGCGCAGCACGTCGCCGAGAGGTACGGCAGCCTGACGCCCGCCGGCCTCGACCAGCAGGTATTCGAGGTCCTTTTGCCCTTCGGCTTCGGTTTCGCCATTGCCGATGTCCGGGGATTCTTCTTCGGCGCTCATGGCCACCCCGGCCCGGAGCGCGATGGCCCCGGGATCGAGAATCAGGGCCAGGTCGGCGTTGCCCAGTACGGTCGCGCCGGAGTAGAGGCCGATGTTTTTGAGCACCGCGGAGAGCGGCTTGACGACAATCTCCTCCGGGTCGGCCAGGCCGTCGACCACCAGTCCGAAGCGGCGGCCGTCGGCATCAAGAACCGCGATGAAATTGTCCCGCTCTGCGATCTTGGGCTCCATGCCCGGCATCAGCAGGCGATCGAGAAAAACCAGCGGCAGCAGCTTGCCGCGCAGCCGGTAGAGGGGCGCGTTCTCGATCCACTGGATGGCCGTCGAGACCTGGCCCGGGGGGATGTGCACCAGTTCCGACAGCGCGCCCTGCGGCAGGGCAAAGCTCTGGTTGACGCTGCGGACAATGAGGGCAGGAATGATGGCCAGCGTAAGCGGAATGCGCATCCTGAGCGTGGTTCCCTTGCCGGCGTGCGAGTCGATCTCGACCTTGCCGCCGATCTTTTCCACGTTGGTGCGCACCACGTCCATGCCCACGCCGCGGCCGCTGACGTTGGTGACTGCAGCGGCGGTCGAAAAGCCGGGCAGGAAAATCAGTTGAAGCAGTTCGCGCTCGGTCAGATGCCCGGCGCGCTCCGGGGTAATCAGGCCGCGCTCGATCGCCTTCTGGCGAATCCTGTCCACAGAGATTCCGGCGCCATCGTCGGAAACCTCGATGAGGACGTGACTGCACTCCTGCAAGGCTCTCAGTTGCAGGTTTCCCTCCGGGTTCTTGCCGGCAGCCTGTCGCACTTCGGGCGGTTCGATGCCATGATCGACCGCGTTTCTGACCGCGTGGGTGAGGGGGTCCTTGATGGCTTCGAGCAGGCTCTTGTCCAGTTCCGTGTCCTGACCCTCGACCTCCAGGCGAACGCGGCGGCCGAGAGTCTGCTGCAGATCGCGAACCATGCGCGGCATCTTGGAAAAGATGTTCGACACCGGCTGCATGCGCGCCTTCATCACCGCTTCGCGCAGGTCGGCCGTGACCATATCGAGACGGCGCGAAAGCAGGGTCATGCTGGGATCGGCCGAGGTGGCCTGGAGAACCTGGTTGCGGGTCAATACCAGTTCGCCCACCAGGTTCATCATGCGATTCAAAAGGGTCACATCGACGCGCAGCGAGCTTTCGGCGGCGGTTGCCGCTCCCTGAATGCGCGGGCGGCCCGGATCGCCTTCCGTCTCAACAATGGGCTTCAAAGCCGGAGGTGCGACCGGAGCGGGAGGTTCGGCCGGAGCCAACTTCGCTTCTAGATCTGGAGAGGGCGCGACGGGCGCCGGCGGCGGGGACATGGCCCCGGCAGAAGAAGTGGAGGGCGACTGTGCTCCGATGGCGGCATGAACAGGTTGCTGTTCACGTGCCTGGACTGGGACCTGCAGCCCTTCCAGACGGCCGATGAGAATCTCGTCGCCGCCTTCGCCCTCCGTGCCTTCCGCCTCAATGGTCTTGAGGATGAAGCGCAGGCCGTCGAGCAGTTCGAGCAGGCCGCTGATCAGCGTACGGTCGGCAAGCAGCGTGCCTTCGCGCAACAGGCCGAGCAGGTTTTCTCCGGCATGGGCCAACTTTTCCAGACGCTTGAAGCCCAGGAATCCGGTGGTGCCCTTGATGGTGTGCACGGAGCGGAAGATTTCTCCGATGAGGCCCGCATCCTGCGGCCGGTCCTCGAGGTCGGTGAGGCAGCGCTCCATGCGATCCAGCCCATCCTGGCTCTCGATGAGGAACTCTCTTGTCAATTCATCCATTGCTTCCCCTCATTCGCCCCGCAGGACTGGCAGACTCCGGCACTGAGAGCACTCAAGCCCTTTATCGGAGGGATGGGGCGCAACTTGAGAAAGGCAGGGAGCGGGGACCAGGAAATAGGGGTCAGGCTCGCGAATGTACAGCAGGTACGGGAATGCTTTAGCCTCAATGTTCACGCCAAAGCAAGATGGGAGAC
>JBEKTB010000039.1:0-26465 GCA_049516495.1 Occallatibacter sp.
CGGCGCGATATTGTGCTGCTGAACGCCGCGGCGGGACTGGTGGCGGCCGGGCTGGCCGGCGACCTGAAAGAAGGCGTCCAGATGGGCGCCGAGGCCATCGACTCCGGACAGGCTGCGGCGACGCTGGCAAAACTCCGTCAATTTGGCGACAAGTACTCCAGTTCTTAGCCAAGCAGTTCCAGCGTCACCGGATCGGGCCGGTCGCCGAAGTATTTTGTGAGGGCTTCGGCGAAGACCGGATTTTCCGGGGCGGCGCGGGCAAACAGCGTCATCGACGAACGGAATTTCAAGTCGTCGGGGTAGCCGAGAATCCGGTCGATCGTTTTTCCTTTGACCTGACAGACCAGCCTCGTGCATTCGTCCAGGCGCGGGCCTAACAGTGGATGGCGCGCGTAGGCCGCAGCCTCCGCCAACGAGCCGATTCCGTAATACTCCGACTGCGGGCTGTGCCCCAGGCCCTTCATCTGCGGAAAAATGAACCAGATCCAGTGGCTGCGCTTGGAGCCTGCGGTGAGTTCGGCCAGAACCTGCGGAAGAACGCTGGCCTGCGCGGCGAGGAAACGGTCGAGGTTGAAGGGGTCGTCCATCGTGGATGTCTCCTGCCAGGCCCTGTTTTGGCTACAGCAATCCGGACCGGCCTGCGAGGCGGCGCGAGAGCAGCCAGGAGGCCAGCGACACGCCCAGCGCCAGCGCAACCCAACCGGCCTGTTCGACGGGAAGCACGAGGGTCGGGGAGAGATGCGGCGCGCTGATGGACAGGCTTTTCAGCGCCTGGGCGCCCTCCCGGAACAGTTCAGCCGCGCCCCAGCCGAAGACGCCTGCGGCCAGGATGATTCCGGGGACGGCCCGCTTCCATGGGAAGGAAAGCGGAGGCGGCGCCGCGGCTTCTTCCTGCACGCGCTCCATCACCGAGGCCGCGAATCCGGAAGAAGGGATCAGCTCCTCTTCCGCGACCAGAATGCGGTCGATGGCCGTTGAGTCCAACGCGGCGCGATCTGATTTGGCTGGATTCATCGTGCGGCCTCCTTTCCGGCCTGTTGAGAAGAAAACTCCAAGCCTGCGTACTCCTCGTCGAGGTGCGGGAACCGCGTTCGCAACAATGCACGCGCTCTCGAAAGTCTGGCCTTCAAAGTTCCCTCGGGCAGTCGCATGGTGCGCGCGGCCGCGGACAGGTCCATTTCATGAAAATAGAACAAAATCACCGGCTCGCGGTAGCGCAGGGGCAAGGCCAGGACGGCGCGGCGAAGCGCTTCCTGCTGCGACCGGGCCTGCAGTTCATGGTGTTGCAAGGCTGGGCCCGCGGGCTCGGGCGCGGCGTCAAGCGGCAGATTGACCGTGGGGAACCGCTTCAGTTCGGAACGGAAGACGTTGGCCGCGAGCGCAAACAGCCAGGTGGAGAAGTTCGCTTCGCGCCGCCACTGGGCGAGGCCCCTCCATGCGCGGATGAAAGCCTCCTGGGCCAGTTCCTCGGCCCGTCCGCGGTCGCGGCAGTAGCGCCATGCCATATTGACCAGCGGCCCCTGCCAGCGCCGCACGATTCCCTCAAACGCCCGCACGTCGCCGGCCAGCACGCGTTCCACGTCGGCCAGGTCCTGGTCGGACAGTTCTTGGGCTCCGCTTTTGGGCGATTCGTTCAAGTCGGGCGTTCTCTACGCGGTGAGACAGGACGCGCGGCCGGTGGGTTGCATTTTGTTGCGTCCATCAGCCTGCGCCAAGAAAATGCAACCGGCCTGGCCGGCCTTCGGTCTCACCGGTTGCAAGGGCAGAAAAGCCCTGCAACCGGATCAGGAGGATTCTATGACGCATCTGGCTTCATTGCTCGGCACTCTGGAAATAAACAATCTTGGGTTATGGATGTTTCTTTCGATCAGTACCGTGGCAATGTTCGTGATCTTCATTCCCACCGTCACTTTTCTCGACAACCGGCGCAAGGAGCGGGAGGCCTACTACAAGGCTGAGACCTTCAGGCGGCTGGCTGAGTCTTCAGGCGAGGGCGCCAAGGCTGCGATCGAGCTGCTGCGGGAAGAGGACCGGCTCAGGCGGATCAAGGCGCGCGAAGGGCTGAAAATCGGCGGCGTCATCAACGTCGCCGTGGGCCTGGCCCTGTTGATTTTCCTGCGCATGATGATGGGCAGCGGACCCGGCAGCCCGGCGCTGGTAGGCCTGATCCCCGGCTTCATCGGCGTGGCGATGCTGGTTTACGTCTTCTTCCTGGCCAGCCCCATCGAGTAACAGACAAATCGTTGAATCGCAGCGGGGATTGAGGCATCTATCCAATAGTTGTTCAAACAACTAGTTTCCTGTTCTGTCTGATGGGGCGGGGAACACGGAGGAGGTCTCATGATGGCCAATCCGCAACGCCAACCCGCAATCTTTCTTCCCCACGGCGGAGGACCATGCTTCTTTATGGATTGGACCTGGGGTCCGGCCGACACCTGGAATGCCACGCAGCGATTTCTCGAGGGCCTCGCCGCCACGCTGCCCGCTCTGCCCAGGGCGCTGCTGGTCGTCAGCGGCCACTGGGAGGAATCGGCCTTTACAGCCGGCGCCGCGCCCCATCCGGAGCTGATCTTCGACTACTCCGGCTTTCCGGAAGACACCTACCGGCTCACCTGGCCTGCTCCCGGCCACCCGGAACTTGCTGAGCGCGTGGCGGGTTTGCTGGCGCAGGCGGGAATGCCGGCAGCGGTCAGTGCAACCCGCGGCTTCGACCACGGCGTCTTTGTGCCGCTCAAAGTGGCCTTCCCTCAGGCGCGGATTCCGGTGGTTACGCTCTCGCTGGCGACTTCACTCGACCCGGCTCTGCACCTGGCTGCCGGGAGGGCGCTGGCTTCATTGCGCGACCAGGGGGTGCTGATCGTGGGCAGCGGCATGAGCTTCCATAATCTTCGCGCCTATCTCCGGCCGGAAACATTGCAGCGCGCCAGGGCTTTCGATGATTGGCTCACACAGGCCGTCGAGTCGTCCGGGGCCAAACGCGACGCCCTTCTGACCGCCTGGCGTCAGGCTCCCTTTGCCGCCTACGCCCATCCGCGCGAAGAGCACTTGATCCCGCTGCTGGTGGCTGCCGGGGCCGGTGGTGACTCGCCAGGAACCCGCATCTTCACGGATGAGCCAATGGGCGCGGCCATCAGCGCTTACCGGTTCGACTAACGCGCCGCAAGAGCTGGTTTCTGTCGGCGCCCCACTCCAAACGAACGCCTCAGCCGGTGCATCAACCCTTTACGGCAACCTTGGCTGGCTCGCTCGTCGCTGTGGGTGCGGCGGGCGCAGATGCGGCGGGTGCGGAAGCGGCAGGCGCGGCGGGCTCGGCTGTCTTGGCTGGAGCACCGTGCCCTCCAGACGCGATTTTGAGTGGAACAGCGGTCGCATCCGCAACGCCCAGATAGCTGTCGACTGTAGAGACGCTGGTTCCCAGCGACGTGGCAATCGTCGATACGCTGTCGCCGGACTGATACATCTGCTGGGCCTGGGCAGGGACCGACAGCGTGACCGTATCTTCAGGCAGCGAGGAGGCGGCCGGGACGGCCGTCGGGACGGCTGCCTGGGCTGCCTGGTTTTGCACGGTGCCGGCGCTGGCCGGTTCCGCGACTTGTGGGGCATTCGACGAGGTAATGCCGGAGATTGCGAACGAGGACATAGTGGCTCCTTTGTTCGGCCGGAACGTTTCCGCAGTTGAAATAACTATAAATACGATTACGCGGGAACCTCTCTTGGCTTGTGGCATTTCTTATCGGCACATGCCGGCTGACAAAATAGAGTGTACCTCGAAAAAATTCAGGATTATTTCCGCACCGGGAGTCGGCGAAGACCCTTGAGCCCCCGCATCAGGCCGTTGCGCGGAGGAGAATGCCCACCGCCGCGTCCCTCAGATCAGCTAGATGTCATTGATTCGCAACCAGATCAGCAGCGCGGCGCAGGACACGCCCAGCGCCCAGGGTCCAGCCGTCCACCAAGGCGGCACAGCCCGGCACCCAAGGCCGTCAGCCCCCAGGCGTAGGCCCCCAGGATCGCGCCAGGCGGTGATTTGCCGGCGGGCCCTTCACGGTCTTACAGTCCTTTGGATTGGTACCAGGGTCGCCTGCGGCCGATTCTGATGCCGGAATCAATGAGAATCGCCACCAGGCCGAAAAGCATGCACAGGTCGACGCGCGCCTCGTGGAGAAAGCTCAGCAGTCCGTAGTGGTTCAGCCGGGCAACGGTAAACGGGCCTAGAGGCCGGCCCAGCAGGATGGGAAACTTGGTGGTCACCAGCGCGCCAACAATCACCACCAGCAGCGCAACCGCGGCGTCGCCGGCAAAAAAATTGAATAGGACAGCCGCCCCCGCGCCGATTTCCACACCCCCCACCAGCGACGCCAACTGATGCGGAAAGGGCAGGCCGATCAGGGCAAAGCGCCCCGCGCCCAGTTCTGCGGGGAGCAGAAACTTGAGCGCGCCTTCCAGCACGAACACCAGGCCCACAATCACGCGGACAAGGGTCATGGGAAGATCTCGGCGCACCGTTGCCTCCATACGTTGGTTCATCCTGGAAGGCCTGATTGAATCATGAGATAAGGCCGAATCGCAAGTCAGACAAGGAGAAGCATACCGCAGAGGCCGAATGCGAAGCGAAAAGGAAAAACCCGCACAACGATTTCTCAAGCAGTCTGCCGCGCGAACGAAACAGGCCGGGAGCGATCCTACCGGCTGTCGAGCAGGCCCTCGATGGCCGCGGTCAGATCCCTGGGGCTGGTCGAAGGGGCGTAGCGGCCGGCCACATTTCCTTGCCGGTCCACCAGAAATTTGGTGAAATTCCATTTGATGCGCCCGATGCCGAATATTCCCGGTTTGGCCCGCTTCAAAAACTGGTAGAGAGGGTGCGCCAGGGGCCCGTTGACATCGATTTTTGCAAAGAGGGGAAAGCTGACCCCAAAATTTTTTTCGCAGAAGGCGCCGATCTCTGCTTCCGTGCCCGGCTCCTGGGCGCCAAACTGGTTGGAAGGGAACCCCAGCACCGTGAATCCACGCTCCCGCCACGTGCGGTAAAGCTGCTCCAGACCCGCGTATTGCGGGGTAAAGCCGCATTTGCTGGCGGTGTTGACAATGAGCAGCACCCGGCCCCGAAACTCGCCCAGGCTGACCGGACGCCCATCCAGCAGAGGGGCCGAAAATTCATAAACTGTCTGTCGAAACTCTCCCATTTGCCAGGAACCTCCGCATAAAGAGGATGTCATGTGCGCCCGAACTGCGTCTAAGGGGCATGCTGTCGTGTCCTGCGGGGATGGAAAGGCGTCCCAACCCACCTGAGTCCGGTAGACTGTGGGTTGGGCTCCCTGTGGGGAGCTGGCCCGGGTCCGAAGGCGACATGCGCGGCAGGGGATTTTTTGGAAAGAGTCGATTTCCGAGCCGAAGGTCGCCCGGGCGGTTTGGGCGGGATGGCCACGGTCCAATATAATCAGTCTTTCCGCTAGGCAGGACCAGATTTTGAGCAGTGAGGGTGTGCTTATTCTTCCCGTGAAGACGAACTTTGGATCGCACCAGTACTTGTGCTCGCCGCAGGGCTCCCGCCCAGTGAAGATCAAGCACACTTCCATCTCCCGCGCCGCGCGGACCACGAGTCGCCTGGCGCGCATGATGATCGTGCTCGTGCTGGCGCTAACCGCCGGCGCAGCTTTCGCCCAGCAGTCGCAGACCATCGATTCGATTCGGGTCATCGGCAACCGGCGCATCCCCAAGGAGACCGTGCTGGCGCGGCTCTTTACCCATCCAGGGGATACATACGACCCGATCTCCATCGAGCGCGACTTCAACTCGCTGTGGAACACGGCGTATTTTGACGACGTCCGCATCGAGCGCGAAGACTCCGAGAAGGGCATCATCCTGAACATCTTTGTCCGGGAAAAGCCCACCATCCGCGAGATCAATTACAAGGGGCTCAACGCCGTCTCGCAGTCGGACGTGCTGGACCGCTTCAAGAAGGAGAAGGTCGGCCTGTCGGTTGAAAGCCAGTACGATCCCTCCAAGATCAAGCGGGCTGAAACCGTGCTCAAGGACATTCTGTCGGAACACGGCCACCAGTTCGCCACCATCAAGACCGAGGTCAAGACCATTCCGCCGGCCTCCGTGCAGGTAAACTTCAACATTAAGGAAGGCCCCACGGTCAAAGTGGGCCAGATCAAGTTCACCGGCAACCAGCATTTGGGCGGACTCGAATTGCGCCGCTCGATGAAGAACCTCAAGCCCATCGGCATTCCGTACTCGATCATCTTCGAGAACATCTTCTCGCAGACCTTCGACGCCTCGAAGCTCGAAGAAGACACGGAGCGCGTGCGCCAGGCGTACCGCGACAAGGGCTACTACAACGCCGCCATCGAAGAGCCCAAGACGCAGATCCGGGACCAGGGCGGCTTGAACTGGTTTACCTTCCGGCCCAACAAGGGCAAGCGCATCGACATCCTGATGCCCATTGAAGAGGGCGCGCGCTACCGCCTCGGCACCATCACCTTCAGCGGCAACAAGGCCGTCACCAACGTCAAGGCCCTGCGCAGCACCTTTGCTGTCAAGGACGGCGACTTTTTCAACGCCACCTTGATGGGCAAGGGCCTGGAGAATCTGAAAAAGGCCTACGGGCAGTTGGGCTACATCAACTTCGGCGCCATCCCCAAGCCCAGCTTCGACGAGCAGAAAAAGACCGTCTCGCTGAATATCGATATCGATGAAGGCAAGCCCTTCTATGTTTCGCGCATCGAGTTCACGGGCAACACCATCACCCGCGACAAGGTCATCCGCCGCGAACTGATGCTGGAAGAAGGCCAGGTCTACAACTCGCAGTTGTGGGAGTACAGCCTGCTGCGCCTCAACCAGCTCGAGTACTTCGAGCCGCTCAAGGTGGATCAGGATTCCGAAGCCCACCAGGATGCCGAGGCGGGCACGGTCGACCTCCTGTTGAAGGTCAAGGAAAAGGGCAAGAACTCCATCGGCTTGAACGGCGGCATCAGCGGCCTGTCCGGTGCGTTCCTGGGCGTCAACTACCAGACCAACAACTTCCTCGGCCTGGGCGAAACCCTCAGCGTACAGGGCAACCTGGGCAACGTGAGCCGCCAGTTCCTGTTCGGTTTCTCGCAGCCTTACCTGCGCAACCGTCCGCTCAACCTGGGCTTCCAGATCTTCAATACCAAGCAGGATTTCAATGCGGCCAAGAACTACCAGGCCACAACCGGCCAGTCGGTAAACCTGACGTCGGCGCAGCAATCGCTGACCCAGAATTACAATCAGGCCTCCACCGGTTTGAACTTCTCCCTCAGCTACCCGCTCAAGCGCCATGCCTTCCAGCGCGTGGGCTTCACCTATTCGCTGGCCAAGTCGTCGATCACCGCGTTCTCCACCGCCTCGCAGACCTTCTTCCAGACCATCAGCTTCCGGTCGGGAATTCAGGGCTCCAATGCGCTGGCCGGCATCGTCAACAGTTCGGCGTCGTTCACCTACATCTACAACACCATCAACAACCCCATGCGGCCGCGCACCGGCAAGGAATACACGGCAGCGATGCAGATAGCCGGTATCGGCGGAAACGTGCGCTACATCTCGCCGGCGGTGGCGTACAAGCGCTTCATGCCCATGCACTACCTCATCCCGTCGGCCAGCGGACGCAACGTGCTCGGACTGCGCGCGCAGTTGGGTTATGTGCAGGGCTTCGGCGGCGATGTGGCCCCGCCCAACAACCGCTTCTACTCCGGCGGTGAAGGCGAGTTGCGCGGCTTCGACGTCCGCGGCGCCACGCCCTACGGCTACGTTCCCAACCGCGTCAACGTCCAGTTGACCAACCCCGACGGCACCTGCGTGCCCCGCGATCCGAACAATCCGCAGTTGAACCAGTGCATCCAGGTTCCGCTGCCGGTCTATGGCGTGGCCTCCATCGGCGGCGACACCAACCTGACCGCCAATGCCGAGTACCGGATTCCCATCGCCGGCCCGGTAACCTTCTCGTTCTTCGACGACTTTGGCATCGACACGGCCCTGAACCATGGGCAGTTGAAGCAGAGTCCCGAGGGCTTTGCCACCCTGACCGCTCCGCTCTACGGCTGCCAGACCATCAGCAACGGCGCCTGCCTGAGCGACATTCACGGTTCGCAGGTTGGGTTCCAGCAGAACATCCGGCCCATTGCGGGCACCAACTTTGTTCCCCGCATGTCCACCGGCGCCGAGCTTTCGGTCATCATGCCGGTCATCAACGCGCCCTTCCGCCTCTACTACGCCTACAACCCGTTGCGGTTGTACGAGCGGCCCTATTGCAACACCGTGAACCTCGGTGGAAACAAGGAAAGCTGCTCGGCGCAGTTGATTACCCGCGACCTGTTCCCGCAAGGCGGCGCGGGCGACTACACCTACCAGGAGGCGATCCAGGCCTACGGAGCGCGGGATCTGTTCCGCGAACCGCGCAAAACCTTCCGCCTGACGGTATCGACCACGTTCTGAGCACGTCCGGGCTTGGCGCCAGATGGCAGTCAGGCCCGTTGGAACTTCGAAGGAGCTTTCTACTCGCATGAAACGCCAGATCGCACTTTTTCTTACCCTCGCCTCGGGCCTTGCCCTGAGCGCCGCCGCCCAAACACCGCAGGCCGCCGCTACGGCCGGCCCCACCAAGGTCGCCATTATTGCTTTTCAGGCGGCTGTGGGCCAAACCAACGAATTCCAGCGCAACTTCACCGACCTGCAGAAGAAATACGAGCCCAAGCGCCAGCAGCTCAAGACCCTCAGCGATGAGATCGACAGCCTCACCAAGCAGTTGCAGGCCCAGGGCGACAAGCTGACCGAGGGCGAGCGCGCCAGCCGCGCCAAGGCCATCGAAGACAAGAAGAAGCAGGCCAAGCGGATTGGCGAAGACGCCCAGAACGACTACCAGCAAGAGGTGCAGCAGGTGTTTGGCGGCGTAGCCTCCAAGGTTGGTGAAGTCATGGTCGCGTACGCCCAGCAGAACGGATACACCCTGGTCCTGGACGGCAGCGAAAACCAGCAGCAGGCGCCGCTGGTGCTCTTCGCAAATCCCGCCACCGACATCACCAAGGCGGTCATCGAAGCCTACAACGTGAAGTCGGGCGTACCCGCTCCGCCGGCCCAGCCCGCGGCCGCCGCACCCAAGCCGGCTTCGCGGTAAGCACCCCGCGCTGACCAAATTCAGTGAACCTCGAACGCAAGTGAAGGCCCCGCGACGCGGGGCCTTTTCATTCTACGAAGCTGTCGAAGACGGCGAACCTGATCTCCTCAATCGCGGGAAAATTCACCACTTGCCGGTTTGACGCTCCCACTTGGCGCTCCTATAATCCATCTAGTTCCTGCTGACGTCTCCAATCGCGTCTTTTTCTGCCTCTGCCCTCCATGGCGCAGGGCCTCCCAAAATCGGGTTGAAAGATAGGTCGCGAGGTTTCTCAGGAGGCACAGGCTCGTGTCCGCGCCCAAACGCGTACAGACCCACAGGAATTCCGAAGGAGCTTTACATTCGCATGAAGCGCTCGCTTGCACTTATTGTTACGCTGGCCTCGGGTTTTGCCCTGAGCGCCGCTGCCCAAACATTGCCCGCTCCCGCCGCCGCCGCGGCGCCTGCCGGCCCTGCCAAGATCGCCGTCATTGCCTTCCAGGTGGCCGTGGCGCAAACCAATGAGGGCCAGCGCAATTTCGCCGACCTGCAGAAGAAGTACGATCCCAAGCGCCAGCAGCTGAAGACCCTGAGCGACGAGGTCGACAACCTGACCAAGCAGCTCCAGGCCCAGGGCGACAAGCTGAGCGACGCCGAACGCGCCTCCCGCGCCAAGACCATCGACGAGAAGAAGAAGCAGTTGGAGCGCCAGGCCGAGGACGCGCAGAACGACTTCCAGCAGGAAATGCAGGAGCTCTACAACGGCCTCGCTTCCAAGGTCTATGACGTTCTGGCGAGCTACGCGCAGCAGCAGGGCTTCACCCTGGTCCTGGACGTTGCCCAGCAGCAGAATCCCGTGCTTTATGCCAACGAGTCCACCAACATCACCAAGCAGGTCATTGACGCCTACAACGTGAAGTCGGGTGTACCCGCTCCTCCGGCCCAGCCGGCAGCGTCTCCGGCGCCCGCGCCTGCCCGGCCCGCCGCCAAGCCTCCCGTCGCCCACTAAGGGCGGGCAGCTCGATCCCTCGCAAAGGCCCCGGAAAGCGGGGCCTTTGCCTTTGCCGGAAAGTCGCTTGAGAGCCCCGCAGCCGTGTCCGCCGGGAGCGCGCAATTCTCCGCCGCCGGTTTGGACCCGCCTGTGGAAAAAAGTGTGGATTACTTTCGCGGACTCCGCGGGAGAAATCGCAACTCGCCTCTTGCCAAGTGCGGTTCACTTCTGGTAGGAAAAGCAACTCCTTATTTATCAATCAGTATCTAAGGCCGGTTTCGCCCCGATTCCGCGAGCTCGGAAGCACGATAGTTGAGCCGGCTTCGTTACGGTTATCCACAGTTGCACATGAACAAATTGTTACTGAAGTGTGTTCCCGGTCACAATAACCAGCCTATTTCTGTGCGTCCTCGCCCACCCGCAGAACCGCAAGGAATGCCTCCTGGGGGATATCCACCTTGCCGATGCGCTTCATGCGCTTCTTGCCTTCCTTTTGCTTCTCCAGCAGCTTGCGCTTGCGCGAGATGTCGCCGCCGTAGCACTTGGCCAGCACATTCTTGCGCAGCGGGCTCACCGTCTCCCTGGAGATGATCTTGGCGCCGATGGCCGCCTGAATGGCGACCTCAAACTGCTGGCGGGGAATCAGTTCGCGCATCTTTGAGACCAGCGCCCGGCCGCGCTCGTAGGCAAAATCGCGGTGCACGATGATCGAGAGCGCATCGACGGGTTCGCCGGAGACCAGGATGTCCATCTTGACCATGGGCGACACCCACTCGCCCGCAAGTTGATAGTCCAGCGAAGCATAGCCGCGGGAGATGGACTTGAGGCGGTCGTAGAAGTCGAGAACGATCTCGTTCAGCGGCAGCTCATAGGTGAGCAGCACCCGGGTGGGGGTCACGTACTCAAAGTTCACCTGCTTGCCGCGCTTTTCCTCCACCAGCTTGAAGATTCCGCCGACATACTCTTCATTGGTCAGGATCTTGGCGGTGATCACCGGCTCGCGGATGGCGGTGATATTGGTGGGATCGGGCCAGCGGGAGGGATTGTCGACTTCGACCACGCTGCCGTCGGTCAGGGTGATGTGGTAACGAACGCCGGGGGCGGTGGTAATCAGATCCAGTTCGTACTCACGCTCCAGCCGCTCCTGGATGATCTCCATGTGCAGCAGGCCCAGAAAGCCGCAGCGGAAACCGAAGCCCAGGGCAACCGAACTCTCCGGCTCAAAAAAGAAGGACGCGTCGTTCAGGCGGAGCTTTTCCAGCGCATCGCGCAGCAGGGTGTGCTCGTGCGAGTCCACGGTGTAAAGTCCGGAGAACACCATCGGCTTGATATCTTCAAAGCCCGGCAACTGCGCAGCAGCCGGCCGGCTGTCGTCCGTGACGGTATCCCCGATCTTGGTGTCGCCCACATTCTTGATGGTGGCCGCGAAGAAACCCACCTCGCCGGCCCGCAACTCGCCGATCTCCACCGGCTTGGGCATCAGCACGCCCATGGACTCGACTTCGAAAGCCTTGCCGTTGGACATGAAGCGGATGCGCTGGCCCTTGCGCAGGATGCCCTGCATGACCCGCACCAGCACAATGACGCCGCGGTAGGCGTCGAACCAGGAATCGAACACCAGCGCCTGCAGCGGCGCATCCGGGTCGCCCGTAGGCGGCGGCAGGCGATGAACGATCGCTTCGAGCACAGCGTCCACGCCCAGGCCGGTCTTGGCGCTCACCGGGAGGGCGTCGGTAGCGTCCAGCCCCACGGCCTTCTCGATCGCCTCCTGCGTGCGCAGGATGTCGGCCGAGGGCAAGTCGATCTTGTTGATGATGGGAATGATTTCCAGGCCGTGATTGATGGCCAGATACGCGTTGGCCAGGGTTTGCGCCTCTACGCCCTGGGTCGCGTCGACCACCAGCAGCGCACCCTCGCAGGAAGCCAGCGACCGCGAAACCTCGTAGCTGAAGTCCACGTGGCCCGGCGTATCGATCAGGTTGAGCTGATAAGTATTGCCGTCCTTCGCCTTGTACATCATGCGCACGGCGTGGGCCTTGATGGTGATGCCGCGCTCGCGTTCCAAATCCATGTCGTCCAGGATCTGCGCCTGCATCTCCCGCCCGGTCACGGATCCGGTCAGTTCCAGCAGACGGTCGCTCAGCGTCGACTTGCCGTGGTCGATGTGGGCGATGATCGCAAAATTTCTCAGGAAGCGCGCGTCCATTTGAGCCTTGCTAAAAGAGGCTTTTGCGCGCTTCAGCGCGCGGTGCCTCCATGGCATAGCTTATCATCGGCGTAGAGCCTTTCGCGGCCTTACGGCAAAAGCAGGAAAGGTGTGTCCGGGAGCAACAACGTTCAAGTCGATGCGACCGCAGCGATCGGGTCCCCGCGGACAGGTCTTCGTCCGTGGGGTGAAGCGATCGGGGTCCCCGCGGACAGGTCATCGTCCGTGGGGTGAAGCGGACAGCGATTTCGAATGAAATGGAACAGGACACACGTATCCCTGGTTTTGCTCTGGAGCGGCACTCCGAATCTCGTATCCTTGCCCGCGCTCGCAAGGTGTTCTTTCCTCCTGGCCCGGTGACGATTTCTTTTCGTCGCGGCCGCTGTGGAAGACAACACTCGCGGTCAGGGGATTCAATCGAGAGCAACTGGAGAGCCGCCGCGCGGCGGCCGGACAACGGCATCTCTCATGCACAATGGCTTGATTCGGTATCGATCTTTCGGCTTTGTCGTGCTGGCTCTTTCGATGGCCGGCTGCGTACCTCCGACCACCACGGCAACCTCCGACGATAAGACGCCGCAGGCCACCGCGCCGGCCCTCACGCCGGCCGCCGCGCCCGCGCAGACTCCGCAGGCTGCTCCCGCGCCGCCCGCGCCCACCATGGAGCAGCGCCGCGTGCAGTTGCTGATCCAGCAGGTGGAGGAGGCCTATGCCCGCGGTCAGGCCGACTACCACAAGGGAAGACTGCCCGAGGCCAAGCAGGAGTTCGATCGCAGCGTCGACCTCATGCTTTCGAGCGGCATCGACATCAAGAACGATGCCCAGTTGCAGGAGGAGTTCGACCGCATCGTCGACGCGGTCAATGCGCTGGAGATGCAGGCCCTGCAGGAAGGCAACGGCTTTGCTCCCAAGGTCGAGCCCACGCCGGCCGATGTGGCCAGCGATGTGACCTTTGAAGTGGACCCCAACATCGTGGCCAAGGCCAAGGCGGATCTCGCCACTACCAAGTCCGATCTCCCCCTGATGATCAACGACTATGTGGCCTCCTACATCAACTTCTTTGCCAACACGCAGCGCGGCCACAACACGCTGCTGCACTCCTTCCAGCGCGCCGGCCGCTACAAGGCGATGATTCAGCGCGTGATGGCCGAAGAGGGCGTGCCGCAGGACATGATCTACCTGGCGGTGGCCGAGTCGGGCTTTCAGCCGCGCGCGCTCAACGGGCACTCCGGCGCGGGAGGCATGTGGCAGTTCATGCCGCACGGCAACTATGGACTGGTGCGCAATGCGTATGTGGACGAGCGCTTCGATCCGGAGAAGTCCACGCGCGCCTCGGCCCGCTACATGAAATTCATCTACGACGAACTGGGCGACTGGTACCTGGCCATGGCCGGCTACAACTGGGGCACCGGCAATGTGCAGCGCGCCGTGCAGAAGACCGGCTACGCCGATTTCTGGGAACTGTACAGGCGCAACAATCTTCCCGCCGAGACCAAAAATTATGTGCCGGAAATTCTCGCGGCCATCATCATCGCCAACCATCCCACGCAATATGGGTTCGACGATGTGACCCTTGACCCGCCGGTGCTCACCGACACGGTGACCATCAACTACCAGGTGGATCTGCGGCTGGTGTCGGACCTGGTGGGAGCGCCGATGGAAGAGTTGATGGCGCTCAATCCCAGCCTGCTGCGGGCAACGACGCCGCCCGACACTTCGTTTGATTTGCATCTGCCTGCCGGCGGATCTGCGTTGTTCGAGAAGCGCATCGCCGAAATTCCCGAGGGCAAGCGGAACTCGTGGCGCTACCATCGCGTTGCCGCTGATGACACGCTGGCCTCCGTGGCGCGCGAATATCGCGTGACCGTGGCCGACCTTGCTGCGGCCAATCAACTGCACGAAGACGACGCCATCGCGGGAGTCGAAGCATTGGTGGTGCCGGTCGCTCCTGCCGCCGCGCCGTCCGCGCGCACGCTGCTTTACACCACGCGCAAGGGCGATACGCTGGTGACCATCGCCGATCGCTTTGGCGTATCGCTTGACCAGTTGCGCCGCTGGAACAAGATGACCGGCGTCAAGGTAGAGCCGGGCCGGCGGTTGCATGTGGGTGAGTCCGCAAATGTGCAGCGCGCCACTGTCCGCGGCCATCGCCGCGCAGGTACTCCATCCAGCGCACACACGCGGGAAGCCGCGCCAGCAAAGGGCGCGGCATCAGAGTCCACGGCGCATCGCGCGCATGGAACACAAAAAAATGGCGGCGCAACGACCGGGAAAAATGCGCATGCAAAAGGCAGCGGAACCTCGAATGGCGCGAAGAAAGGCGCGACTGCAAGCGCGAAAAACCCCCGCGCGCAGCAGACATCCGCGCACTCCAAGCCGCGACCAAAGAAACAAAATTAGGCAGGGACCTCATTACACACTTGTCATTTGATGGTGTTTGCGTGCAAGCTATTGCTACAATAGCTTCCGCGCGCGGAGTGCAGTTGTCCGTTGCGTGAAGAAGGAAACGCAAACAAGTGCAGCGGCAAGCCGCTGGAGGCAATGGATGGAAGAAGTGTTCAGGATGTACGCGATGAGCGACGGCGAAGCGAATGCTGAGCCTACAGAGCTGGACCCCGATCACGACGAAGACTTCGAAGAGGATGAAGAGGTTGAAACCTCCAGCGTGCTCACCTCCTCGGACGACGATGAGGCAGTAGCTGAAGAAGCGGTGATCGTGGTTCTGGAACAACCCGAATTGAAACCGGCTGCAAAGAAAGCCGCGAAGAAAAAGTCTCCCGCAAAGAAGGTTGCCAGAAAGGCCCCGGTGAAGAAGGCCGTGGTCGTTGAGGCTCCGGCAAAGAAGGCTCCGGTCAAGAAGACGGTCGTCAAGAAAGCTGTAGCCAAAAAGGCAGCCGCGAAAAAGGTTGTGGCCAAAAAGGCCGCGAAGAAGTCCGCCGCAAAGAAAAGCAATACTGGCGCCAGGGGCGGAAAGGTTACGGCCAAGAAGACCGTAGCCGGCAAGAGCGCCAGCAAACCCACCAAACGAGGTAAACCGTTGGCCGTTAAGAAAGCAGCAAAGAAGGCGCCCGCCAAGAAGGCAGCTGTAAAGAAGGCTCCTGCCAAGAAGGCTGTGGCGAAGAAGGCAGTTGCCAAGAAGGCACCTGCGAAAAAGGCACCTGCGAAAAAGGCAGTTGTAAAGAAGGCACCTGCAAAGAAAGCAGTCGCCAAGAAGGCCCCTGCGAAGAAAGCTCCTGCGAAAAAGGCAACCAAGTAGCAGCGGCGGTTCGTAGTACAAGGCAAGCAAAAGAGCCCGGCACCTGCCGGGCTTTTTTGCGCCTGAAAACAGCCGGCCGCATGATTCGGAAATGTCGATCAGAATAGAACGGGTGCCTCAGGTCTCGGGGTCCCCAACGACAGGTCCTCGTCGCTGGGGTGAGGATTCGATTTTGAGACCTGGGAAATCACGGACTCAAGGTACGAAATCATGTGGTCGGAGCCCTGGAGCGTTTTCGATTCAAGTCTTAACAAAACCTTGGGGCTGCCCCATCCATTCGCGCACTTTGCGAATGGGTGGGAGAGCATAGACGATCGCTTCGGTTGTGAACAGTAGAGCCGAAAACGCACTAGCTTGCCTCGCTGCCCTGCGCAAGCTGAGCAAAATGCCCGCGCTGATGCGCGAAATAATCCTCGATGAGAAAGCGCAGCGAAACGGGCGCCTCCGCACCCACGGTGCAACGCGCATCCAGGCGCTCTTCCGGGATGCGGTCCACAACGGCCGCCAGAATCTCGTGCTCCGCCTGCCACCAGCGCAGCAGTGTCTCCCACGATTGGTCGGCGTAGCCGTGGGCCGCAACCCATCCCTGCTGCGCGTAGTTCGGGCCGTCAAAACTGCCTTCCGTTGCGGCGCGCACAAAGCGCTGGCGGTTGTTGGTTGCCGAATCCAGCAAGTGTCCGACAATCTCCTTGCGCGTCCATCCGCCCGCGCGCCAGGGCTCATCGGCGAGCTCATGCGGAACAGCGAACAGTGCAGCGCGCAAAGCGTTCAACTCCGCGCGAAAGTCGAGTGCAAGTTGTGTAGGCATGGCGTCTCCTGCCATCAAACGACGGTTGGTTTAGGCTCTCGAATCCCCCACACGCACAGCGCGACCACGCGCGTGGGCTGACAGCCTTCGTCACTGTACCAATGAACAAAGGCCCCGCTCAGCGAGGCCTTTGTCGAGTGAGGGAGCTCTTCTTACTGAGGCTCGGCCTCGAGGTCCCGCGGAGGCTTGACGGAAAGGTTCTGCGGATTGGCGGACTCCACGGGGACCACGGGCGGTTCGACGGGCTCGACCAGCGCGTTGGGAGGCTTCACAGACTGGTTCTGCGCGTTGGGAGGCTTGACGGAAATGTGCTGGGTGGTGGGATCGGTCATGGCTGCTCCTTTGCTGCTGCCGGGTTGGGAATTTTGACGAAGGCCGTGGCAGCCGGAATGGCAGCCAGCACTTCCGCCGAGTGGACCGAGGGATTCACCTTGGTCCAGACCTTTGCGATATTTCCCTTGGGATCGATCAGGAAGGTGTTGCGGTTGGCAATCTTGAAGCCCGCAAAGCTGCCCAGCGAACCGTAGGCGTCCACAACCTTGTGCCCGGGGTCGGCCAGCAGGCGGAAGGTCAACCCCTCCTTGGTGCAGAACTGCTTGTGGCTGTCGGGAGTGTCCACGCTCACGCCCAGGATGACGGCGTTCCTGGCTTCGAACTGGGCCAGGTCGCGCTGGAAGTTATGCGCCTCGATGGTGCATCCCGAGGTCATGTCCTTGGGATAGAAATACAGCACCACCCACTTGCCGCGAAAGCTCTCCAGCGAGATCTGCGAGCCGTCCTGCGAGGGGAGGGTAAAGGTGGGAGCAGCCTGCCCGACCGTGGGCAGCGTCTGGTCGGCGGCGTGAACAGTGACCAACAGAACCGCAAGCACAAGAGCAGCGGCGAGAGTGAAGAGTACCGGCTTTCTCACGTGGAAACCTCCTAAGAGCAGGGACTAGGGACTAGGAAACAGGAAACAGGAAACAGGAAACAGGGAACAGGGAACAGGGATCAGAGATCAGAGACCAGGTCTCTGACCGCTCGTTTTTGTACCGACTGCGGGTGCCCCAGGTCTCGCTTCTGAGACCTGGGATAGCATGGACCCAAAGTACGAAATCACGCGGTCCGAGTCCTGGGAAAAAATGGAACACCACCGGTCGATCGTATTCGCTAATCAGGAACCTGCAGGAACGATAACGGGGAAATCCTGCTGGCAATCAGTATAGCCGCAGACCACTAGGGCAGCGAACCGGAGTTTCTGATCCCTAATCCCTAGCCCCTGTTCCCACAATGGCAACGCCCGCCTCGGCGGCCCGTTCGATCAGTCTTGTGCGGTCGAACAACAGGGTGCGGCCGGCCTCGACAGAGAGACAACTGGCGCCGGCATGGATCATGGCCTCCACGGTGCGTATGCCGATCACCGGCACGTCGAAGCGCATATCCTGATTGGGCTTCGCTACCTTGACCACCGTCAGCCGCCGCTCCAGCGTGGAAGCCGGCCCTGCGGCGTCCTCTTGCAACGACTCCATCAGCCTGCCGGCGCGCTCGATCGCCGCGTCCGTGCCTTCCATCGCCTCCACCGCAACGCAGGCCTGCGCGGCCACCACCACCGTCTGGCCAATGTCGAACCCGGCCACGGCGCGGGCTACGCCCAGGCCATACTCGATGTTCTTGCGCTCTTCCTCGTCAGGAGCGCGCTCCGTCAGCACGCCTTCCTGGGCCAGCAGAGGCTCCAGGAAGGCCGTCGAGCTGATCAGTTCAATCCCTTCGTCGCCCAGCACCTTGGCGACGGCGCCCAGCAGCATATCCGTCGAGCGGGTGCGCAGGTTGAGCAGCAGCTTGGCCAGTCGCCAGTCCGGCCGAATGCTCGAAAAAATCTGCTTGTGCTTCACCTGGCCGGCCATCACGGCCTTCTGCACGCCTTCCTTGTGAAAGAGCGCAATCAGCCGCGACAACTCGCCCAGCGAGAGCCAGTGGACGGTAATGCGATCGTCCGCGGCCGCGCGCTGGTCGATCTCCGCGTCGGTCTCTTCGCGGATGGCCGCCACCACCACGGCCAGACCCTGCGCCCGCGCCGCGTCAAGCAGCAAAAACGGAAAGCGCCCGTTGCCGGCGATGAGGCCCAGCTTCATGGCTACTTGATCACCCCGCGCTGGCTGCGCTCAATGAAGGCGGCCAGCAGTGCCGCGTCTTCGCCTTCCAGTTCCTTGATCTTTTCAAGAGCCTGCGTGGTGTTCAGCTTCGCCGCCAGCAGCAGGCGGAAGGCCTTCTGCAGGTTCTGCAACCGCTCGGGCGAGAAGCCGCGCCGCGCCAGTCCGATTTTGTTGATGCCGAAAGCCTTGTTCTCCCTCTTCGCCGAGGTCAGCGAGAAGGGCAGCACGTCCTGAGTCACAATGGTGCCGCCGCCGATAAAGGCGTACGTGCCCACGGTGCAGAACTGGTGAACCGGGCAGAAGGCGCCCACGCTGGCGTAGTCCTCGATGTGCACGTGGCCGGCCAGCGTGGCGCAGTTGGCCAGAATGCAATGGCTGCCCACCTGGCTGTCATGACCGATATGCACGTAGGCCATCAGCAGGTTGTCGGAGCCCACGCGGGTGATGCCGCCGCCCTTGGTGGTGCCGCGGCTGATGGTCACGCTCTCGCGAATGGTATTGTCGTCGCCGATCTCTGTCTCGGTCGGCTCGCCGCCGTACTTCAAATCCTGCGGGGCCACGCCCACTGCCGAGAAGGGGTGAAACGTGTTGCGCGCGCCAATCCGCGTGCGGCCGTCGAGCACCACGTGGGAGATGAGAACGCACCCCTCCCCCAACACCACTTCGGAGCCGATGGTGCAAAAAGGACCAACCGTGCAGGACTCCGGGACCACCGCACCGGGAGCGATCACAGCACTGGAATGAATGCTCACTCCGGCGTCCCCGTTGCGACAGCCACCTCGGCCGCTGGCTCGCCTTCGGTTGCGGCCGGCTGCGTCTCCCGCACCTTGGACACAATCTGGCAGGTCAGCGTCGCCTGGCAGGCCAGCTTGCCTTCCACAAAGGCCTTGGCTTCCATGCGTCCCATGCGGCTTCTGAACGCCAGCACGTCCACCTCGATGCGCAGTTGATCACCCGGCGTCACCGGGCGGCGGAACTTGGCCTTCTCGATGCCGGTAAACACCGCCAGCTTCTTTTCGCGGTCCGGAATTTCGGCCATCATGATGATGGCTCCCGCCTGGGCCATGGCTTCGATCACCAGCACCCCGGGCATGATGGGATAGCCGGGAAAGTGGCCCTGAAAGAAAGGCTCGTTGAAGGTTACATTCTTGATGGCCACCAGGCGCTTGCCGCGCTCGAATTCGACCACTCTGTCAATCAACAGAAACGGATAACGGTGAGGAAGCAGATCCAGGATCTCCTGGATATCGAAGGTCATGCATGGCTCCAGAGAGCGGAGCCGTGGACGTCTCGCGCTCTTCTGGATTATAAATCGGCGCCCGTCCCGCCTGTCTCGAACGCCGCGGCCCGGTTGTGACCGGTTCAGGAGCCGTCCGCCAACTCCAGACCAATTCGCGCCGAGCGCAACTTGACGGCCATGCTATTCTCCAACAACCAGGAATCTCTCCTGAACCAATCTCAAGAGCCGGCTTTGCAGAGGGGCACGACTTCAGCCGGGCCGAAGGTCGCCACAAAGCGCGGGGCTGTCAACCGCCGAAGGATGCGCCCCCCCACTCGCCGAGCCGTTTTTGAAACACGCTTTGATAACAGAACGTTTCTTCCTCGCAATCGGGTCATTTTGTCCTCAAAAACGCTCCACTATGTGTGAGTTGGACAAAACGCTCGTTGACTTGGATGGGGACGGTTTCTTACAGTCTAGACATCAAGAATCTAGTGCTGCGAAGTCGATGAAAGAGCCACCTTAGCCGATTTGTCGAAAGGGGTTTGACTATGAGACGCACGATGTTAGGCGTAAAGTGTCCGAAATCGGTTGTGAGGCCGGCCGATACAAAATTTCACAAGCTACTGGTTCTCGCGGTCGTCTGCGTTCTCGCGCTTGCGATCCCGAGGGCCATCCATGCCCAGGCCATTGGAAGCTTCTCCGGCAATGTCCTCGATAAATCCGGATCCGCTATCCCTGGCGCCTCCGTCATCGCGACCTCCCAGGGAACCGGCATGACCCGCGAGGGCAAAACCGACAGTACAGGACACTATCTGATCCCTTTACTTCCTGTCGGGACCTACACCGTGCGCGTCGATGCAACCGGCTTTCAAAGCGCCGAGTCCAGGGATTTGCGTCTCCAGGTGGATGAAGCCCGCGAACTCGATTTTTCGCTTGTACCCGCGACTGTGGTCACCACCGTGGCAGTTTCCGGTGAAGCCGTAGCTGTTGAAACCACCAACCCATCGCTCGGTCAGGTCATCACCTCGCAGCAGGTATCGCAACTGCCTCTCAACGGCCGCGACTTCGTTCAGTTGGCCACACTCACCGCCGGCGCCACGGCAGAGACCAACCCCAACAGCTTTTTCACCTCCGGCAGCGACAGCGAAGTGGCCGCGCGCGGCTCCTTCTCTCTGTCCGTCGGCGGTTCCCGCCCGAACGCCACGGACTGGCTGCTGGACGGCGTCGACAATAACGAACTGACCGCGGGCGGTATCGGCATCTTTTCTTCCATTGACGATATTGCAGAGTTCAAGGTTCTCACCTATACCTATTCCGCTGAATACGGGACACGTGCGGGACCGACGGTGCTCGTGACCTCCAAGTCCGGCACCAACGATATTCACGGCTCTCTGTTCGAGTTTGTGCGCAATACCGATCTCGACGCCAAGAGCTACTTTGCCACCTCGGCTGAAAAGTTCAACCTGAACCAGTTTGGCGGCTCGGTGGGCGGCCCGATCAAGAAGAACAAGACCTTCTTCTTCGTCGACGGCGAACAAAAATATCAGCGCCATGGAATTACATTCACCGGGCTGGTTCCTTCGCTGGCCATGCGCACCGGCGATTTCTCCGCCGACCCCTATGGCAATACTCTTTCCGGTCTTCAAATTGCCAACCCCAACATGATTGGCGCATCCACGGATCCGACCGCCTTTCCCAATGTCTATTTCCAGTGCGATGGTTCCGGCGTTCCTACGAAGCTGCATTCCGATGGAAGCCAGGACCAGGGCACTCCCTGCAACAAGATCCCGTCCGGCCTGATCGACCCCATTGGGCAGAAGATGTTAAACATTTACCCCACGAATCTTGTTAACCCCGGCAACTCCGCCCCCGGCTACAACTACGTCAACGAGCCCGTACGCAGCCTGAACGATACCAAGTTCGATGCCCGGCTGGACCACACGCTCTCCAGCGCGGACAATCTCTTCGGCCGTTTCAGCTATGAACAGGCCTTCTCCTTTGTGCCCGGCGGCGCACCCGGACTTGCCGAAGCCAACGCCTTCGGCAGCAACGAAAACATCATCAACCACGCGCGCAACATCGCCCTCGGCGAGACCCATGTCTTCTCTGCCAACATGGTCAACCAGGCAAGTGTCGGCTACAACCGCATCTTCGACTACATCGCTTCACTGGGTAACTACACCTGCGCCTCCGCCACCTTCGGAATTCCGGGCGCCGATCTGGGCTGCTCATCCAGCGGTACCCCCAACTCCGCTGCTCCCTACAGCGAAGGCCTGGTTTCCACTGAATTCACCAGCGGCTATTGGGCTCTCGGTGATCGCGGCTACTCTCCCTTCCAGGGTGGAACCAACATCTACTCGTTCAAAGACGACCTGGACCTCATTCATGGCAAGCATGAAATCCACACCGGCCTCGATCTCCGCGTCAATCAGATGAACGTCGGCACGGCAGCCTTTGGATCTGGCTTCTGGCTCACCGGTACATTGGGTAACTTCACCGGACTAGGTTCCGCCCCCGGCAATCCCGAGGCGGACATGCTGATGGGACTTCCCGGCGGGGGCATCCACGACCAGACTTACGACGGCGCCACCACCGGCCGACGCTGGAATATCTACCGGCCCTTCGTCGAAGACGATTGGCGCGTTACCCCGTCGCTCACCCTCAACTTGGGCCTGGCCTGGGACTTGACCACTCCCATCACCGAGGCCCATGACCGCATGGCGGACTATATCCCCTCATTAACGGGAGGAACGTTGCTGGTTGCGGGCAAGAACGGTGTCAGCAGATCGGCGGGCATCAAGATGTTCAAGGACGCATACGAGCCGCGCCTCGGCCTCACCTGGAAGGTGCGCGGAAGCGACCAGACTGTCCTTCGCCTCGGCTTTGGCATCTATCACGATTCGTCCTGGAACCAGGGCGCGCAGGGTCTGTGGCAAAACCCGCCCAACCTCGGCGAGTCCGATCAATTCATCGGTAGCTTTAGCTGCATCTCCGCGGCTTCATATTGCGCCTCCACGCTTGGGGGACCGGTTTACGGTGTCACGACTACCACCGGAGGCTTTCCGCTCCTCAGCACGCCGCAAGATGTGACCAGCTTCACCGGCACCTACGCCTACCAGCCGACCAACTTCCAGCCCGGCAGGGTTCACCAATATAACGCCAACGTCGAACGTCAGTTGCCGGGAAATGTTCTGCTCACCGCCGGCTACGCCGGCTCGGTCGGCGGCCATCTGCTGGTGGTCGGCAACGGCCTCAACGTCAACAGCCCCTCGGCTTGCGGAGCCGTGTCAGGCTACACCATCGGCTGCCTGCCCGGCGGCGCTCCCTACGCGTATACCAACACCTTCACCTTCTACAACAACGACCAGAACTTCAACTCGGTCTTGCTCTACGGCGATGTCGGCAAGACGCACTACAACTCCATGCAGGTGAAGGCGGAGACCAAGACGCCCAGGTACGGTCTCTACGCGCTGGTTGGATACACCTATTCGAAGACCTATGACAACGGCCTTTCCGACGGCTTGGGCTCGGAGCTGAGCGCTCCCTTCTTCCCGCTTCCCAACTGGCAGAATCTCGATTGGTCCCTGTCGCAGATCAATCTCGATAACAGCTTCATCGGCAGCCTCATCTACGACCTGCCAATTGGCAAAGGCAAGATGCTTGGGGGCGACTGGAACTCTGTAGCCAACACGCTCCTCGGCGACTGGCAGGTCACTCTGATCGAAAGAATCTCTTCCGGTTTCCCCGTACCATTGATCGACAGCAGTAACCAGTCGGGCACCACCTTCAATTCCGGCGGCGACTCCTACAACTACAACCGGCCAAACCAGGTCGCCAACTGCAACCCCTACGCCGCTAACCACAACCAGCACCAGTGGATCAATCAGGCCTGCTTTACCGCGCCCGGCTTGATAGTCGACGGCGTGAACATGGGTGAAGAGTTGGGGAACGCCTCGCGCGTCCCCGTCGTCGGACCCGATTTTGTCAACACCGACTTCTCCCTCGTCAAGCAGTTCGCGCTGCCTCGCAGAGAGATGGGTCTGAACTTCCGCGCCGAGTTCTTCAACCTCTTCAATCATGCGCAATACGGCATGCCCATCAACGACATCAACGCCAGTGGATTCGG
This sequence comes from Occallatibacter sp., assembly GCA_049516495.1. Classification (GTDB taxonomy): domain Bacteria; phylum Acidobacteriota; class Terriglobia; order Terriglobales; family Acidobacteriaceae; genus Telmatobacter. The sequence continues at coordinate 23,857 of JBEKTB010000039.1, forward strand.
CGCCGTCAACTCCACCGTCAACAATCCGCGCCTCATCCAGTTGGCCCTCAAGCTGACTTTCTAAAACCCGACGATGCGGACCCTCCAGCGGCTGCTTTGCCGCCGAAGGGTCCGCCTCAGCCTTATGATGCTCTGGACCGCATCAGCCGTCTGAGGCTGGTAGGTCAGGGCTGGTAGGTCAGGGCTTTAGCCCTGACACAATGACCACCAAGATCGACGCGAGCTTTACCGGCTACGGGGAAACTCGGTTCCTGCAACAGGGCTGGGTGCCCCATCCATCGCGTACTTTGCGATGGGTGGGAGAACATACACTCAGCAAGCGCTCTTTTTTTTGTTGAACTTGCAATCTCGCTCCCTTTTGGGGCACGACTTCCATTGTGCCCACACGCCGCAGAATGTTCGCGCCCTTTACATACTGCGGAAAAACCTCATTCGGGCTGGTAGGTCAGGGCTTTAGCCCTGACGCAATGGCCAGTAAATTCAACGCGGGCTTTAGATGCTGCGGAAAAGCTCGTTTCCCGCCCCAAAGTGTCAGGGCACGACTTTAGTCGTGCCGTACATGCCGTTGAATAAGCGCGGCCTTTAGGCCCTGGGGTACACTCTCCGGCCATTTCGCCCGAAAACCGTCCCGTTCTCCGCTTCAACCCTCAATTTGCAGGTCATTTCCCCACGCTGTAGCACAATGAAAGTTCGAGAGCGAAAAGGCCAAAGGCGCCTTTTTCCCGTTTGGAAAAGCACCCCCCACCCCCCTGTTTTTTATTTCTCAAACAGGGGTTAAATTTGCATATCTTTTACTTCCGAAACCATAAACATGTGCATAACAATTTTAATTTCATAGACATACGCAAGACGGCCGCGTGGTAATGCGCAACCCATGGATCCATGAAATCGACCAATTTGGCGGTGTAATTTTCTGCAGAAATGCGCAAATCGGATCGCTTCCCGAAGGCCGGTCGCAAGGAAGCGCTCCTCGCGCCCGTCGCCGGACGTAGTCGCATCCCGGCCAAACCGGGGACAGACCGGAAGGCCGTCGCATTTACAATGGAACGGTGCAGCCTGATAAGTCTCAGTCCATCATTCTCGCCGAAAAACTGACCAAGGTTTATGCCGCGGGCCGAATCAAAGTTCCCGCAGTGCGCGGGGTTTCTCTTGCCATAGAGCGCGGGGAGTTTGTGGCCATTGTCGGTCCTTCCGGTTCCGGCAAGTCCACGCTCTTTTACCTGCTCGGCGGTCTCACCCAGGCCACCGAGGGTCGCGTGGTCATCGACGGGGTCGACTTCGCCACACTGAGTGACGGCGAGCGCACCAAGCTGCGCAAGCATCGCATCGGGTTCGTCTTCCAGAAGTTCAACTTGCTGCCCACGCTCTCGGCCATGGGCAACATCGAGGTCGCCTATGACATAAGCGGCCGCAAGGAGCCGATCGACCGCGTCTATCTCGACCACCTCAGCGATCTTCTGTCGATCCGGGGACGGCTGAAGCACCGGCCATCGGAACTGAGCGGCGGCGAGCAGCAGCGCGTGGCGATTGCCCGCGCCCTCATCACCCGCCCGGCGATAGTCCTGGCCGACGAGCCGACCGGCAACCTGGACACCAAGAACTCCGACGCAGTGCTCGAAATGCTGCTGAAGTCGAACCGCGAACTGGGCCAGACCACGCTGATGATTACGCACAATCCCGAGGCCGCATCGATCGCCAGCCGGATTCTCTACATGCGCGACGGGGAAATTGTCCGGGAGGAGATCGGGTCCAGGTCTGCTCCGGCGGGCTTGAACCAGCACAGTTCACCGGCTCCGGTTTGACCTCATTTGGGCCGCCCGGTATACTCAATCTTGCAACAAGCGGGAGTAGCTCAGTGGTAGAGCATCGCCTTGCCAAGGCGAGGGTCGCGAGTTCAAATCTCGTCTCCCGCTCCATTCCGCCCTCCGGTGCCGGTTCGATCCCGGCCCGCGCCTCCAAATTTTCCTCCTTAAATTCAATAAGATCAGCATAGTAGGCCTGTTATCCACACCTGTCAACAGGTGTGGCTTTTTCGTGGAACTTCGTGTCTTTTCTGCAATTTTCGTCCAATTTCGTGAAGGGGGGCGGACCAAAAGCGGACGGGAATCCGCCCCTTTGAACGGCCGAAAGTGCCAGGTGCGCCGGTTTTCGAACCACGCGGCCGAGCGGTCGTCTCCCGGAATTTGCGTCAGCAGAAAGCCGGAAAAGCGAGCGCTCTTGTCCTGGAAATTAAGAGCGAGACGGCGCAATGTTGTGGAGAGCGTTAGTTGGCGGGAACTTGGGGATGGGGGACGGGTGAGATCACTACATTTGGAAAGGGGGGCGAACGCGACTGCCGCGCCGCTTCCTCATCTTGCGATCGAAGCGCTTCATCGCCGCTTTCTTGTGCTCGGCCGTCGGATGGACGTACTTGTGTACGCAACTCGTCGATCCATGTCCCAGCAACGCCGCCAACGTCGACAGGTCGATGTTGGTCTCAGCTGCGCGGATGACCGCTTCGCCAATGCTGCCCAACGTAGCGGTCCAGCGTTCCTCGCTTTGCAACAGCTTGCTGCCCAGTTTCTCGATGTGGTATCGAGTGAAGAGCGCGAGGAAGATTCCGGACCCCA
>JBEKTB010000040.1:0-25895 GCA_049516495.1 Occallatibacter sp.
TATTCAAAACAAAGGAGTTCCATGCAAAATACTCCAGGATAAGGAGTTATCGGGACGATTGGAGGGAAAGCTACTGAAGATTATTGTGCGACGAAGGGGAGAAATAATCTGCAGTGGATCAGGGGATCAGGGGATCAGGGGATCAGGGGATCAGGGGTCAGGGATCAGGGGGCAGGGATCAGGGGTCAGGAGAGTATGCGGAAGGTTTCGGGCCGGTCCGACGGGGGCGGTGGGCCCGCTTCGCGGATGAGGTTCGTGGTCTCCCAGGTCTCAAAGGCGAGACCTGGGGCACCCGGCACCCGGCCGGTCTACATTTATGGACTCAGACTCCCACCCTTTCCGCGATAAAGCCACGGAAAGGATGGGGCACGGAGCTTCGGCGCGGGGGACAGATCTAGTTCCAGCGCTTCTTGTCGTCGGGGTCTTCGTCGATCTGGCGGCCCTGGCCGTCGAAGCGGACGGTGCGGCAGTAGCGGTTGCGCAGGCCATACCACTTTTCGCTCAGGCCCAGGGCAATGCCGCGGCGCGGCGCCATCCGGATGTAAACCAGGCCGGCCAGCGCGCCGCCTAACTGGGCAAATGCGTACATGCGCTGCTGGCCGAAGAGCATGGCGATGGTGACCAGCGCGTAGATGGCGACCAGGTAGCGAGCCTTGATGCCGATGGGCAAGGGGAACATCATGAACTGGACATCGCCATAGAGGACGCCGATGGCCACCAGCAGGCCGAAGATGCCGCCGACGCAGCCGAAGAGCATTTGGTTGCTGGCTGGGGCGAGCCCGGCCCAGTAGAGCAGGACCGCGGCCAGGGCGGTACCCAGCACCGAGACAACATAGAGACCTGTAATCCAGGTAGAACTGTGAAAGCTCTCGAGAAAGCCGGCCAGGAACCAGAGCGACAGCAGCTCAAAGAGCGTACCCAAAATCGTGGGGTGAACGAGGCTGTAGGTGAAGGGCTGCCAGATCCAGCCATCGAGGAACACGCGGGGGTCCAGGGAGAAGGCGCCCAGGAGTTGAGGAGCCTGGTCGCGAAGCGCCAACTGCGCCAGCATCAGGGCAAAAAAGGCGGCGAGGTTCCAGAGAACCAGTCGGCGCGTGGCGCCGTGGAAGTCAGGGAAGGCGAACGGAGTGGTGCCGAGTCTGGCCATCGTGGGTTTCAGGGTAAACCGTGGAGCAGGTGGGTGTCATTGGGCATCCGCAATTCGACAAGGATGCCTTACGGGGCTACGGTCAGGCTGCGATGGCCGGCGGTGTCCACGGCACGGATGCTGAAGATCACGTTGTCCCTGGAAACAGGCACTGCAACAGTCCTCCGCCGGCGAGGCCGACCCGCCGGTCCCCACGCTGGAAAGTGTGCTGCGGGTACCAAACCTTACCAGCACATTTATCGTCTGTTCAATGCGAGCGGGCTGAATGGTCAGAAGGGCGGGGGCTATGGCCGGATCCGGCGTTGCCGGAGCGGCCGGTTTCGCGTTGACCAGAAAATCGGGCTGCGAGCAGCAGACCGGCGCGGTCAGCAAAAACGAACAAAACAGAACCGCTTGAGGTAAATTCATGACATATTCTCCATGTTGGGAGTTCTGTCTGCGGTTTAGGCTTTCGCCTCTTGACCTGAGAGCGGCTTTTCCCCAAGAATAGCGAAGTCGTACCGCGAGGTACCGTCATCCTACAATACGAAATGCCTTTGAAAGAGAGAGGAGCCTGCCATGCCGAGCTGCCCTGAATGCGAAAATGATCTAGACGTCGAATTGGACGAAGTGGAAGAAGGCGACGTAGTCGTCTGCGACGAATGTGGAACCGAATACGAAGTGGTCGGCGTTGAACCGCTGGAGCTGACGCGGCTCGGCGGCGACCTGGAAGACGACGACGAAGAGCCGTTTGAAGAGGACGAGGAGGAAGAGTGAGGTTTAATCGCACGAGTTTGGTGGCCGGGGTGGCATTTGCCGCGCTGGCTGCCGGTCTGGCTCCAATGACGCAACAACAGGGGCTGGTGGGGCCGCTTACGGCCCAGGCTCAGAATTTGGGCCAGCGAGTGGTCATGGGCAGCGTGGTGGATGCTAATTCCGCTCCGATTGCCGGAGCCACCGTCTTCCTCAAGGACCTGAAGTCCAAAGCAATTCGCAGCTATACATCCACGGATAAGGGCCGGTTCCGGTTTGCCCAGGTGAATATGGCCGAAGACCATGAGCTCTGGGCGGAGAAGGACGGCAAGAAAACCGCCACCAAGACGGTCAGCTCCTGGGATACGCGCAAGGAGTTCGAGGTGGAACTGAAGTTGAAATAGGCCGAGGCTCACGGCATTCGTGGAATGCCGTGACCGGTCTAAGTGTCCAGCTTTTTCATTACCAGTTCGTTGAGCAGCGCCGGGTTGGCTTGGCCCTTGGAGGCACGCATCACCTGGCCCACAAAGAAGCCGGCCATGGTCTTTTTGCCGTTGCGATACTGTTCCACTTGCCGGGGGTTGGCGGCAATGACCTCGTCGATCAGGACTTCAAGAGCCGAGGCGTCAGTAATCTGTTCCGGCTTCTCCCGCTCGTAAACGGCGGGGAAGTCCTCTCCTTTTTCAAAGCACACATCGAAGAGCTGCTTGAGCTGTTTGGAACTGATTTTGCCCTCATCCAGCAGATCGGCGGCCTCGACGATTCCCGTCATGGAGACAGGCGACTGTTCCTGCTCGAGGCCCAGGGCCTTGAGCCGTCCGCCCACTTCACTCAACAACACATTGGCCACACGGCGGGGATTGCGGGCAGTTTTCGCAGCTGCCTCAAAGCGGTCGGCGAACTCGCGGGTTGCAGTCAGTGTGAAGGCGTCCTTCGGATTCAGTTCGTATTCGGCGACCATCCGGGCGCGGCGCGCCTCGGGCAGTTCGGGGAGCTTGTTTCTTGCCTCGGCCAGAAATTCCCTGGAGACGATCAGGGGCGGCAGGTCCGGCTCGGGGAAATAGCGGTAGTCGTGGGCCTGTTCCTTGGAGCGCATGGAATACGTTCGTCCCTCGGCGGCGTTCCACAACCGGCTTTCCTGGACCACGCGACCGCCCGACTCGATGACCTCAACCTGGCGCTCGATCTCGTATTGCAGGGCTGCGCGAACAAAGCGGAAGCTGTTGACGTTTTTCACCTCGGCCTTGGTGCCGAATTTGTCTGCGCCTTTCAGACGGACGCTGACGTTGGCGTCGCAGCGCAACGATCCCTCTTCCATGTTGCAGTCGGAGACACCGCAATAGAGCAGGATTTCCTTCAGGCGGGTGAGATATTCCCAAGCCTCATCCGGAGTGCGGATGTCGGGCTCGGAGACGATCTCGGCCAGCGGCGTGCCGCAGCGGTTCAGGTCGAGGTAGGTGTGCGTGGCGGAGTCGGCAAACCCTTCGTGGAGGCTTTTGCCCGCATCCTCTTCCATGTGCAGGCGGGTGATGCCGATTCGCTTATACCCCAGCGACGAAGACCTGTCGCCGGGGACCCCGGTCGACCACCCCAGCGACGAAGACCTGTCGCCGGGGACCCCGGTCGTTCCGCCGTCTGCAGTGGGCACGTCGATCCAGCCGTTTTCGGCCAGGGGCTTGTCGTACTGCGAAATCTGGTAACCCTTGGGCAGGTCGGGATAGAAGTAATTCTTGCGCGCGAAAATGGAACGCTCGCGCACCTCGCAGTTGAGCGCCAGCGAGGCCAGTGTGGCGAATTCGACGGCTTTTGCGTTGAGCACCGGCAACGCTCCGGGCAGTCCCAGGCACACCGGGCAAATGTTGGTGTTAGGGTCGGAGCCGAACTGATTCAGGCAACCGCAGAAGGCCTTGGTGGCGGTCAGCAGTTGCACATGGACCTCGAGTCCAATGACGGGCTCGTACTTGGCCATGATTTCAGGCGAAAGCGCAGCGGCGGGCATAGGTGAATTTTAGCGCGGGCAACCGGGCGACTGTGGAGCCGTCGTAGATCGAAGGCCTTCAGGAAATAGATTCCTGGGAATCGCTTTCATCGGTCTCATCTTGGTCGAGGAACATTACATACTCGATACGAGCTTCGTTGGTGAGCAGGATTCCTGGACCTTTAATCTGTTGCAGATGGCCGTCCCTTTCTACCCAAGCTGCATCGCCAAGAAGAAGCTCGAAGGCTCCTTCCTCGTCAGAGTAGTCATTTACCCAGCCCATGACCTTGCGATCTCCCGACAGGCCAACTTGAACATAGCCGTCCAGATCCGGATCCTGGAAAGCATCGTTCCAAATGGTGCTCCGAGAACTACGATCAGTCACGTTTATCCAGCGAAAGAAGGACATCAGCCAGTCATGGTTGATATTGGCCGCATAAACGATGCCGAATACCAGCGCCAACCCTGCCAAGGCCGCCAAGTGATTCCACTGGACGGTCACCTGATAGAAGTCCGGGTGATTGGCGTCCATGGGACGCCAACCAATGGGTAGAGTGTTGCTGAAAAACGGCAGCGTGACGAGATAAAACAGCAGGCTGAATAGAAGCGCCTCAACGATCTTTTCCAGATCGGATTGCTTCCGCCGAACGGCGAGCATGTGAACGACATAAGCAGAAGCAAATCCCGGAAGCAGGACCAGAAGAATTCCGAGAGCCTCTGCCTTATCCGGCATGATCGCGTCTTTCTACTTCGCGCTTGGCGGTACCAGCACAGGCTTGGGGCGCCTGGCATTTGGCGGCGGGGAGGGCTTGAACCATGGCCGGTCAGGGATCCGCCGAGGCGTCTTCACCGGCCGATTGACGGTTTGCGTCGCGGTTGCGCTCTGTGCCTGATCGGGCATGATTTACCTCTTCCCCAGTATCGCGCCATCCGGATTCAATAGCAAGCACAGGTTCCAGGCTTGTCCTACTCCGCCGGGTCGTCGGCCGTGAACGGCGAGCAGCAGGGCTTCTCGCTGGCGTGGAAGTTCATCAGTTCCAGGCGGATGCCGTCCGGGTCGTAGAGGTTGAACTGGCCCTTGCCGTCCTTGCCGATCTGGGTATGCGCGTCATGCACGCCGCTCAGGCGGTTGCCAGTTTCGAGTGTCCTGTAAGCCATGTCCACCGAAGCCACGCCGACAGAAAGATGGTCGAGCACGCCCAACTGGTGCTGCGTCATGGTGGCCGGGATGCCTGTTCCGGATGGGCCGCTGGTCAGCATGTATTCCAGCCAGTCGTGGCTGTCCGGCGTCTGTTGGCTCACCCAGTCGATCTTGCCCTCCACCATGCCTCCAAACCAGTAGGGCCGGAAGCCGAGCAGATCACGGTAAAAGGTGTCTTCAACGGCCCGGTTGTGCACCAGGATTCCCATGTGGATGATGTGGCGGCCGATCACGTTGGGGGCGTCGATGGCCTGGGGCAGGCGGGGAGGCTCGACAAACTCCACCTTGTTGCCTTCCGGGTCGAGCACCGTGAACCAGCGGCTGCCGTCCGAACCCTTTTCGACCTTGGCTGGGGTCTTCCAGCTTTTGGCGGCCAGGTACTTGCGCATTCCCTCGGCGTTGTCGGTGTTATAGGCGGTGTGGTCCAGCCGGTTGATTCCCGCTCCCGGCGGCAGCGGCAACACCTCGACAAACTGCGTGGCATTGAAGGCGTAGCGAACCCCCTGAGAATTTTCCGGGTCAGCCAGTTTCGCTGCCCCGATGATCTCGCGATAGTAGCGGTCTGTGGCCGCCGCGTCCGAAGTGTAGACGGCCAGGTGCGAAATGCCGGTGATCTTGGGACGGGCGATGGGCGGTTCCGGCAATTGGGCGACAGCGGCGACTGTGACTGTGGCGAGAAAAGCGGCGGCAAGGACCTTCAAATGCATGGTGCACCTCAAGAAGTTGTGGCCGGACCACAATAAATCGATTTGGCGTGGCGTGCAACACTGGAGTGCGCTCGAACTTTCCCGACCGGCCGCTGGCGATGAAACCGCTGCCACAATTTTTACGTATTGTGTTGAAGAAAGCGATGCTGTCCGGTCATTCCCCATCGGCAACTCGCAATCCGTCTGAAGGAGAGAGCGCAATGGCGGAACGCGTGTGTCCTTGGTGGATGGGCTATTGGCTCGCCAGCCCGATGCGGCGCTTGTGGATGCAAACCCCGGAAGAACTGCTGGCTCCTTATGTCCGCGAGGGCATGACGGCGCTGGAGCCGGGACCGGGCATGGGATTCTTCACCCTGCCGATGGCGCGCATGGTGGGACCGGCGGGGCGCATTGTGGCCGTGGATATTCAAGCCAAAATGCTCGAGAGCTTGCGGCGAAGGGCGGCCAGGGCCGGTTTGCACACGCGCATTGATACCCGGCTTGCGCAGCCCGATTCCATGGGAGTCCGCGATCTGAGCGGCGCTGTGGACTTTGTGCTGGCCTTCGCGGTGGTGCACGAACTGCCCTCGATAGCCGTCTTCTTTTCGGAAGCCGCGGCGGCACTCAGGCCGGGAGGGTTGCTCCTGCTGGCCGAGCCCGGCGGCCACGTGGAGCCTGAGATGTTCAACAAGGAGCTGGAGACGGCCCGCCGGGCGGGACTGGAACCGCTGGCGCAACCGGACATTCGCCATACCCGGGCGGCGTTGCTTCAAAAGGTCTGACGGAATGCGGAAATCTGTGGGAGAGCCGGCGCATGGCTCGTACAATTCCTGCATGCGCCGAATCGTTCGCTTTGCTTCCCTGGCCGCCCTTGCCTCAACTCTGGGCTCTGCGTCGTTCGCCCAGAACGCCCTGCCCACCGCTTCGCCGGAGGACCGCGCGCTGGCCCGCGAAATCTTCAAACAGCTCATCGAGATCAACACCACGGACACGCCCAAAGGCAGCGTCACCGCGGGTTCCGAGGCCATGCAGAAGCGATTTCTCGACGCCGGGTTTCCCGCCGGGGACGTGCACCTGTTGGGGCCCGATCCGCGCAAGCAAAACCTGGTCGTCCGGTTGCGCGCGGCCGGTCCAACCACCGAAAAGCCGGTGCTCTTCCTTTGCCACATGGACGTGGTGGAGGCGCTGCGCTCCGACTGGCACACCGACCCCTTTGAGTTTGTCGAGAAAGACGGCTACTACTACGGGCGCGGCACGCAGGACATGAAGAACTCCGACGCCGCGCTGGTGTTCACGTTTCTGCGCCTGCACAAGGAGGGCTACAGGCCCAAGCGGGACCTGATCCTGGCGCTGACCGCCGACGAGGAGGGCGGCAAGTTCAACGGAGCCGACTGGCTGGTGCGGCAGCATCGCGACTTGGTGGACGCCGCGTACGTCATCAATCCCGACTCGGGCGGCGTGGAACTGGACCATGGGCGCGCCGTGGTGGCCGATGTGGAGGCGACCGAGAAGGTATATTCCGACTTTCAAGTCACGGCGGCGAATGCCGGCGGGCACAGTTCGCGGCCCCGGCCCGACAACGCCATCTACGAGCTGACCACGGCGCTGAACAAGCTGGCTGCCTATACGTTTCCCTTCGAATTGAACGAGGTGACGCGGACTTACTTCAAAAATCTGGCCAGTCAGGAAACGGGACAGACGGCTGCGGACATGCGCGCCATTCTGGCCACACCGCCGGACCTGGCCGCTGCCGCGCGGTTGAGCGTCGAGCCCAGCTTCAACGCCAACTTTCGCACCACCTGCGTGGCCACTCGGCTCAATGCCGGTCACGCCAACAACGCGCTGGCGCAGACTGCGCAGGCCAACGTGAACTGCCGCATCTTTCCCGGCCACTCGCCCGAGGAGATTCGCCAGCAGTTGATCGCCATCTTCGCCGACCCCAAGCTGAGCGTAAAGTACGTTTCCGATTCCTACGTGGTGTCTGACACGGCGCCCGAACGTAAAGCCATGGTCCCGCCCGCGCCGATTCCTGAGGTCTTTGGCCCCTTGACCAAACTGACGCAGGCCCTGTGGCCGGGCGTGCCCGTGACGCCGGTGATGGAAAACGGGGCCAGTGATTCGATCTACTTTGCGCTGCAAGGGATTCCCTGCTACGGCTACTCGGCCATTGCCCTGGAACGCGACGACGACCGCGCCCACGGCCAGGATGAGCGCCTGCCCGTGGATTCGTACTGGAAGTCGCTGGACTTTTTTTACGGCTTTGCCAAGGCGGTGGGCGGGGAGTGAGGAAGACAGGGACTAGGGACTAGGGACCAGGGACCAGGGACTAGGGCACAGATAAGCCTTCTCGCTTCCGCTTCCGCTTATCGCGCGATGCGCGCCGCTCCGCCGCCCATCACGCGCAGCACTTCGGCCAAAGTTGCCGTGCTCGTGTCACCGGGCGTGGTCATCGCCAGGGCTCCGTGCGCAACTCCGCACTCGATTGCCCAGCGAAGTTCCTTGCCCGAGAGCAATCCATAAATCAATCCCGAAGCGAACGAGTCGCCTCCGCCCACGCGATCCAGAATGTCCACACCGCGTTGCGCCACATGCTCCACGCCGCTCGAGTCAAGAGCGATGGCGCCCCAAGCGTTTCTTGATGCCGTGTGTGCCGTGCGCAGCGTGGATGCAATCACTTTCAAATTCGGATAGGCCGCGGCTACCTCGCGCAGCATTTTGTCATAACTCGCAACCGGCAGTTCTCCAAAATCCTCGCCGACGCCTTCGATCTTGACTCCAAGCATCGCAGAGAAATCCTCTTCGTTGCCGAACAGAACATCCACCTTCCTCACGAGTTCGCGATTGACCTCTTGCGCACGAGTTTTTCCGCCGATCGCCTTCCACAGTGATTCGCGATAGTTCAGGTCGTATGAAACAACCGTGCCTTGGGCATGTGCGCTGTCCATGGCTTCGCGCGCCACTTCGATAGTCGTATCCGAAAGAGCGGCGAAGATCCCGCCGGTATGAAGCCAGCGCGACCCCTGCCCGGAACCGAAGATGGTGGCCCAATCGAAATCGCCTGGTTTCACCTGGCTGATCGCTGTATGGCCTCTGTCGGAGCAGCCAACCGCCGCGCGTACCCCAAAGCCGCGCTCCGTAAAGTTCAGGCCGTTCCGGACCGACCGTCCTACGCCGTCGTACGCAACCCAGCGGAGCAGTTCAAGATCAACCCCGCCTTGCAGGAGCAGGTCCTCCACCAGCCGGCCTACCGGGTTGTCTGCAAGCGCTGTTGCAACCGCAGTGCGCAACCGGAAGCAACGCCGCAATCCGCGCGCGACGTTGTATTCGCCGCCGCCTTCGAAAACTGAAAATTGCCGCGTGGTGTGGATCCGGTTCTCACCCGGATCGAGGCGAAGCATCACCTCGCCCAGGCTCACGCAATCCCATCGGCAGGAATTCACGGTCTTGATCTGCAGTGCGTCCATGCGTCGTCCTTGACAATAACGATACTATCAACATTTCTCGTTCTCTGAATCTATCGACCTTCCATGATGCAATCTCGCTTGACGGCGTGTCGAACCCTATAGACAATGCCTCGGAGTGTTAGTAATTCTTGAGGCCACGGTTCAATCGGCGGCAAGAAATCGATAAGTGATGCTGCGCAAGTTCGCATGTTCCGCGAATCTGGCGACGGGGGTTAGTCGCGTGTTCGCGCTCATAGACCGCTCCACTGCGCATTATTCAAAGCTCAGGGTGTGGAAAAGGTATTTCTTCCCACAAGGCGCGAATTGATCGAAGACTCCGTCGACCGCAACGAGTCGTCGAGCGACTGCTTGCAACGTAGAAGGCGCAACCTGGCCTGGTGGCGCAACAGGAACTGGACGATGCCGAGAGCAGGATCTGTCCTCGGAGTCGCGGGTGGATGCGATTGCTCTCAAATTTCCGCTCTTCATGACCACGCTGTGCCTGATGGTATCTCTTATGGAAGTGGTCAACACCTTTCGCACACCGGTCGATTTATTTTCCGCGATCGATATGAGGATGTTCGCAATATCAATGCCGGCTCGCCCTAGCCACACTTGGCTATGAGACTGGAGTAGCTCCATGACGGATAACTCCAAAGTGAAGGCCTCTTGGGCGATAGCTGAAGGCCCACAATGATCAAGGGACTTCCCGGCCGAACCGGGCGGGTATGCCTCGCAAGAGTCAATTCTCAATAGCCGATGCGCTACTCCTCAACATACGCCGCATCTAAGTCGAAATGGATTGCCGGGCCTTGATGCCTGTTCTTCTATTGCAATCGGCTCAGCTACTGGCGCCACGCGTGGGTCGATCGTCGATGCCGCGCTGGCTGACGCACCTCGGGGTCCTCGGGCTCTTCCTCGTTGCGGTGGTCGATTCCTCCGTCATCCCCCTGCCTCTTCCCGGCAGCACGGATCTGCTGTTGCTGTGGCTGGTTGCGCACAACGGAGACTCCTTGTTGCTCGCTGCGTGCGCAATCATCGGCAGCCTCGCGGGAGGGTACACCACCTGGGAGATCGGCAGAAAAGGCGGCCAGGCTGCGTTGCAGCGCTATGTGCCGGCACATCTCCTCGATCGAATTGTTGGATGGGTCGAGCGTCACCGGGTTCTTGCGGTCTTTCTTCCTGCGGTGCTTCCCCCGCCGATTCCGTTGTTGCCTTTTGCGCTTGCATCGGGCGCGTTGGGCGTTTCGCGTGGACGCTTTCTGGTGGTCTTCGGCACAGCACGTTGCCTGCGCTACTCCTTTATCGCGTGGCTTGGCGCCACCTACGGGCGAAGAATCGTCCGACTGTGGTCTGGAACCCTCCAGAAATGGTCGACACCACTTCTGTGCGTGTTCGTGGCCCTGCTGGCAGGTGGCCTGTGCTTTGGGCTATGGAAGCTTCGCGGGTCGCGGAAAAACGATACCGGCGAGGCGCTCGCAATGCGCGACGAAAAAGCGCACGGATATTGAAATGTTCAAGGTCATCGTTCGATGGGCGCGCACTGAGCAACAATGGAGACAAATGCAAAGCGGCCGGGTAGGACATACCCGGCCGCGCGCAGATTGAATGTGCCACGTGCGTCATCCTGGAAGAGCGTCCGCTTATCTTCGGGGTGCAGGCGCCGCCATGCGAGGCTGAGGTTGGCGGGCTTGTAGCGACTGCATCTCAGCGGCATGTCTCTGCGCCAGCTTCTGGGTCTGCTGCTGGTGCTTCTGTTCCAGTTTCTGGTTGTTGGCGTTCGCTTGCTTCTGATGTTCGGCTTCCTGCTTCTGCTGCAGTTTCTCCCGTTCCTTGGTTTGTTTGGCGATCAGCTTCTCCTGTTCCTTCTGGTACTTCTGGTCTGCCTTCGCATCGCCGGAATTGACTGGGGCGGGATGCTCGATCGGCGGAAGGTCGTTCGGATGAATGGCCGTTTTCCCGCCGTTTGCTGGTCGCGAAGGCTCCGCTGTCTCCCGCGCTCCTGCCGCTCCGTTTGCGCTGAAATCTCCGGGTCTTGCAGTTGCTGTCACACCCGGCTGGCCGTGGTTCACCCCGGCGCGCTGGCTCGGGTTGCTTCGAGCCGCCTGCGCATGTTCAGTCTGAGCGGAGACAGGCGGAAGATGTCTTTCCTTCGCCGCGGCCTCCTGTTCCGCATTTGGATGCGCCTTGATTCCGCCTTTGCCGCCGTTATAACTGACGCGTTTGTTGTTGTGGTTCTCGACCTTGGCTTCGTAAACATTGTGAATCGTGCCGCCGTCCACATTGCTTACCGTTCGGTTATAGAAGAAGTGTCCGTGGTCCCATCGCCCGCCGACGAAACCCTCGCCGAAGTAACCGAAGCCGTAGTTGATCCCGCCATAAAATCCGACCGTAGGTCCCCAATAACCTTCCGTGAAAAAGAACCCTCCGTCGCCCCAGCCCCAAAAGCCCGGTGTCCAGAGGAAACCCTCTTCCGGCGCCAGCACCCACGTACCGGGCACCCAATAGTAATCGGAGAAGCCATCGTCATAAGCCCAATAGCCCGGTGTCCAGAGATAGCCGTCTCCAGGGCAAAGTGGTTGTTCGTAAATGGGCAGCGGGGGCGGGCCGATCGCGATCCTGACGCCGATCTGCCCGAATAAGCAGGCCGGAATGGCCAGCAACAGAAGCACCAACAGAAATCGTACGTTTCGCATGGATATCCTTTCGCCAGACAGTCCTTCGATGAATCGCCCGTGATGCGCCGTTCCGGGCTGCGAGGACTGGAAGGCGGCGCGCAACGCGCCACAATCAAGGTTTCCACGAGGGCCGGGCCAATTCTGTTCACAACCGCACATCATCGTCATGGGTCGCGAGGGGACAGATAGGCGGCCTAATGTTTGAATCGATATGGGAGATTCAATTCATAAGACTGGCACGGGAATGTTGGGTGGCGAACATAGCTTCAGCGATGAGCGCCCGGACTAATCACTCCGGGCGGAAACTCCAGGGGTTGTGTAATCAATTCCCGCAAGCAGGCGCGATCGGGATTGCGAGCGACACCAGGGGTGTCAACAACCCTCAAATGACGCTTGTTCATGACCGCATTTTTACCGGAGGAGGAGATTCCCCAAAGCCTCGTCGCCGAAACTCGGGGAATCTCGAACCGGAATGGAAACTCCGCCGGCAGCTATACCTTCACAAAAATCCTCTTGCGATACATCACCCAGACGGGAAGGAAGCAGAACGCGGCAATCGTAACCGAGAACGTGAACGCTGCCCAGCCGGGATTATGGATGTGCGCGAAGATGGGAGAAGTTAGAAACACCAGCAGGGACTCGTGCCGGCCGCCCACCTGGATGATGATGTGATCAAGCCCGTTGGGAATCAGCTCGCTGAACATGTAAGCCGTAATGGCGTTGGAGCCGAAGACCAGCCAGGGATAGACGAACCCCGCGCCGCGGCCTTTGCCCCAGCCCCACTTTTCGACTGTCCAGTAGGCCAGAGTGAGCACAAACAGCGACCAGCCTGCCGCCGCCAGCACAAAGGAACTGGTCCAGAGATTTTTGTTGAAGGGAAACCAGAACGACCACAGGTAGCCGGAGCCGAGGCAGGCCAGGCAGAATGCGGCCAGCCCCGCGGCCTTGGTATTGACCGTTCTTTGAGTGCGCAGCCACAGGGCCGCCAGCATGCCCAGCAGCGCGGTTCCCAAGGTGGGAATGTCGCTCAGCAGGCCTTCGGGATCGTGGCGGTTGTGAGGGTCGAGGATGCCGGGCCCGGGCCAATCCAGATACAGGTGATGAGGCATGATCTGCCGGTCAAGCCAGGAAGTCAGGTTGAGGGTCTGGTCCATGAAAGGGAAATCGCGGCCCGGCATTCCAGCACCGGGGATTGGAACCCAGCGGAGCAGCACCCAGTAGCCGACCAGCGCCACAACGACCGCGGCAATCTTGGTCGAAGCCCGCTTGTCCCACAGGTAGAACAGGCCCACGGCCAGGTAGGCGATGGCAATGCGCTGCAGCACTCCATAGATGCGGATGTTGGCCAGATGGAAGAGCGGAAACGTGTTGACCAGGACGCCCAGCAGGAACAGAATCGCGGCCCTCTGGAGTGTGTGCACAGCCAGTTGGGCGCGTGTGGCGCCGCGGGCCAAGCGCGCATCGAAGGCAAACACCACCGAGGCTCCCACTACAAAGACAAAAGTGGGAAACACCAGGTCGGTGGCCGTCAGGCCGTTCCACACGGCATGATTCATGAAGCCCCAGGAACCAGAGCCGCCGTTATTGTTGACCATGATCATGAAGGCGATGGTGATGCCGCGCAGCACGTCCAGCGATAGCAGCCGCTGAACAGGCGTGGGTGCGAGCGATGGGTTGGTCATTGCGCTTCGATTCTCCGCGGAAGTCGATTTCAGGGTCGCCTCTACCCTACGCGGTCAGGGCCGGGGTCGCCAAGCCCGATCCGCCGGGGTGCGCCATTTTGCTCTTTGCCGGAGTATGCATCCTGGTCCTCCGCGGCCCTGAAGAGGCCGCGGTCGCAGGACCCTCCTTTTCGCTCCAGCCCCCTGCGCTGCTACACTTCACCTTCAGAGATTTCCAGCAAGCCCGCTTGCGCACATTTGGAGGCTTTTCGTGCCAGAATTTCGACCTTTTGTTCCAGCCACCGAGAACCCGCCGGAGTTCACCCTCCGCGCCGTTCTGCTGGGCTCCATCTTCGGCATCATCTTTGGCGCCGTCACGGTGTATGTTGGTCTGCGCGCGGGGCTCACGGTGGCCGCTTCGATCCCCATCGCGGTGCTCTCCATCAGCATTCTCCGCGCCTTCGGCCGCAGTTCGATTCTTGAAAACGTCATTGTCCAGACTACCGGCAACGCCGGTCAGTCGATCGCTGCGGGCGTCATCTTCACTCTGCCGGCCTTGATCTTTCTGGGCTTCGACCTCGAGTACGCGCGCATCTTCATGCTGGCGCTGATCGGCGGCTTTCTCGGCGTGCTGTTCATGGTGCCGCTGCGCCGCCAGTTGATCGTCGAAGAGCACGGCAACCTCAAATTTCCGGAGGGCACGGCCTGCGCCGATGTGCTGATGGCCGGCGAGAAGGGCGGTTCGTTTGCCAGCCGCGTCTTCTTTGGCTTGGGCCTGGGCGCTGCTTACACCTTCTTCCAGAACGAGAACCTGTTCGGCGCCTGGCCGGGCACGCCCGAGTTTCAGCCCGACTTCGGTCCCCAGCACGTCCTCAAAGGCTCCTCCATCAAGGCCGACGCGACGCCGGAGTATCTCGGCGTGGGGTACATCATCGGACCCAAAGTGGCGGGCATCATCTTTGCCGGCGGCGTCTTCTCCTGGCTGGTGCTGATGCCGCTGATCTACTTCTTCGGCAAGGAGGTGGGCCACCCCATCTACCCCGGCACCATGCCTGTCGCCGACATGAGCCCCAGCCAGCTTTGGTCCACCTACATTCGCCCCATGGGCGCCGGAGCGGTGGCTGCCGCAGGACTGATCACCCTCTTCAAGACCATGCCCACCATTGTCAGCGCGCTCAGTTCGGGCTTCAAGAACATCAGCGCCGGTAAGACGGCAACGGCCAAGCCCGTGCGCACGGAAAGAGACTTCTCCATGGTCACGGCCGCCGTGGGCTCTGCCCTGCTGGTCATCCTGATGTTCTTCTTCCTCTATTTCAAACCCGTTCCCGGAGCCCAGGTGGGCATCCTGGCCAACCTTGCAGCCTCGGTGCTGATCGTCTTCTTCGGATTTCTCTTCGTCACCGTCAGTTCGCGCATCGTGGGCTTGATCGGCAGTTCAGCCAACCCCATCTCCGGCATGACCATCGCCACGCTGATGGCTACATCTGCGATATTCCTGGTGAAAGGCTGGACCGCCCCGGCCTTCGGAGCATTGGCTATTACCATTGGCGGCGTGGTCTGCATCGCCTCGGCTGAGGCCGGCGATACCTCGCAGGACCTCAAAACCGGCTACCTGATCGGTTCCACGCCGCGCCTGCAGCGGTTCGCCTTCCTGATAGGTATCGTGGTCTCCACCGTGGCCATCGGCTTTACGCTCAAGCTGATGAACGAAGGCCTGCAGGAGTTCCGCGAAGCCCCGCAAGCCTGGAGCCTCACCGCACCCCACCCCGGCGTCAACGTCCAAACCGATACCACCAGCCTCCACGAGCAGTTTCCGGTGATCGGAGCAAACAAAACCACGACCGTTCATCACAAAGGCGAGTACGTGGTCCTGAACGCCCTCGGTTCGCCGGAACTGGCCGACGGCAAATACCTCTACTCGCCCAAGACCGGGCAAATCGAAGTGCAGTGGATCTCCGGCATTGGCAGCGAAAAGGCCGCCGCGCCCCAGGCTCGCCTCATGGCCACCGTCATCAGCGGAATCTTGAGCCGCAAATTGCCTTGGGGACTGGTGCTGCTGGGCGTCTTCCTGGTTATTGCCGTCGAGTTGCTGGGAATCCGCTCGCTGTCGTTCGCCGTGGGCGCATATCTCTCCATCGGTACGACGCTGGCCATCTTTACCGGCGGCGTGGTGCGCTGGATGGTCGACTCCGCCGTCAAGAAGGCTGGCGGCGACGCGAACGCGGAGGGCGACGTCTCGCCGGGGTCGCTCTACGCCTCAGGCCTGATCGCTGCCGGCGGCATCATTGGCCTGCTCGGCGTCGCTCTCAAGCTCTATGAAACCACCTTTGGCAAGGAAGATCCCATCGCTCTGCCGCACACGTTTCTCTATAACAACGCCGTCTCGGTAGTGGCCTTCGCCGCGCTGGCGTTTTCGCTCTATTACTTCGCAAGGAAGCCGCTGAAGAAGTAAGCTCGGCCGAGTTTCAGCATTACCGCAAAAATATGGGTGTCCCAAGTCTCACGCGAGATTCGGGACACCCATATTTCTTGGAAGGATGTTGAGATATGTAGTTGCTGCGCCGCTCTAGCGGAGCATGTGCCAGAGATGCCACATCCCATAAAAACAGAGCGCAGCTCCCGCTTCCAGCGTGAGCGCAACCATCACGCCTTTCGCGCACCGGAATCCGTCAACCCCCGACAGGTACAGGCCTTCCGATTCGTCCTCGAAGGCACGGGCTTCGTTCACGGAATATGCCCACTGTGGAACGGCATACGCTTCCGCCACCGCAGCGGCGTGAAAAGACTCGACTTCAAACTCTTCAAGGATTTGGCAGGGCATGTTGATTCCTTCCTTCTGAAAGGCCTATCGGCAAATCTGTAACCATCATGACCGCGGGGCCCGAAACCAACGCTGGAGCGATCGCAAATAGATTTTGCCGTTTCCCCTCTTGGGAATATGTGACATAAATCACGCTGCTTTTGGGATCGACCGGCCCGCGTGCGATTCGCCTGGACTGCGCTCAATAGGCCTGCGGCCATGCCGCGACGGCCGGCATTCAAAAGGCCGCATGGGTGCGCCGGGGCGGGGAATCACTCAGGATACGGCGCGCCTGCCTGGGCGATGCGAATGCGGTGGTCGGTGAACAGAATGGGCGAGTTGGGAACCGGGACCTTGGGCATGTGGCAGCCGGCACAGTTCCGCTGTCCAACGGGACAGGATTTGCCAGGCTGTCCGGCACGCGCGGGCCCGCCGCCGCTCTGTGCGTGGCAGGCCAGGCATTTGCCATCGTAGGCCGCCGTCTCCCGCACCAGGGGAGCGTGTGGATCGTGGCAGGAGGTGCAGGTCAGGCGCGCATCGGTCGGGTTCCAGCAGCGGCTGCCCTCCAGCCGGTAAGCCGGTGAAACCACCCCGTGCACGCCCTGAGGCTTTTCCAGTTTCATGTTGCTGGCCGAGGTATGGCACTGGTTGCACAGCTCCGACTTTTGTTGCGGCAGCAGGTGGGCTGGGTTAAAGATCGAGGCTTGGGCTGGTTTGCCGGCTTCCATCGCAGCGGCGTGTTTCGCTCCCGGTCCGTGACACACCTCGCAGCCAATGCCGGGCGTCATGATGGTTACATCGATGCGGTCCCCAATCACGGACGCGGGACTGTGGCAGCGAAGGCAGCCGCGCACATTTCCCGCGTTGAGCGGCTTGCCCAGCGCGGCTTCGAGCGAAGTGGGCAGCGCTGGATCCGCTTCCGTGTCCAGCCCGAGCTTGCCCTGGGCGGTGAAGTAGTCCACCGGAACCCTGTAGTATTGCCCGCCGTGCTGGATCAGGTAAGCCTGAAAGACCTTTCCCGAACCCACCACCAGGAAGATCGGCTCGCTGATCTTGTCCTTCGCATCTCTGACGGTGAAAGTGGTCTGCCCGCCTTCGCGCTGGAGCGTGTAGGTGTAAGGCCCGCGCTCGAAGCGCAGATTGGGATGATCGCTCAGAAGGCGGGACTCTGCCGGCCGGGCGACGGAGAGACCCATCTCCGAGGTTCTTTGCTTTTCCGGTTCGGCAAAGTGACATTGCGCGCAGGAGGCCGGTCCGGCGTAGTCCTCGACGTGAACCGCGGGATGGGTGGGCTGCCACGCGCCGCCCTCGGCTGGTGGCGCAACCTGTGCCTGGCAGTCTGCTCCTGAAGCTACCGCAATCGACGCCATCAAAAGCAGGCAGCACGCAATCTTCCCATGGATTCGCATCGGCTTCTCTCCTCAATCGGCCGGGCAGAGATGAGGTCTCGCGAAGCCGTGCAACCTGAAAGGCTATCCGCCCCGGCGTTCCCCGGTCAATCGCGCTCCCCGGTCAACCCGCTGAATTGCAAGCCATAGCAACTCGGCCAAGAGTTGTGCGCGGCGCGGATTCAGGCGTTTCCGCCGCGCTTGCGGAAGACCACATTCAGCTCCCGCCGCCAATGCTCGCTGAGGGCGATCAGCTCCCACTCCACCTGGGGCGAAAAGTAGCGCAGCACCGGCTCGTTGGCGGGATGAATGCGCAGGGCGGGAGCTGCCAGCAGCAGCCGCGGCGTCAGGGGAGAAACCTCCGCCCCGGGAAAGTAACCCTGGCGCTCGAAGGCAGAGAGCGGACGGCCACCGGCGTTGCCCGTCGCGGGCTGCCGGTCGTCATTCAACGCCCGCACGCGAATCCAGTAGTCCAGCGCCTGAAGAGGCAGGTGAAGGTCTTCGTTGGCCTTCAGTTCGATCACCGCCAGGCGGCCGTTGCGATCGAGCGTCAGCAGGTCGAGCAGGTTGCGGTCGCCGACCGAAAGCGCGGGCACTTGCGTGTACAGCAGATCGCCGCGCAGCCCTGGCAGCAACTCGGCAATTTCGCCGCGTAGCCGGGCTTCAAGCCAGCGCTCCGGCTGCAGCCGGTAGAGCGGGTCGGTGTGCACGCCGTCTCCGTGTCGGCTCAGAAATAGCCGCTTGAAGAGATCGCGGCAAAGGGATTCGGTTTCTTCGCTGAGCGGAGTTTCGTTGGCTCCCGCGCCGAAGGTGATCTCGTCCTGGGTGGCAAAGGAGTGGGCGGCAAGGCCGTGGCGCACCCGCGCAAACTCAAGCCCGTGCAGCAGCAGCCCCACCTCGGTGGCCGAACTGGGCCGCACCTCAACGCGTTCCTTCGCGGCCGGCGGGACAAGCGACAGAAGCCGGTTCACGCCTTCCCGGCAGCGCTCGATGGCCATCGAGGCTGAAAACGCGTGCACCAGCCGCGACTCCAGGTTGCCGGTGTCGCGAAATTCCACCGGCGTAAGTTCTTCGCTGCGCTCGTCGAGCGTGAAAAGCTGGAAATCGGCGGCGGCGTGGTTCAGCCAGGCCATCCGCTCCGCCGTCGTCCGCCACGCTCCGGCTGGGACTATCACTTTGAGCCCGCCGAAGTGGCGCCGGCCGTCGCCGTGCTGGCGGCAGTGGTCCAGCCACAGAATCCCCAGGGTCAGAACGCCATCGGCGATGGCCGCCGACTCCGCTTCGCCCACGCCGATCACCGCCTCGGCCGCGGTTCCGCGCAACAGCCGCCCGCGCACATAGGCCGGTCCGAAACTGTGCTCCAGGTCCATCGCCGAGCGAAAGCCTTCCATCTTGGAACCAATGAACTGACGGGTCAGCACGCGCTCCAGAAGTTTTTGATAGTTGCGCCGCGCGGCCTCGCGTGCGGTGGGAGTGCGGCGGTCGCTGGTCGGGACCAGTTCCAGCGCCTGGGGCCGGGCAGCGCCCATGCGGCGGGTCATCAGGCGCAGGCATTGCGCGCGCTCCTGGACCTCGACCACGGTGCGCATCAGGTTGCGCTCCTCGCTCCAGAATTGCAGCAGGCAGCGCCCGTGCGACTCGCTGATTGAAAAGCGCGCGGTGCGCAGGTCGAACAGCACACGCCCGTCCTCGAGCAGCGCTGCCGCGGGATGCTCCGCCAGGTATTCTTCGATGCTTTGAGTCAGTTGTTCCGCGGTGGCAGCGTCAACGCTGGCGGCCACGCGCTGCCCTACCAGCCCTGCCGCGTGCGCAGGCTGGTGATGTGCGCCGTGTGGTGGCGCGAGTGCCAGGCGTAGAGCGCCAGCGCAACGGCCAGGCTTTGGCGGCCCATCGCGGGGTGGTTGTAGCCCTTCTCGAAATCCTCGGCGGTGAGCTCTTCGAGGAGCGCCACCCAGCGGCCATGCAGGGCCTCGATGAATTGAAGAGACCCGTCAATGGGCAGCTTTCGGCTGTCTCCCAGTCTGGCCCACGCAGCTTCGTCGTAGGGCTTGATTGTGGGCCAATCTTCGGTAAGCGCCAGTTTGAAGCGAATATAAGAATTGGCGTGGCTGTCGGCCACGTGATGAACCACCTGGCGCAGCGTCCAGCCGCCGTCGCGGTAGGGCGTGTCCAGTTGGCTGTCGCTGAGGCCGCTGACAGCCTTGCGCAGGCGTGTCGGAAGCAGGCGCAACGTCTCAATTTGCGTGGCACGCACGTCTTCTGTGCTGCCGGCCGGAGGGCTGAAGCGGCCGATCGGAAATCTCAACTCGTCCTGGTCGCTCATGGCACGAACCTTACCGGCGCTTGTGAAGGGAGTGAGATGGGTTGCATAACCCGCGCCGGGTTCGGGTGCAACCAGGCACGGGCTAAACCAGGCACGGGCTAAGTACTACGCGTGATGGTGATGATGATGGTGATGGTGGTGATGGTGGTTGGGGGAAGCGAATACTGGACTGGCAAACACCATCAAGAGCAGCGCAGCGGCAAGAATCTTCTTCATGGGAAGAATTTAGCACGAGGAGGTGCATGACGGAAGGGGTCGAGACGCGCCGAATCAAAAGAGGAACGGGCGTGGAGGATGCATTCCCGCTCCGGAAAACCCCTGCATTCGCGGCGGCCGGCCTTCGCCTTGCGGGGCGGTTCAGCGTAAACTGAAAGGCACGATGAGCACAACGGCAGCTTCCCCCCGCCCAAGCCACAAGCGCTATTTTTTTCAGAAATTCGGCATCACCGAAGGCCTGCTCGAGCGTTGCCTGGGCGAGGCCCTTTCGGCTGGCGGCGACTATGCCGACCTCTACTTTGAATCGGTTACGGCCACCGCCCTGGGAGTCGACGAGCAGATCGTCAAATCCGCCAGCCAGGGAACCAGCGCCGGATGCGGCATTCGCGTGCTTTCGGGCGAGCGGACCGGCTATGCCTACACGGACAATCTGAGCCCCGACCGCCTGCTCCACGCCGCGCGGACCGCCGCCCTGATCGCTTCCGGGCCGGCAAAGCAAATTGTTCAAGGATTCACCGAAGCGCCCGCCGCCGACCTCTATCCGGTTCCGCTGGGCGGATATGACCTGGACTTGGCCGCGCGCCTGGAGCTGATTTTGCGCGCCGACCGCGCTGCACGCGCCTTTGATCCGCGCATCGTGCAGGTGCGGGCCAGCTACTCGGAAGAGTTGCGCCGCATCCTGATCGCCGCTTCCGACGGCGCTTTCGCCAGCGATACCCAGCCGCTTTGCCGGTTGAATGTCTTTGTTATCGCCAAGGAAGACGCAAACACCACCAAGGGATCGGCTGGTGGCGGCGGACGCGCCGGCCTGGAACAGTTTGTCGGCACCAAGAGTCCGGAGACCCTGGCCCGCGAGGCCGCCCGGGGGGCGATTCTGCAACTGCGCGCCATTCCCGCCCCGGCCGGCGAAATGCAGGTCGTGCTCGGTCCCGGCTGGCCCGGCATTCTGCTGCATGAGGCGGTGGGACACGGCCTTGAAGCCGACTTCAACCGCAAGAAAACCTCGGCTTTTGCGGGGCTTATCGGCCAGCAGGTAGCCAGTTCCAAGGTCACCGTGGTGGACAACGGCGCCATGGCCGGCCGCCGCGGCTCACTCAACGTGGACGATGAAGGCACGGCGACCCAGGAAACGATCCTCATCGAGGGCGGGGTTCTGCGCGGCTACCTCACCGACAAGCTCTCGGCCCGGCTGACAGGCGCGGCCAACACCGGCTCCGGCCGCCGCGAGAGTTATCAGTCCATCCCCATGCCACGCATGACCAACACCTACATGCTGGCCGGCGACGACGCCCCGGAAGACATTCTGCGCAGCGTCAAGCGCGGCCTTTACGCGGTCAACTTCGGCGGCGGTCAGGTAGACATCACCAACGGCAAATTCGTCTTCTCCGCATCTGAGGCGTATCTCATTGAAGACGGAAAGGTTACCGCCCCGGTCCGCGACGCCACCCTCATCGGCAACGGTCCCGAAGCCCTCAAGTATGTTTCCATGGTGGGCCACGACCTGAGGCTGGACGAAGGCATCGGCACCTGCGGCAAAGACGGCCAATCGGTCCCCGTCGGCGTCGGAATGCCCACCATCAAGCTCGACAGGATGACGGTAGGCGGAACCGGGCGCTGAGAATAGCTGGCTTTTCAACCAGACCCCCGATGACTGCAAGCAACTGAACCACATGGGGTCCCGTTAAATTGAGCCCTCGCCGGATGGTCAAGCCACTGGGCTGCGCCGACCCGGAGGGGCCGATTTACCTGCTTGTTGCAACGGAATAACTTGCCATATTGACGCCGAGCTCTCTGGTTTTCCGAGTACAATTCGCGTATCTCTTCTCGTTGGTACGAGAGTGGAGGCATTCCCCATGCTCTATTCCCCCCGTGCGCCTTTTCTGGCGTGCTGTTTCCTGGGACTGTGTTTTGCAGGTCCCGCGATTGGTCAAAGGATTACAAACCTGACACCCTCCAGCGTCCAGGCTGGAAGCCCCGGCTTCGTCATTCTGGTTGCCGGCTCCAATTTCGACTCCGAGTCGAAAGTGAGGCTGCACACAGTCAGCGGTCTCGAGACGCTCGAAACCTACTTCATCAACACCGGCCTTCTCATGGCCGGAGTGTATTCAGATGACGTCGTCAACGCCGGGACAATCCCGGTCGACGTTGCCAACTACGATACGCAATCCTCCTCCGCCCCGATGAACCTCTATGTGGTGGGTTCGACTTCCGGCTCCGGCGGTGGTTCAGGCGGAGGCTCCGGAGGCGGCTCGGGTGGGTCGGGCGGCGGTTCAGGAGGTGGTTCCGGCGGCTCAGGTGGTGGTTCTGGTGGCGGTGGCGGCTCCGGTTGCTACATGTGCTATTCGGGCGGTTCCGGCTCCGGCGGCTCAGGCTCCGGTGGTTCCGGTGGTGGCTCTGGCGGCGGTTCGGGGTCAGGTTCGGGCTCGGGCGGTTCCACAACCAGCCCGGCGGGCTCGGACTTGCTGGTAACGGTGACATCCCCTACACAGAAGCAGACAGTCGACGGCTCCGTGACCGTAACGGCCACGGCTGCGCAAACCAGCAAGACCGATGGGAGCGTCGCGTTCTGGGGTATCTTCGATTCGGGCAAATTGCTGTGGACCGACATCAATCCGGATACCGCCATCAATTTGAATCTGGCTCTCTCTGCCGGCTCGCACACGCTTCAGGTCTCAGCCTATGACGACTCGTACACACCATCAACGGCCACCGTCCCCATCGTCTCCTCCGCGTCCGGCAACCTGGTGACTTGGAACGCCTGCATGTACACCAGCCAGGGCCAGCAGTATCAGGCGATGAAGATTTCTGCCAGTCAGCCGGTGACCGGAGTCATTCAGTCGGAAATGTTCTGGAATTCGAACTGCGACCCTGTCCAATGGACCGACCAACTCAACGACACGGGTGCGTCGATCACCGTCGGAGGCGGCGAATTCAGTTACATCTACTACTTCATCCACCGCGCAAATACGCCCAATGTTTCCGCGGTCTGGACGATCGGCAATCAAACCTCAGGCTGCGTGAACTACAACACAGCCCCGGCCTGCTGATTATTTTCTCGGCCGAGGATACAGAAACGCGAAAAACGGCCCGAGGCCTGTCCTGAGCGAGGTCGTGGGGGATTCGCGTCTGCTCTCCTACCCACCCTTTTTCTGTCGCGATCCAATCGTGACGGCTCCGAAATCTGTGTGCCCCCTGCCTCTCCACAGAGCGAGTCAGGCGCGCCGCTCTTCCCCGCTCGTGCCCAACAGCAAGCCATTTTGTTACTGTTGACCCATGCCCCACGCCGCCATCCAACCCGATCCGACTGCTCTCAACCTTGAATCCCTTGCCGCCGATGTGGTGGCGCTGGCCATGAAAGCGGGCGCCACCGATGCCGAATCCGTTGCCCGCGAAGGCGATGAATTCAGCGTCAACGTACGGATGGGCCAGGTGGAAACCCTCAAAGAGTCGGGCTCGCGCGGCCTGGGTTTGCGGGTGTTTCTGGGCACGCGGTCGGCCTCGGCCTCCACCAGCGACCTGACCCCTGATGGAATCCGGCAACTGGTCGAGGGTGCCCTGGCGCTGGCCAAAGTCACGGAAGAAGACCCCTTTACCGGGATGCCCGAGACGGCCGAATTCGGCTCCATTCCCGACGATCTGCACCTCTATCACGAGGACGTGTATTCGCTGCCTGGGCCGGAGCGCATCGAGTGGGCGCGCCGGGCCGAAGCCGCGGCTCTGGCGGTCGACCCGCGCATTACCAACTCCGACGGCGGCAGTTTCGACGCGGCCACCGGACACAAGGCTCTGGCCAACTCGCGCGGATTCGTGGGCGGCTACCGAACCAGCTACGCCGGGGTTTCCGCAGCGCCCCTGGCCATGGACGCCAACGGCCAGATGCAGCGCGACGGCTGGTGGTCGAGCGCGCGGCGGTTGGCGGATCTCGACTCGCCCGAATCCATCGGCCAGGAGGCGGCGCGGCGCACGCTCAGAAGGCTCGGTGCAAGGCGCGTTCCCACGCAGCGGGTTCCCATCGTCTTTGCGCCGGAGGTGGCCCGCTCGCTGATCGGATCGGTCTTTGAGGCGGCTTCGGGAGATTCCATCTGGCGCAGCGCGTCTTTTCTTGCCGGAAAGCTGGGCGAGCAAATTGCCGCCTCAAACTTGACCATCGTCGACGACAACATCATGCTGCTGCCCACCGGCATGGGCGGCTTTGGAACGTCCCCGTTTGACGGCGAAGGCTTGCCCTCGCGGCGCACGGTGGTGGTCGAAAACGGCGTCCTGCGCAGCTACCTGCTGAACACGTACACAGCTCGGAAGCTGGGCATGAAATCCACCCATAACGCATCCAGAGGCTTGGCAGGCACTCCCGGCATCGGCTGCGGCAACCTTTACCTGGAGCCGGGGAAGCTCACTCCAGAGCAGATCATCGCGGAGGTCCCCGCCGGCCTCTACGTCACCGGCCTGATGGGATTCGGCGTCAACGTGGTCACCGGCGACTACTCCCGCGGAGCCACCGGCCTGTGGATCGAGAACGGCCAACTGACCCACGCGGTCGAAGAAGTGACCATCGCCGGCAACCTCGCCGAGATGCTCCAGAATGTGACCGCCATCGGCAGCGACCTTGAATTCCGCGGCGCAGTGGCCTCACCCACCCTGCGCATCGACGGCATGACTATCGCAGGAGCCTGATCGCGATGGCCGCGCCAATTGAGCTCGAATCCCTCGCTTTCGACCCGGCTGACGCCAGGGCGGCGCTCGATCAGTTGCCCACAAGACCGGCGGTTTTCGCGCTCTATGGAGCAGAGGCTCACGCCGAGCCTTACATCGGCCGCACGCCCAACCTGCGCGGGCGCCTCGAACGTCTCTTGCAGCCCTCGGCCAAGCACCCCCGCCGATTGCAACTGGCGGGCCGTGTGCGCCAGATTCGCTTCCGGCTCACCGGTTCGGAGTTCGAGTCCCTGCTGGCGCAGTTTTCTCTTCTCGAACAGGTTTACGGGCCTAAAGCCTTGGAGCGCATGCATCTGCGGGCGCCGGCCTTTGTCCGTTTCCTGGGCAGCAACGCCTACCCGCGCATCACCGTCACCCATCGCCCCGGCCAGCGCGAGGCCGAGTGGGCGTACGGGCCATTCGCCTCGCGAGCGGCGGCCGAACGCTACGCCGACGAGGCGCTCAAACTCTTCCTATTGCGTCGCTGTATCGAGGAACTGGACCCCGATCCCAGCCACCCCGGCTGCGTCTACTCCGAGATGAAGATGTGTCTTGCGCCCTGCTACCAGGGCTGCACGGATGAACGCTACGGCGAAGAGGCCGCATCGGTTGAGCAGTTTCTGGCCACCCGCGGCGAAAGCCGCCTGGTCCAGCTCCGCGCACTGCGCGACGAGGCCTCGGCCAATCTCGAATTCGAAACCGCCGCCGCCATTCACGCTCAAGTTCAGCGGGTCGAGAGCGTCAGGGCCCTGGCTCCGGAGCTGGTTCGCCCGCTTTCTCAGCTTCGCGCCGTCATCCTGCAAGCCTCGGCCGAGCCCGGCGAGGTTGCCGTCTTTCTTTATGAAGACGGCCAGTTCACCGGTCCGGCAGCGTTTTCCACCCTGGGCATGAGAATCCAGAACGAGCAATCCGGCTCGACTTCGCTCTTTGCGCAGCCGATGGCGATCGAACCG
>JBEKTB010000041.1:0-24988 GCA_049516495.1 Occallatibacter sp.
ATCTCCACGAGGAGACCCATGGCCGGAGATATTCAACTTCAGTGCAGCGATTGCGGGCAGGACTTCACCTTCACCGCTGCTGATCAGGCGTTCTTTCAGGAACGTGGTTATTCGACCCCAAAACGTTGCAAGAATTGCCGTCAGGCAAAGAAGAACGATCAGGGGGGTTCCGGCTACCGTTCTGCTCCGGCACAGGGTACACCTGTGATTTGTTCGGGTTGCGGCCAGCCTACAACAGTGCCCTTTGAACCTCGTGGCGATCGGCCGGTGTTCTGCCGGGATTGCTACCAGGCGCGCAAGGGCAGCGGCGGTGGCGCCGGCAGTTCGCGCGGCCGCCGTTAGTAGATTTCGAGCGGTCCGAAGGCCGTCTTTGACCTCGGACCGGCTTTCATTGAGGCGGGTTCAACCAACGCTCCAGGGCGACGGCTGATTCGGCTGCTGTCGTAGCTGGCGGGCATTGGCGGCTTGTTCCCTGTTCAATTTTCGGAACGCAAGATGGATATCGTAATTCTCGAAGGGCCACCCGCAGTTCAGGCTGCTGACGTTTTTGCCGTCTTGTGCTTGTGGGGCGGAGAACCCCGGACTGTTGCACTGAGTCGCCCTTGAAGGGACGGCCAGTGCCAGCGCCGGGACCGCTTTTTACAGGAATTTCACGGAGACCGCCAGGTCTACGCCATTGCGGACTTCCGCGACGCGGCGATGATGTGCAAACAGGGAATCGTCCCGCATCAGGATTCTTTATCTGGACAGCGCAGTGGCCTGCCGCTAAACTGGCGTCAACGAGTTCCCCGATGAATTCCAGCCTCTGAGGGTTTTCCCCAACATCATGGCCGCCCAAGTTTCCCTCGTATGGAAGAACCTCTCGCGCGGCGTGGAGCCGCCGCCGGTGGAGGCGATGAAGGCATGACCAGTCCGGTGCTGGAAGTGCGCGACCTGCGCAAAAGTTACGACGAAGGCCGGATCGAGGCCCTGCGCGGTGTCGATCTCTCGATCGACGCGGGAGACTTTCTGGCCATCAGCGGGCCGAGCGGCAGCGGCAAGTCCACTCTATTGCAGTTGCTGGGCGGACTTGACACGCCCACCAGCGGCGAAGTTCTTTTCAGGAACGCGCAGCTCGGCTCTGCGATCGACCTCGATACGTACCGGTCTCAGAATGTCGGGTTCATCTTTCAGGCGTTTCATCTGATGCCCACGCTGCGTGTCCTGGAGAACGTGCAGGTGCCGATGCTGGCGGTGAGCGAGAACGGATTTGACCGCGCGCAACGGGCCGAAGCTCTGCTGCGCGAGATGGGCATGGAGCACCGGCTGCGGCAATATCCCAATGAACTGTCGGCGGGAGAGCGGCAACGGGTGGCGATTGCGCGGGCCCTGGCCAACGCACCGGACATTCTGCTGGCGGATGAGCCCACGGGAAATCTTGACAGCGTCAACACGGCGCGCATCATGGAGATTCTGATCGGCATTCAA
Source organism: Occallatibacter sp. (assembly GCA_049516495.1). GTDB lineage: Bacteria > Acidobacteriota > Terriglobia > Terriglobales > Acidobacteriaceae > Telmatobacter. The sequence continues at coordinate 1,468 of JBEKTB010000041.1, forward strand.
CGGCAGCGCGGCATGACGCTGATTGTGGTGACGCACGAGAACGACATCGCCCATTCGGCAGCCCGGCAGATTCGCATTCGCGACGGAAGGATCGAGGCATGAGGCTGGCGCGCGCTTTCATCGCCGCTGCGGTGCTACTGCCGATGGCCGCCCAGGCGGCCGATGTGAGTGCTGTGCTGGCCGTGCCGCGGCAGCGCATCCAGTCGGCGGACTACCGCGTCAGCGGCCACCTGGTGAAAGTGGACGGGAGCGGGGCGCGCACCAGCTATGGAGTCAATATCAAGGCCCACTGGTTTCCCGGCGTGCTGCGCGTGCTGGTGGAAGTGGCTTCGCCGGCCAGCGCGCGGGCAAATATTTTGCTGGAAATGCGGCCAAATGGCAGAAATACGGTCCAGATTGCACATCCCGGCGATGCGGCGCCCGTTACACTGCCGTTTGAGAAGTGGGGAGACGGGCTGCTGGGCGCAGGATTCAGCTACGAGGATTTTCTTGAAGCGCAGTACTTCTGGGCCGGGCAGTCGGCGCAGCCGGTGGCGAAGTTTGGCGCGCGCGATTGCGACGTGGTGAAGAGCACTCCGGGCGTCCAGGACCGGACACACTATGCCGAAGTCAAAACCTGGCTCGATCACGGCATTGGATTCCCCGTGTACACGGAGAAGACGCTGAAGGACGGGCAGGTAAAAGAATTCACCTACTTCGGATTGCGCCAGAACGGCGGCGTCTGGTCGGCGAGCCAGGTGGAAATGAAGATGCGGGGCCACGCAGGTTCAACGCTGTTGATTGTCGATCGGGGTACCCCCAAGGCGAATCTCAGCCTGAATGACTTCAGTCCAGCACAACTTACGCATTTCTAGGGTGGCGCATGTACTTCCTTTTCTCCCTTTTCGGTTTGGCGTCGGCGCTGGTTTTGACTGGCTTTCTGTACCAATGCCTGGGCGCGCGCAACGACCGGCGGCGGTTCGCCACCGGGGGCCGCTGGATCGATATCGGAGACAGGCGCAGGCTCTACGTGCTCGAAAAGGGATCGGGGGGCGCGACGGTTCTGTTTGAAGCCGGGATCGCGGCCACCAATTTGAACTGGTTTCATATTCAGGAGACGGTTTCGCAATTCGCACTGACCGCTTCCTACGATCGCAGCGGCCTGGGCTGGAGCAGTCGCTGCCGCACCCGGCGCACGCCCGCCAATATCGCCGAGGAACTCCACGCCATGCTGGCAGGCGCGGGCATCAAACCGCCCTACATCCTGGTCGGACATTCGTTCGGGGGACTGGTGGTGCGCCGCTATGCACTCCTGTTTCCCGAAGATGTGGTCAGTGTGCTGCTGATCGACCCCATGCGCTGCGAAGAATGGCCGCCGCTCGATCCGGGCAAACAATCCGAGCTGGATCGCGGCAGGAAGCTTACCGGCATTGCCGTTCCGATTGCGCGCTTTGGGCTGGCGCGCCTGGCGGTAACCTCGCTGTTTTGCCGCTCCGGGATGATTGCCGAGCGGCTGGCCGGCGCGGCTGGCAATGGTGGCAGGCATGTGCTGAAGCGCATCAAGGACGAGGTAGGCAAGATGCCGCGGGAGGTGTGGCCCGTCGTCGCCGCGCACTGGTCGCGCCCCGCCTACTACGCAGGCATGCGCAGCCACGTGGAAGCCGTGCCCGATACCGTCCGCGAGATGCAGGACGCGGAGCCTATTCGCGGCATCCCCATATTGCTGCTCACGCCGGGTAAGTCGTTGCCTTTGTCGGATCAGTGTCTTCGCCGCATCGGCGACAATGTTCAACAGGTGATTGCGCCGGCCAGCGCGCACTGGATTCATCTGGACCAACCCGACCTGGTGATCGATTCGATTCGCGCAATGGTGGGGGTTGCCGCCGCGGAAACGATGGCAGCCGCCGACTGATCCGCTCGCGGTCAGCTTGCCCCAGCCCGTTCAAAGGCCGCGAAATGCCTGCCTCAGCGAAGATTTTGTGTAACCTTTTTCCTACCTGGCGTATCCTTTTCTTGAATTCGCTCGCTTCTCCCCTCTCTTCCCGCGAGCTGATCGGCCCCTGACAGAAAGTACTCCCTGAAGCAAGTCAAGGAGACCCATGCCCGGCAACCGCTTCAATGCGTTTCACGATTACGGCGTCGGAATCGGCCTGCGCATTCCGCACTACCGGCACATCTTCTCCCGAAAACCGGTGGTCGACTGGTTCGAGATCATCTCGGAGAATTTCATGATCGACGCCGGCCGTCCGCTGTCTGTTCTCGATCAGATTCTCGAGCAATACCGGGTCGTGCAGCACGGCGTTTCCATGTATTTCGGCTCCGTCACGGCGCCCGATCCCGAGCATCTGCGCCGACTCAAGAACCTGGTCCGGCGCACCGGAACTCCGTGGTTGAGCGACCACCTCTGCTGGGGCAGCGTGGACGGCACCTACACCCACGACTTGCTTCCTCTGCCCTACACGTGGGAGGCCGTGGACCGCACCGCCGAGCGGGTTCGCATGGTGCAGGACTATCTTGAAATCCCGGTGGCTGTTGAAAACGTCTCAAGCTACGCCGCCTTCACCGCTTCGCAGATGACCGAGTGGGAGTTTTTGACCGAGGTTGTCGAGCGCGCCGACTGCGGCATTCTGCTCGACGTAAACAACATTTACGTCTCGGCCATGAACCACGAGTTCGACCCCATGGAGTACGTCAACGCCGTCCCCGCCCACCGCGTAGCCCAGATTCACATTGCCGGCCACTCCCGCTACGAGAAATACATCCTGGATACGCACGACCATCCGGTCATCGATTCGGTGTGGCAACTCTACGCCCGCGCCATCGAGCGCTGCGGGCCCACGCCAACGCTGCTCGAATGGGACGACCACATTCCCAGCTTCGACGAGGTCCACGCGGAGGCCAAAAAGGCCGAGCGCTATCTGCATGTCCAGGCCCTTGCGGAGATCGCCTCATGAGCATCCAGCCCATGAACCTGGCCAATTTACAGCGCGAGATGGCGGCGGCCATCATGCAGCCGCTTGAATCGAACGAATCCATGCGCGCCCATGCGCCGGACGGCCGCTCCATGGCCGCGGTGGCTGAATCCTTCATCGCCCCCAACAGCCGCCTCAGCGCCTTCGACCGGCTTGAAATCTACAACCGGCAGTACTGGTATCGCGTCCTTGGCGCATTGGCGGAAGATTTTGCTGCGCTCCAGGCTGTGGTTGGCAGCCGCGCCTTTGAAGCCCTGTCGATCGCTTATCTCACCGAGCATCCCAGCCGCTCGTTCTCGCTACGCAACCTGGGCTCGCGGCTGGTCGCCTGGCTCACGGCCAACCCGCAGTGGGCGGGCCGACGGCGTCGCCTGGCCCTCGACATTGCTCGCATCGAATGGGCCGTGGTCGAAGCGTTCGATTCCGCCGAGCGGACGCCGCTTTCAATTGATCAGATTGCGGCCCTGAACGCCAACTCGCGCCTCGCTCTCCAACCCCACTTGCAACTGGTGGCTCTCGACTATGCCGCGGACGACATGGTCCTCAAACTCCACGAGCAACAGAAGCGCGACACGAGCGAAGCCAGCATTCTCCACAACGTCGAGATAGCGGCGAAAAACAAGCTTCCCCGGCTTCGCCTCCGGCCCACCTGGCTCGCGGTTCATCGCGTGGATCTCTCGGTCTACTATCGCCGCCTGCAGCGCGAGGAGTTCCTCACCCTCGCCGCCATCCGCCTTGGTCTGCCGCTTGCCGAAGCCATCGAATCGGGCTTCAACGATTCCCCTGCCCCCCCGCACCGACGTCCGTGGCGGGTTCGCGCCTGGTTTGCCACCTGGGCTGAACTCGGATGGATTTGCGCGCCAGGTCCCGACTCGTTCATGCAGGAATAGAAAGGAACGACATGCACTCGATCGCGAATATCCTGCGGGCGGCGTACAGGCATGCCCGCACACTGCTCGACTTGCTGCAAAGCCCGCTGCTTCTGGCGATTCGTCTCTATTGGGGCTGGCAGTTTGCCCAGGACGGCTGGGGCAAGCTCAACCATCTGGACCACGTGATCCAGTTCTTCACCAGCCTGAATCTTCCCGCGCCCGGCCTGACGGCGCTCACCGTGGCCCTGGTTGAATTATTCGGCGGCATTCTGTTCGCATTCGGTTTTGCGTCCCGCCTGGTTTCGCTGGTGCTGTTTGTCAACATGACCATGGCTTACCTGAGCGTACCTGACGACCGCGTCAACTTCTTCCACATCCTTTCCAAGCCCGACGACTTCTACGGCGCCGGTCCCTACACCTATTGGTTCGCCGCCCTGCTGATCCTCGTCTTCGGCCCGGGGTTGTTTGCTGTTGATACGTTGATCGCCCGCCGGTTTGCTTCGCCCGGCAAACCCTGACGCGAAGCGCTATGATCGATCCACCTTAATCTGCAGGTGGAAAGCAAACCGGTATGCGGATCGCGTACGTGCTCACCTCGCTCGGCATGGGCGGAGCGGAACGGCAGGTGTTGGCGCTGGCTGATCGCATGGCTGCGCGCGGGCATGCAGTTGCGCTGCTCGTGCTCCGGCCGCGCCAACCGGAAGAGTGGCCCACGCCCCTTGAGACCGATCGCCTCGACATGCGCAAGACGCCTGTGAGTTTCCTCTCAGCTCTGATGAAAGCCGGGCGCTTTCTGCGCGCCTTCCAACCCGATTTGCTGCACAGCCACACTTTTCCGGCCAACATGACGGCCCGTTTGCTTCATCTGTTCAGCAACGCAGCGCCCGTCATTTCGACCATTCACAACGTCTATGAAGGCTCATGGCCGCGCATGGCTGCCTACTGTCTCACCGACCCACTCAGCCTCCGCTCTGTAGCCGTGAGTAGCGCTGCCGCGGATCGTTACGTGCGGCTCAAAGCTGTTCCTGCCCGCAAATGCTCAGTCCTGACCAACGGGATCGATATCGCCGAATTTGCTCCGGACCCTGAACGCCGCGCACGCTTGCGAGCAGGCGTGCAAGCAGGCAGCGAATTCATCTGGCTGGCTGTTGGTCGCATCACCCCGGCCAAGGACTATCCCAATCTTCTTCGAGCATTTTCCCGCGTTCGCGCCGTCAACTGCGCCGCTCGTCTCTGGATCGCCGGAGAGTCCGTCGGGGGCGAATTCGCAGGCGTGCAAGCGCTTGCATTCGAGTTGGGTTTGGGGGATTTCGTTCGCTGGCTCGGTCTGCGCCGCGACACGCCCGCGCTGCTCGATCTGGCGGACGGCTTTGTTCTGGCTTCGGCCTGGGAGGGAATGCCGCTGGCCCTGGGTGAAGCGATGGCCATGGAAAAGCCGGTGGTCGCCACCGATGTGGGCGGCGTGCGCGAACTGGTCGGCGAGGCCGGCGTCCTGGTGCCTGCTAAGAGCCCGGACGCCCTCGCGCAGGCCATGCTGGCGCTGATGGCGACTCCGGTGGAAGATCGGTGCGCGATTGGGCACGCCGCCCGCGTTCGCATCCTGGGCGGCTTCAGCATGGATGTCAAAGCCATAGAGTGGGAAATCCTCTACAATTCGGTGCTGCAGCCGGCGAAGTGACGTCCTGAGGGGCTGTGTTCTTCATGCCGCTTGAGCGCACGAAGCAATCCGCTTTCGGGCAGTTCGTCCGGGCCTACCGTGATACCCTTATCCTCGATTTTTGGAGTCGTATCTCCAGGCCGCTCAGGCGGTTCTGCGGATCGCTTTGGAGGCATTGGGATGCAGGCAGCAATTGTCGGTCGAGTAGTATGCTGCGCCTTGTTGGGTGCGGTGATTGGTATGGGAAACAGTGTGGGGATGGCGCAGTCGAAATCTGCGCAAAATGTTGCGCTGGCGCTCGATCATGGCTGGCAGTTTCGGCAGATCGCGGCCGGTGCGCAGCAGGAGAACGGCTGGCTGCCCGCCACCGTTCCCGGCGATGTCTACCTGGATCTGCTGGCCAACAAGAAGATTACCGACCCGTTTTTCCGCGATAACGAAGCCAAACTGCAGTGGATTGAGAAGGAGGGCTGGGAATACCAGGTCAGCTTCGACGCAACGCCGGCGTTGCTTGCCCGCTCGAATGTGGACCTGGTCTTCGACGGTCTGGATTCCGCCGCCCAGGTTTATCTGAACGACGTCCAGGTGCTCTCGACCGACAACGCCTTCCGCATTTGGCGCGTGCCGGCCAAGGCTCATCTGCACGCCGGCAGGAACCAGTTGCGCGTCGTGTTTGCTTCGCCCATCAAGGCCGCTGCCGCGGTCGCTGCCGGCGATCCGTGGCAGCCGAAGACAAAGACCGACCCCAAGACGTATATCCGCAAGCCCGCCTATGAATATGGCTGGGATTGGGGTCCGCGCTTTGTGACCAGCGGCATCTGGAAGCCGGTGCGGCTGGAAGCCTGGGACAAGGTGCGCATTGCCGATTTCGCCATTCGCCAGCGCGATGTGAGCAGGGAAGTGGCCCACATCGACGCCGAGGTCGAAGTCGAAGCCGCCACCGCGGGCGCGGCCAAGGTAACCGTGCAATATTCCGACGCCGGCAAGCCCGCGACCGTTGCCAGCAACGCCACTCTCCATGCGGGCCGCAACGTTATCGATCTTCCCATCGAAATTCGCCAGCCGAAGCTTTGGTTTCCGGCGGGCTATGGCGAGCAGCCACTGTACGCGTTCACCGCGCAGGTGGAGAGCGGCGGCCAGACAAGCGACGAGCGCAAGACCAAAGCCGGACTGCGTTCCATCGTGCTTCATCGCGAACTGGACAAGTGGGGACGCTCCTTTGAACTGGTTGTGAACGGCATCCCCGTCTTCGCCAAGGGCGCGGACGTGATTCCTTTCGACAGCTTCCCCAATCGCGTGACGACGGCCGACTATCGCCGCATTCTGGAGTCAGCGCGGGACGCCAACATGAACACGATTCGCCACTGGGGCGGCGGCTACTACGAGACCGACGAATTCTATTCGATCTGCGACGAACTGGGCATCATGGTCTGGCAGGATTTCCAGTTCGGCAACGACTGGCAGCCCGGGACCTACGCCTTCAAGCTCAACATTGAAGCCGAGGCCGAGGACCAGGTGCGCCGCCTGCGCAACCACCCCAGCATGGTCCTCTGGAGCGGCAACAACGAGACCGAGATGGCCATGGACTGGGCTCCGCGCACCACGCTCCCCGCGGATGTCAAATACCAGATGTGGCAGGACTACCTCACCGAGTTCAGCGGCATCCTGCCCCGCGTGGTGGCGCGGCTTGACTCCGAAACGCCTTACTGGCCCAGTTCGCCCAGCGCCGACTACGAAGCCGTGTCGCCCGCCTTTCACACCGGGGACGACCACATCTGGGATGTATGGCACGGACGCGTGCCATTCTCTACGTACGAGACGCACCATTCCCGCTTCGTGACCGAATACGGATTCCAGTCGTTCCCGGAGATGCGGACGGTCGAAGCTTTCACAGAGCCTGAGGACCGCGCGAATATCTTCACTCCGGTGATGCTGGCGCACCAGAAAAACAATGAAGGCAACTCGATCATTCACGACTACATGCTGAGGGATTATCCGGAGCCCAAGGACTTCGCGAGTTTTCTGTACGCCAGCCAGGTTCTGCAGGCCGAGGGCATCAAGATCGGCGCGGAACATTTCCGCCGCTCGCGGCCAGAGACGATGGGTTCCATCTTCTGGCAGTTGAATGACTGCTGGCCGGTGGCTTCGTGGTCTTCGATTGACTACTACGGACGCTGGAAGGCGCTGCAATACTATGCCCGGCGCTTCTATGCGCCCATCCTGGTTTCGCCGCACGTCGAGAACGGCTCGGTGAAGGTCTACATTGTCTCCGACAAGACCGAAGCGAAGCCGGCCACGTTGCGTGTGCGGCTGATGAACTTCGACGGCAAAGTGCTGCTCGAGCAATCAGAGAACATCAGCGTTGCGCCGCTCACCAGCCAGGTCTATCTCGACTGGCCGCTCAAGAAGCTGACCGATGCCGGCGCGGCCGACACCTCGCGCGTCTTCGTCGTGGCGGATCTCACTGCGAGCGGAGCGGAGCTTTCCCGCAACCTGAGCTATCTTGCACCGGTCAAGGGAGTGCATCTGAAGCCGGCGCAACTGAAGGTTGAAACCGCGGGCGCCAATGGAAGCTACAAGATTCGCGTAACTTCACAGGTGCTGGCGCGCAGCGTCTATCTTTCTTTCGGCAACCTGGACGTGAAGGTCTCCGACAACTACTTCGATGTGCTGCCGGGCGAGACAGTGGAGATTACGGCCACTGGCGCGGCCTCTGTCGATGCGCTCAAGGCGCAACTGAAGGTCATCACACTTACCGACGCTTTTGCGGGGGACGGACAGACTGCCACGGTCGGCGCGTCCCGCTAACACAAAAACAAGCGGGCCGGAGCAGTACGCTCCGGCCCGCTCGTTCGTTCCTCTTCAACGATCAGAACGAGAAGACTGCCTGGAAGAAGATGCGGCGCGCGGCCGAACCGGAGGAGAAGATTCCGCCGGCCAGGTTGGTCGACTGACCGAAGAGGCTTCCCGGGCCGTAGTCGTTTGTGCCGGTGATCGGCGTGGGGCTGATGGTTCCCACCGGCGTCCCGCGGTCGATGTCGTTGAACAGGTTCAATGCCTGTGCGCTAAAGTTCAGCGTGTACTTGCGTCCGGTGCTGGTGGGCCCGAACATGCCGCCGGGGCCGCCACGTCCGCCACCCCCTCCCAGACCGCCGGGTCCAAGTCCTCCGCCAGGACCACCGCCGCCGGGGCCACCACGACCGCCGCCACCACCAGGTCCTCCTCCGGGAGGCGGGCCGCCGCCGGCTTGATTGTTGGCTGATGCAAGCTTGGGCCCAAGGCCGAAGGCGCGGCTGACGCGCAGGTTCACGGCCACTGCCGCCGGCCCATTGCCCATTTCGACAGGAATCGGCGCCACGCCGTCCGCCGGGTCGATATCCAGGCATCCGAAGGAAGTTTGCACGTACTCCGCCGAGCCGCTTGAGCACAGCGATGAGTCGCCTGCGAACGACGGACGCTTGTTGAAGAATCCGTCTTCATTGGCGTCCTGATTGGTGATGATGTTGTACGGCTTGCCCGACTGTGCGATCAGGAACGGGTTGAAGCGAATACCCCAAGGTCCCTGGTAGTTGGCCATCAGGAAGACCATGTTGCGCGAGGCGAAGGCGGCACGGCCGTAATCCTGCGTCAGGTTGTAGGAGTTCGATGCCGCGGATCCCGCGCCGCCATCCGAGTTCGCGGAGGTCAGGTTGTAGAACCCCATGAGGCTGAAGTTCGGCCTAAGCCGCGCATTGACGTTGACGATCATCTGGTTCTGCTTGAACACCGCCTCGGGGTAGTACTCGTTGATGTTGCCCGCCGTGGGATCGGGACGCGCACCGCCAATGGCCGGGTCGGGCGCATTGGGGTTCCGCGTCACAAGTTGGTGGACGCCGAAGGAGCGCAAATACGTCGCGGTCAAGGTGATCGTCTTGGTCACCTGCCGCTCTACGCTGGTGCCAAGCTGCCCGGTGTACGGCGAGCGATAATTGGGCGCCACCTGGGTGCTCGACCGCAAGGTGGTTGCCCCTGTGCCGGCGCATCCTTCCGCAAGAGCGTCAGCCAGGCTGGTCGCGCTGTAGCAGGTGGGGTTGTAGATGGTCGTCTGCTGCTGGGGCGCGCTGGCGTCGCCGCTGAAGCGGTTTGCCGCGAGTACGTCGCTCAGTGACAAACGGTCATAGAAGATGCCGTAGCCGCCGCGCAGGACCGTCTTGGTCTTGTTGCTCTGGTGACCGTCGAGAGCGTAGGCAAACGAAGCACGCGGCGCCCAGTCGCTGTGGTCCGGAATGTGATTCTGCGATTCCCAGCGCAACCCGCCGGAGACGGTCAGGTTCTTGTTGGCTTTCCAGTCGTCCTGCAGAAAGAGCGCCGCGTCAAAGGTGTTGGCCGTCGCACCCGGTATGCCGGTGGTATAGCTCAACAGGACGGGCATCGCGCCGCTCTGATAGTCCGCTTCCGAGGCAAACGTGAATGTTCCATTGAAGTTTCCGTCCGTCGAATTTGCGTCTCGATTGTCGCGCAGCCGCGTGCCGAACTTAATGGCGTGCGCGCCCACCGACATGGTCGTCAAATTCTGCAACTCCAGGTGATCCTCGTGATCGTTGATCTGGCTCACCGACCCGCCGCCGCCCGTAAAGTATCCCAGCACGGCTGCCTGCGGCGTGCTGCCTTGGCCGGTGGTCGACGAAACATCGCGAAGATACTGGAATCGCGTCTCGTTCACGATGTGATCGTTGATGACATACGAATCGCTCAACTGGACAGTGTTTTCAATCGATGTCGAGCTTTGCGCCTGCGTGCTCGCCGCTTGCGTTCCGCTCAGCTCGCCGCTCTGGCTGTCGCGGTAAAACTGGTAGCGCAAGGTAAGCGTATTCTTCGCTCCCAATTGCAGATCGATACGCGGCGCAATATTGGTCCTCGTATGCGGGTTCAGCAGTCCGCCCGCCGCGGCGCCATTGGCCCCATAATACAAACTGACATTCTGAATATTGCGCTGCTCCGCGCTGATGAAGAACGAAGCTGATTTCGACAGCGAGCCGTTCAGCGTGCCGTTGAACTGAATCGTGTGATAGGTCGGCAAGTGAGTGACGAATGGATTCCCGGTGTTGAAGGCATCGTCGTTGCCCTGCGCGAAGAACTGGCCGTGCAGCTTGTCGGTGCCCGGCTTGGTGAGAATCTCGATGCGGCCGTAGCCGAGCTTGTCGAATTCCGCCGAAAACGGATTCTGGTTGATGCGAATTTCGCGAATCGCCGATTTGGGCGGCAGTTGGCCGCCGGTGAAGCCGTCAATGTAGATCTGACCGCCGTTTGGTCCCGCCGAAGGTCCCGCAAGCGCTGTCAGTTCATTCGAGAGTTCGTCGGGATCGTCCGACAGCGCGTCCAGATCCTTGCCCTTGAGAACGATGGCGTTGGAATTGCCGCCGGCTTCAACGTTCACGGTCGGCGACTCGTCGGTGACCACCACGTTTTGCTGCTCCACCTGGATGGCCATGGAAATGTCCACGCGCTTCACCTGGCCCGCGGCCAGCGTAATCGTCGTCGACTGAAACGGCGCGAAACCGTCGTAGACGGCCCGCACAATGTACCCGCCCGGCGTCAGCCCGTTCACCTGGTAGGCTCCGCTGGCGTCCGCGGTCACCGTCGTCACGGCCGTCCCCGCCGACGTGGTGATGGTCACCTTCGCGCCCGGAATCAGCGCCCCCGTCGGATCGGCGATGTGCCCGCGCAACGTCGCCGCCGCGGCCGGAGTCTGCGCCGTGGCCTGCGCCTGCGCCTGAGCCGGGGCTGGCGCCTGCGCCTGAGCCGGGGCTGGCGCCTGCGCCTGAGCCGGGGCTGGCGCCTGCGCCTCCGCCCCCAGCACGCTGGCCAGGCCCAACACCAGAACAATCAGAAAATGAATGAAGTATTGCAATTTTGGGTACACGAATCCCTCGCTTGTTTTCGTTGTATGTTTGTTGGCCTACTGCGCTGCTTCGGCCGCGCCCGCGCCGCCGCTCATGCTCCAGTTTGAAAGCAGATTCTGGCTGGCCGCGGGAGCCTCAAGCAGTGGCTCAACGCCCGCCAGCAGCGTGATTGCCGTAACCTCGGCGGTTCCCTCGGTCGAGACCAGCATCACCGCCTCGCCCTTCTTCAAATCGGCAAGCTGGATGGCCGGCGCGCGGCTCAGCATTTGCTGTGGATCGCCGCCGCCCTGGCCTCCGCCGAAGCTCCTGCCATTGCCATCGCTCTGCGCTCCCGAACGGCTTGCGCCCGGGGTCCATTGTGCCTGGGCCTGTGCCGGGTTCGAGCCTTGGGATTGCGCGTTCCCGCTGCCTGATCCGGCGCCCGTGGTCCCTTTCAGTCGCGCCGCCAGCATGGTTGCCATACGATCCGGCAGCCGCCGCATCTGGGCTTCCGCCGTGATGTGAATGGTCACTTGCTTTTTCGTGATCAGATCCTTCACCACCAGCGTTGAACTTGCCGCGTCCAGCGACGTAATGGTCCCGGAGATGTTGCGGAAGCTGCCCGACACCACCTCTTCAGCCGCAATCTCCGTGCCGTCCGGATTCTTCTGGCCGCGCGCCCGCAACTGGTCGCCTGCGTGGATCGCATCGATCGGCGCAGGCTGTGCATCATCGAAACGCACGGAGGCCGGCGCGTAGCGCTTCAGCATCGTGGTCCTGGTGGTGTGCACGGTGATCGTCTTGGCTGTGGCTCCCGCGCCGGTGGTCAGCACAATGGTTCCGGTCCCGGCGTCGACGCTCTTCACCAGTCCGCCCACTCCGCGCCGCTGCCAGTCCTCACGATCCTTCTGTTGCTTCTGGGCCACGTCTTCCTGCTTCACGGCCACGATCTGCAGCGCTTCTTCAGTGCCCGCAGGCGCGTTGGGATCGAGCTTCACCAAGGCGCGGTCTCCAACGGCCAGGTCGCTGAACTGGATCGTCTCCGCGGTAGTCAAATCCCGCTGTCCAGGGGCGATGCGCCGGAGCGCCGCCGTCGACGGAATCTGCACCTGATGTACCTGGCCCTGGTCGGTCTTCACCGTGAGCGCGCTTCCGCTGATGGCCGTGATGGTGCCCACAATTCGGGAAGGCGCCTGCGCCCCGGCCAGAACCGCGGCCAGCAGGGCTACAGTCACAGTCCCATACGCCAGCATCCGCGAAAATCGAATCTTCATCTTGCTGTTCATAAGCCTTTTCTCCACGGGCCGTTTCTCTCATCGTCCCGGGGGGTGAAACATCAACCCTGCTTCGGTAGACGAATCAATGCGCCAAAAGGTTGAGAAGGCTATTCCACACTGCGAGGGGTTTGCAGGGAATCCCCATGATTTCAGCAAAGTAATTGATTTTCCGGGGATTGCGGGCGATGCTCCTCGACCGAAGCATATGGTTCGCGCAGAACTACTGCGCGAACTCCGCCGTTTCCAGGAAGGCATAACTGCCCGATGGCGTGGGAGTGACGTGCGTCATACGCCGGCTATGCACCACCACTGCGTCCCTGTACCACAGGTTGATCGCAGGCAGATCGCGGGCCAGAATCTGCTGGGCCTCCACGTAGTCAGTGCGCCGGCGCGCGGTGTCAGCGTTCTCGGCTGCATCGACGAGCAGCGCGTCCAGCCGCGGGTTCGAGTAGTGGCCGCGGTTGGCGCCCTTGGGTGAGAAACTCGCGGTCGAGTAGACGTAGCTGAAAATATCCGGCTGCTCATTGCCGCCAATCCACTTGAGCGAGTACATCTGAAACGCCCCGCGCGTCACGTCGGAGTAGAACGTGGCGTATTCGTAGCTGCGCAGGTCGAGCGCAATGCCCACCCGGGCCAGTTGCTGCTGCAGGACCGCGGCCAACAGCCGCGTGCCTTCGTCGGTGGAGGTCTTCATCGTCAGGTGAAAGCGCACGCCGTCCTGGCCGCGTGCGTGGCCCGATTCGTCCAGCAGTTGCGCCGCCCGCGCCGGATCGTAGTCGTAGCGCGCAACATCGCCCGTGTAGGCCCAGTGGTTGGTGGGCAACAGGCTCTCCGCCAGCCGCGCGTGGCCCTGCTGCAGCGTCTGGATGATGAGTTGGCGGTCGATGGCGCAGGCAATCGCCTGCCGCACCCGTGCGTCCTTCAGCAGCGGATCGCGCAGGTTGAAGCTGAGGTACTGAATCTGCGTGCCCGGCGAGTCTTCGACCGCGAGGTTCGGCAGCCTGGCCAGCACTGGCAGCGAATCCATGGGCAGGGAATTGACGGCCACGTCGCCCGAGCCCTTTTCGAGCTCCAGCGACTCGGTGATCGCGTCCGGAACCACGCGGAAGCGAACACGCTCAATCTTCGGCGCTGGGGTCCAGCTCAACGGATTGCGCTCGACCACCACGTCCTGGTCGATCTGCTGGCTTACGAATCGAAATGGCCCCGTGCCCACCGGATGCCGCCAGAACTCGCGTCCGCTGCCCTCGGGAACAATCCCGAATGCTCCGGTGGAGAGATTGGTCAGCAGAAAATTGTCCGCATGCTTCAAATGCAGGACCACGGTCCGTGCGTCTCGGACCTCGATCGTATCCACAGAGGCGTAAGCGGCAGCCTTGGGCGAGATAACCACGCCCTTGCGAATCGAGTCGATGGTCCACGCCACATCGCGCGCCGTGAGTGTGCGCCCGTCGTGAAACCGCACCCCGTCGCGCAGATGAAAGATCAGCTTCAGCGGGTCCGGCTGCTCCCAGCTTTCGGCCAGCTCCGGCGTGAAATGAAAATTCGCGTCGCGCGCCACCAGACCGTCAAAAATCAGCTCGTCGATGTGCTCCGATTGGCCGTCCGTGCCGATTCGGGGGTCGAGATTCGCCGGACTGCTTTCGATCAGGAACACCACTGTTCGCGGGTCGCGTGGCGTCGAGCGGCAGCCTGCCAGCGCCACGAGGCAAGCCAGCGCAAGCAACCCGCACAGGGACCTTCCAAAAAGATGCGGACTGCAAAAAAATAAAAGCTGGGTGCCCCATCCTTTCCGCGTCTCTTTGCGGAAAGGGTGGGAGATCATAAACTCATGGTCGCCGTAACTCGGCCGGGTGCCCCAGAGCCAGCCTTGAGCTTGTCGAAGGCGCTCACGTCTGAGACGTGAGAACTCACCAACTCCAAACCGGCCACGGCTCCGCAACCACCCCAGCGACCACTCAAACATACGTCACCTGACCCAGGATTGCCGGCCTCGCCGCACCTGTCGCCTTGGGCACATTTCCAGGAAGGTGATGCCACGTCTGCCACGCCAGCAGCGCAAAGGCCGCGGCTTCCTTGGCCTCTGCCGGCAAGCCAAACTGCTCGCTCGTCGCCAGTTCGCACCCCAGCGGCTCCAGTTTCTGCGCCAGCATGGCCATCAGCGTGCGATTGCGCGCGCCGCCGCCGGAGACGATGTAATCGACGGCATTGCCCTTCATCCCGCGTCGGACAAACGCTTTGTAACTGCGCGCAATGGTCTCGGCGGTTAGCGCGGTCGCCGTGGCCAGCGCGTCCTCGCCCTTGTCACTGTGTCTCCGGCAGGCGGCCAGAAACTTCGCCGCATATTCGCGCCCGAACTGCTCGCGTCCCGCGGTGCGGGGCGGCTTGAGCTGGTAGTAGGAATTGCGCAACTCCGCCGCCAGAACTTTCTCGATCACCGCTCCGCGCGCGGCCAGGTCGCCGTTGCGGTCGAACCGTTTGCCGAAGAGTTCGAGCGCCAGCGCGTCGACGACCATGTTCCCTGGCCCCGTGTCGAAGGCGATGACCGCGTCCGCCCCGGCTGCAGCGGGAATCGCCGTCAGGTTGCCGATGCCGCCTATGTTTTGCAGCACACGCCCGCGCATGCGGTCGGCGAACAGCACGTAATCGAGCAACGGAACCAGCGGCGCGCCCTGGCCACCGGCGAGCAGGTCCGCAGGGCGAAAATTCGAGACCACAGGAACTCCAGCCGCAGCGGCGATCACCGCGGGTTCGCCCAATTGCCAGGTGCAGCCGAAGCGCCGCCCCGCGTAGTTATCGGCCCGCGCCTGGTGGTAAAGCGTCTGCCCGTGGCAGCCAATCAGGTCGAGATTCAGCTTGTGGCGCTCGGCCGTTGCGCTGACCGCTTCGGCGTAGGCCATTCCCAGCCGCCAGTTCAGCCGCGCCAGCTCCGCCGTCGAAGTCGAAGCCGCATTCATCGCGGCCAGCACCGAGCGCCGCAGGGGGGCAGGGAACGGAAACCCCTCGTGCGCGAGAAGCGTCAGCCGGGCTGTCGGCCTTCCCGGCGCAATCTCGACCACCGCCACGTCAATCCCGTCGGCCGAGGTTCCGCTCATGATGCCGGCCACTGTCATGGTCTTTGCTTTCATGCTGGTTGCGCCTCCGTGTTGGGTTGTGCCTTCATCACCGTCTCGCGGAAGCGCTGAATCCGCCCCCGCAGCGCCTCAAATTGCCTTTGCGTCGGCGCCTTGGGTGTTCCGGCGGCAAACAGCTTTGCTCTTGCCCGCGCAGTTCCAGCCGCTCGGGTCAGCAACATTTTTTCAAACGCTTTCGACCGCTCGCCTTCCGCAATCAGCGCATCATAGGCGCGCAGAATCAGCTCCGGGCTGTGGCAAATCTCCACGAGGTCCATCCCGGCGCGCACCGCTGCCACGGCGGCTTCCTCGATGGGCATGACTTTCAGGATTCCACCCATCTCCATATCGTCGGAGAAGACGAGGCCGCTATAGCCGATGCGCTTGCGCAGCACCGTCCTGATCCAGTAGTTCGATATGCTCGCCGGCTGGTTCCCAGCGGGCGTGTCGGGATAAGCCGCGTGGTTCACCATGATCATCGGCAGCTCGTCGCGCAGTTCCCGATAGGGCGCGAGATCGTCGCGCCACAGCTCTCTGATTCCGCGCCGGATTGCCGGCGTGTCCAGGTGTGAATCGAGCGTTCCACCTCCAAGACCCGGGAAGTGCTTGCCGCACCCGACTACGCCTTCGGCCTTGAGACCGGCCAGAAACGCGCGCGCATAGTCGACCACACTGGCTGCTGTTGGCGCTGTCGCCCGCGTGCCCATCACAGCAGCCGACGCCGGGAGCGCGAGATCGAGAACCGGCGCCAGAGTGGTGTTGAACCCGAAGGCTCTCACCCCGCGCGCAATCAACTCGCCATGTACGCGCGCCAGTCCGGCCGGGTGCCCCAGGTCTCGCTTTTGAGACCTGGGATGATTAATACTTGCCGCCGCTACTGCCTGTGCGGAAGGCATGGGCGCCAGCGCGTCCCGCAGCCGGTCGACCGTTCCGCCTTCCACGTCTACGCAGCGAAAACTGTTCGCCGCGCACACGGCCGTTGCCTCGTCGAGCAGCGCGTGCGTCTGTCGCGCATCCACAATGTTGCGCCGGAATAGAATCACCCCAGCCGGCCGCACCAGCTTGAGCCACGCGCGCTCCAGGCCGGATATCTCCGCGCCTTCCAGCCCTACCACCAGCAAGCTTCCCGCCGCTTGACGCAGACTCATCCTCATCGCTCGAACCTGTTTCCTAATCCCTGGTACCGTTCTTTGATGATTTCGTGCTTTCCCAGGTCCCCAAATGCGAGGGATCTCCACCCCACGGACGAAGACCTGTCCGTGGGGACCCCGGACCTGGGGCGCCCACTTTGATACGACAACAAGCGGTCGGAGGCCGAATCCCTAATCCCTACCCCCTAACCCCTGATCTCTAACCCCTGTTTTCCTTCAACTCCTGCTGCAACTCCTCGAGCAGGTTCAGTGCCTGCAGCGGCGTCAGCGTGTTCACGTCCGTGGCCTCGATCCGGTCCACAATGCGCTGCGACAGGGGCGTAAAGATCGTCAACTGCACCGGCTCGGGCGTTGTTTCCACCTGCACGCTCTGACGCTCCTGTTTCTCATGCTGCCGCAGGACGTGCTTGGCTCGCTCGATCACGGCCGCCGGCAGCCCTGCAAGCCGCGCTACTTCGATGCCATAACTCTTGCTTGCTGCGCCGGGCTCGATGTTATGCAAAAACACGATGCCGCTGGCGGCTTCTTTGACGCCCACGCGCAGATTCCGCACGCGGGGCAGCTTCTCGGCCAGCATGGTCAGCTCGTGATAGTGGGTGGCAAATAGCGTCCGCGCACCGGTCTCGGCATGCAGATATTCGACCGTGGCCCACGCCAGCGACAGGCCGTCGAACGTGGCCGTTCCGCGGCCCATCTCATCCAGCAGGATCAGCGAGCGGTTGGTCGCCGTATTCAGAATGGTGGCCGTCTCGGTCATCTCCACCATGAACGTCGAGCGGCCTCGCGCCACGTTGTCGCTGGCCCCGATGCGCGTATAAATGCGGTCGACAAGGCCAAAGCGCAAACTTTCTGCCGGCACAAAGCTGCCCATCTGGGCCAGAAGAACCAGCATCGCCGCCTGGCGCAGATAGGTGCTCTTGCCGCCCATGTTGGGGCCAGTGATCAGCAACAGGCTCGGCCCTTCACTCGCAGCGTTCAGATAAATGTCGTTGGCGATGAACCTTCCCTCGCGCGTCTCCTCCATCCACTGCTCAATCACCGGATGGCGGCCGCCGACGGCCTCGATGACCAACTCCTCCACCAATTGCGGACGCGCATACTTGCGCCCCGCGGCCAGATGCGCGAAGTTTGCCAGCAGATCGGCCTCGGCGACCGCGGCGGAACTGCGCCTGATCCGTCCGGCCGCATCAAGGACCGAGCGCCGCAGTTCGGCAAAAATCCGCTTCTCGATTTCGATCGACCGCTCGTGAGCCGTCATGATCTTGCGCTCGTAGTCCTTCAACTCCGGTGTCGTAAACCGCTCGGCATTCACCAGTGTTTGCTTGCGCTCGTAATCCGCAGGGGCCAGCGCGATATTGGCTTTCGTAATCTCAATGTAATATCCGAAAACCGAGTTATACCGGACCTTCAGCGAACTGATTCCCGTCCGCGCACGCTCGCGTTCTTCGATGGCCGCAATCTGCTGCCGCCCGGTGGTAGAGATCGTTCGCAGGTCGTCGAGTTCGGCATCTACTCCGGCCGCAATCGCACCGCCATCCGCCAGCGTGAGCGGGGGCTCCTCGACCAGCGTTGCCGCAATCAGCCCGGTCACGTCTTCGAGCGTGTCCAGCCGCTCGGCAAGTTCGCGCCAGCGTGCCGCCTGCATCGCATGGAGCGCCGTCTCCAGTCCCGGCAAACGGCTAAGGCTCGCGGCCAGCGCACGCACATCGCGCGGACCGGCTGAATCCAGGCTCAGCCGCGCCAGCAGCCGCTCCAGGTCCAGAAGCCCGGTGAACGCCCGCCGGATTTCCTCCCGCTTGACCAGGCCTCCGTGCGCTTCGCCCACCGCCTCATAGCGGGTTTCGAGAGCCGCGGCGTCCACCAGCGGCCGCAGAATCGTGGCTCGCAGCAGGCGCTTGCCCATCGGCGTCTGGCATGCGTCCAGGGTGTGAAACAGCGTCGCGCGGCTGTCCTGACCCGCGAACAGTGGTTCCACCAGCTCCAGGTTGCGCACCGTCACCTGGTCGAGTTCGAGCGCCGTCGAGTGCTCTTCAAATCGCAAAGTGTCGACGTGCAGCGCGTCGTTTTTCTGCGTCGTCCTGACATAGTGCAGCACCGCCCCGGCCGCGATGGCTGCCGCCGGATGCTCAGTCAGTCCGAACCCTTCGAGCGAGCGCACATTGAGTTGCCGCTCCACCAGCGGAACGGCAAAATCCCGCGTCCATACCCAGTCCTCCACGCGCGTCCGCGCCGGAATCCGCTCAAGCTGTGCAGGCAGTTCCGCGCTCGAAGGCGCGAGGACTTCGCTCGAACCCGCCTTTACGATTTGGTCTACGGCCTGCTGCCGGGCCGTCGTGCCCAGGAACTCCGCGGTGCGGAACTCTCCTGTGGAAACGTCCAACAGAGCCACGGCGCAGACCAGCCCGGCCGTGTCCACCTGGGCTTTGGAGCCGGAGGGACGTTTTTTTCCAGCTTCGCCCGCGGCTTCTTTCGTGCCGCCTCCGGTCTCGAAATACGCCGCCAGAAAGTTGTTCTGTTCCTGTCCCAGCCCGTTGTCGAGCGCCGTCCCGGGCGAAAGCACCCGCGTCACCTCGCGGCGGACAATCTTCTTGGTGAGCTTGGGGTCCTCCATCTGGTCGCAGATGGCGATGCGGTAGCCCTGCCGCAAGAGGCGTGTCAAGTAGCCATCCACCGCGTGATAGGGGACGCCGCACATGGGCTGGTTGCGCTCCCGGTCGCGCGCCGTCAGCGTCAGTTGCAGCTCCCGGCTGACGGTCACCGCATCGTCGTAGAACAGCTCGTAGAAATCCCCCATGCGAAAAAACAGGAGCGCGTCCGGATTTTCCCGCTTCGCCGCCGTCCACTGCTTCATAAACGGCGTCAGCTCAGCCGGCGCCTTTTCCAGGGCCGGGATTTGCTGAAGTTCTTCCATTCCGGACTGCTTGTCTTCCTTGATCATGTCGGTTACTAGATTATCGTGATCGAATGCCCGCCCGCTCGGTCCATTGCCGCCGTGGGTCCATGCCTGAGCCCGAAATGAACAGTTCGCCCATTGCTGAGCCAGCAAAATGCTGCGCCAGACGGGCATCGTGCCATGCGCTCGATCCGCGACAAATCCCTTGACGACTGTTGGAGCCCGTCCGTACATTGAACGCGCAGTCGCTGGACTCCTGCTATTTGGAAAGGAGTGTTCATGAACTACCCGCGCATCGTCTTCGCCGCCATCGGCGCGTTTGTGGCGTATTTCGCTGTCGGCGGTCTGGCCTTCGGCCTGTTCCCGTCGATCAGGAACGAGTTCCTCAAATTCCCCGCCGTTTACCGGACTCAGCAAGGACAGATGAGCAGGATGCCGGCAGGAATGGCCGCCATGTTCCTGGCCATGCTGATGCTCGCGGTGCTCTATGCAAGGGCATACCAGGGTGGTTCCGGGCTGGTGGAGGGCGCACGCTTCGGCGCACTGATCGGCGTCTTTGCGCTGGGCGCCTTTGTGTTTCACAACTACGTCAACCTGAACATCGGACTCACTCTGACCATCCAGCAATCGATCGCCTACTTCATCGAATGGACGATCGCGGGGACCGTGATCGGACTCATCTACCGGTCCGCGACAGGCAACTGAAGCGTCGTTTTCCGGTTCGCGCAGACGCTCTTCCGCGGGCAATCCGCGAACCGCACACCCGAGCAGAGTAGAATTCTCCGGGACGCACAAGCGGGCGCAGAAAGCCGCGCATGTGGCCGACTGGAGAGATGAAATGAAACTACGCCTGCTTGCCTTGGGAGTGCTGATTGCGGTGAGCCTTGCCGCCGGCGAGGGACACGTGCGCGCGGCCAGCGCCGCCAAGCCCATCAGCGCAAAAAAATTCGATGTGCTGGCCAATGCAGCGCTCGACGCCATGAAGAAGCGAGCTGCTGAACTCAAGGTCACCGGAGTCGCGGTGGTGTCCTATGCGCAGGGAGACAGCATTCAGGGCTGGACTTCAAAGATGGCCGTGGTGGGCCGCATGAAAGATGTTCCCTCGGCAACCGAAAAGGGCAACAACCTGCTTGGAATCGCCTACGCCAAGTCCGCTGAAATGGCGGAAACGCTGGAAAACAGCGGCACCGCCAAGCGGCCGCCGATGACGGGCGAATTCGGCTGGCAGGGCGGCGTGATTCAGCGGACGAAGACCGGTTACGTGATTGTGGCTTTCAGCGGCGGCAAGTCGGAGGACGATGTCCAGGTCTCCCAGGCTGGGCTTGCGGTGCTGAAAAGCGCCTTGTAACGCCGGCGAGGGCATCGCCTGTCCCTTGAGGCGCCTGAGTCAGTCAGATCGATTGCACGGGCAGCAGCGTCAGATCGTCCACCAGGCTCACTTCCTTCTGCACAAAGGGCTCGCCGTAGCGAACGCCGGCCAGCAGGCCGTAGTGGCGCGCCTCGGCAAAGGTGCGCTCGCGAATCTCTTCTTCCGGAACAAAGAGCGCGCCGCCGGTCGCCTGGTTGGCATACTGCGAGCGGTAGGTCATCAGCGCGGCGTGCCGCTGCTCGATGAACGGGGTAATGTCCACGATGAAGCTGGGACGCACGTCGGCGTAGAGGCTGGCGTAGACGATCTTGAACGGGCGATGGGGCGGCAACTCTTCATCGGCTAACCCGCCTTCAGCTTGCGCCGGCGGCCGCACCACAGGCGCCTTGGCCAGGCCGGAGAGAAAGCAGGCCTCGTAGCCCAGCGCGGCCACGGTGGCGTGGTCGGGATGGCGGGCCTGCCAATAGGGAAGAATCACCACGCGGGGGCGGACCAGGCGCAGGACGCGTACGATCTTGATGCGGTTTTCGAGGGTGTTTTCGACTGCGCCGTCGGGCAGGTCGAGAGCCTGTCGCCAGCCAACCCCGAGCAGGCGGGCGGCTTCGGCGGCTTCGAGGGCGCGCTCGTCCGCACTGCCACGGGTTCCGGCTTCGCCTTGAGTCAGGTCCAGGATGGCGGTGCGCAAACCGCGCGACGCCATGCGCAGTAGCGTTCCGCCGCAGGTTTGTTCCACATCGTCGCGATGGGCTGCGATGGCCAGAACGTCGGCCACTGGGGAGTCCGTAATGGAACCAGTGGCCATGGCGTTAGTAGACCGTGTTGTTGGCGTCGGTAAGCCCGTCCATGTAGGCCACGTCATACGCTGTGCCGGTCACAGTCACATACTGATTGTCCTTGGCCGTGCCGTCGGTGGTCAGGTAGATGTACACCTGCCCGCCCTCCGCGGTGTAGATCTTGTGCAGACCGGTCACTCCCGCAATGCCGGTGGCGTCGCCGTTGTAGGGCTCCAGCAGGGTCACGGTACTGGTGGACGTGTTGTACATGGTCAAGCAGCCATAGGGCTGATTGTTGTTGGCGCGTTCACCGTTGGTGCACTTGGTCATGCCGATCCAGAGCGTATTGTCGTCGGCCAGCAGCATGCGGCTGACGGCCCCAGGGGCGCCATCGCTGATGGAGACCGGGTTGGGAGAAGCGGTGCTGGTGGGCACAACCGAGTTGGTCAGCAGGTTGACCACCGTGAGGTAGCCGCCCCAATAGCCGTCGGGCATATATTTCTGGCCAGTGACATACATGGTGGAGCTGTCGATCAGCGCGTTGCTGGCGCCTGCTGGTGTGCCGATGTTGGGAATTGCGCCGGTCTTGGGCAGGAGTCCGGACTGCTGGCCGCTGAGGAAGATCAGTGGCGCCGTGGGCAGCAGGGAGATCGAAGCATTGGAGCCGCCGCACTCCGGTCCGCAGTTGAGGATGTACGCGGTGCCGCCATCTTCGGAGAAGATCGCTTTCACGGGCCGGTCAAACGAAAGCGGAGCGCCGTAATAGTAAGGGATGCCGGCTGCGTCATTGGCTTGGTGGTCCGGGCTTTGTACCTGGAAAAGACACCATGCGGGATTGTTCTGCGGTTCGCAGTCCTGAGCATTCTTGGGCCAGGTGGCGGGGCCGCCGGAGTATGCCTGACTCTGCGCAGACGTCAATTGGCGCGGATAGTAGACATAATTCGAGTTCTGGACAAAGGCCAGGGCCACCGAGCCACCTTGATTGACGCTGACGCGATAAACGCCGGGAAGGCTCAGGGGGTAGCTGCCGCCGGTCAGCCGGTTCACCACCGTTAGCACATGGGAACCCTGGCTGGCGGCGAAGGCATAGGACTCGTTCAGCGTGATGAACACGCTGGAAGAGGCGCCGTTCAGGCCGCTGACCGAGCCGGCGGTGTTCTCCTTGGCATAGTTGACCAGGGTGAAACTGCCGTCGCCCGAGCCGTAGACTGCGCCAAGCTGCTGTTCAGGCATGTTCTGGATGGTGGTGGGAAGCGCGCCGGAGTAGCCGGAGACCGAGAACGAGCCCTTCTTGTCGTTGTAGGCGAACCGGACGTCGTAGAAGGCGTCCACGATTTGCAAGGCGCCCTTGGTGAACGCGCTGGGATTCTGTATCGCAATCAGGACGCGATTGGTCAGCCCGCTGGGCGGCAGAACGCGGCCCGCAAAATAGGTAGTGGTGCCACAACCTGCCAGCGCGGCAGCAACCACAAGGGCCGCGGTGGCGCTCATCCAAAGACTTCTCTTGTTCAAAATCCCTTACCTCGACGGAAAGCGCGGAGCGTACCGCGCATGATGCCCGCGGCCATGGCCGCAGCGTGAACGAATTGACGGCGGTTGCCGAT
>JBEKTB010000042.1:0-45009 GCA_049516495.1 Occallatibacter sp.
ACTCTGGTTTCGCCATAGCCGCCAAACCGGCACATCCCATCACGATGATGTCGGGCCTGATCAAGCCGTGATCCGGGTTTGAGCGCGCATTTCTCAGGGAAAATACGCCCAAAACCCCGGAAATTCAGCCACGTAAAGAAACGCGTGACATCCTTCGTAATGATTAGTTAGTATGTACTCACAAAAGCGAGGGGTTGGCAAGTGCTTTTTTTGCCGGATGCCAAAATAGGACATTCGGGAGAAAAAGACGCCGCTCCCATTACCGCAGACGCACGCTCAAGGACCCGGGGCATGATCCGTTGCTGATAGTCTGCGCTTGCCTGGTTTTGAACGATTTTTGAGAAGCAATTGGGGGCAACTTGAAGCGAAAGACGATCCATCTCCTGACATTGGCAATCTGTTTATCCGCAGTTTCCACTGTATTTGGTCAGGATGGTATTCCAAAAGCGGCCTGGAAGCGCCCGCTGGGTCAGCCCCTCGAAAACCCGGGAGTGACGCGCACAGCCGGAGACATTGATGACGGCTACTGGCAGGGCGCGCCGGTCGGCGGATTTGGAGCCGGAACGTTTTCGCGCAGCTATCGCGGCGACTTTGCGCGCTGGCACATCAAGGCCGCGGTTCATAAATACGAGCCGGTGTACGCCAATCAGTTCGCCATGTTCCAGCAGTCGGAGGGCGATGCCCAGGGTACTGCCAAAGTGCTGATGAACGGGCACCCCAAGAGCGGCGAACTGTCGAGTTGGCAGTGGGACTATCCGGTCGGGGCAGGGAACTACTACGCGCTGTTTCCAAAATCCTGGTTCGACTACAAGTGGGACAAGTTCCCGGCGCACGTGGTGCTGGAGCAGTTTTCGCCCGTTCTTCCCCATAATTATCGGGAGTCCAGCTACCCGGTGGCCGTCTATCGCTGGCACGCGAATAACCCAACCAATAAAACCGTTACCGTTTCGGTGCTGCTTTCCTGGACGAATATGTCGGGCTGGTTCAGGACCTTCACGCGCGACTTTGCCGGGGCGCCGAACCAGGGCAACCATAACGACTATAGGAGCGAGCCGGTGGGGAGCGCGGGGACGATGAAGGGAATTGTCTTCGACCGCAATCGAGCCGGCAACGCGCCCAGCGAATGGGACGGCCAGTTTGCGATTGCCGCGCTCGAATCGCCGGGCGTGGAAGTCAGCTACCAGACGACGTTTCAGGCCACTGGCGACGGCAAAGCGGTGTGGACGCCGTTCTCAAAAGATGGGCGGCTTGCCGACGACGGTAAATCGTGGGTGAGCGACAAGGAGAAGCTGGCGGGCGCGATCGCCCTGCGCTTCACTCTGCGGCCGGGGGAGAGCAAAGTGATCCCCATGGTCATCGCATGGGACTTTCCGCTGGTTCAGTTTGGGGAAGGAAGAAAGTGGGACCGGCGCTATACGGATTTCTATGGCACCAACGGCCGGAACGCATGGGCAATTGCGCGCGACGGGCTGCTCCACGCTGCAGAATGGAGCGGAGAAGTGGACAAGTGGCAGGCACCCTACATCAACGATGAAAGCAAACCGCTGTGGTATCGCGGAATGCTTTTCAACGAACTGTATGCGCTGACGGATGGTGGGACCTTCTGGGGGCGCCAGACCGGGTCCGATCCCAAGGCTACTCCGTCCTTTGCCTTGCTGGAATGCTTCGACTACGCATACTATGGCACGCTCGATGTCCGCTTCTACGCATCGCTTCCGCTGTTGAAGTTCTGGCCGGATATCGACAAGCAGGTGCTGCGGGAATTTGCCGATACCGTGCCCAAGGAGTGGCCGGAGCAGGGGCTTTGGGTTTGGAAATCTGAGCAGACGGGCGAGCCGGTGACCCACAAGCGCAAGAAGATGGGAGCCGTGCCTCACGATTTAGGCGTGCCGGAAGGTGATCCCTTCGTTGCGGTGAACGAGCCCGGCTGGCAGGACACCAACGACTGGAAAGACCTCAATTCGAAGTTCGTGTTGATGGTTTATCGGGACTATGTTCTGACCGGCCGAACGGACACCACGTTTCTTCGCGAAACCTGGCCCGCCGTCAAGGCTGCAGTCGAATATCTTCGCCAGTTCGATCATGGCGGCGGTGTGCCGGAAAACAGCGGCTATCCGGACCAGACCTATGACGACTGGGTGGTGAGTGGGGTCAGCGCCTATTCCGGCGGCCTGTGGCTGGCCGCTTTGCGCGCCGCGGAAGAAACCGCTCGCACTCTGGGCGACACGAAAACGGCGGCGGAGTATCACGCTCTTTTCCTGAAAGGGCAGAAGACTTACATAGGCCAGTTGTGGAACGGCGAGTACTTCCGCTATGACACGCACAGCGAGTCCAAGGACGACATACAGACCGACCAGCTTGCCGGGCAGTGGTACGCCAACCTTACCGGCCTGGGCGACATTGTGCCTCACGGCATGCAGCTCTCGGCAGAGAAAAAGATCTTCGATTTCAATGTGATGAAGTTCGGCCACGGCGAGATGGGCGCTGCCAACGGCATGGCGGCGGATGGCTCGATTCTCACCAATGCGGAAGCCAAGGAAGTGTGGGTGGGAACAACGCTCGGCTATGCGGGGTTGCTGATGAGCGAGGGCATGAAGGACGAGGCATACGCGACCACGCGCGGGCTCTATCACGTGATCTACGAAAGCAAAGGCTATTGGTTTCGCACACCGGAAGCGTGGGACATCACAGGGAATTTTCGCGCTGGAATGTACATGCGCCCCACGGCCATCTGGGCTTTGGAAATGACGCCGCCCCGAGCGAAATAGCATGGGGCGGTCCGCGTCACTGCCACAAGACGTCAGCGGCGCGGGCCTCGATATTCAACCGCTTCGAACGAAATGAAGGGATGGAACCGAAGATGGACTTGAAGTTGAGCTTTGTATTGTTGCGAAACCGGGCAGTACAACTGCTGGCTGTGTTTCTCCTCGGTTCCGCGATCGCTGCTGCAGCTTCTTCGAAAGACGCGAATCCCGCGTTCCGGGTCGTCGCACTGGCTGAGCCGGGCGGACTGCATGCGCCTTTTGTGGACGCGGCAAAGATTTGGCTCGACAAGCTGGCAACTGAGAATAATTTTACAGTCGACTATATTCAAAACACCGAAAAGATTGACGACGCTTTCCTGGCGCACTATCAATTGTTCATTCAACTCAACTATCCGCCGTATAACTGGACGCCCACGGCGGCCGCAGCGTTTGAGAGGTACATCGACGAAGGCCGGGGAGGGTGGATCGGATTTCATCACGCCACATTGCTCGGCGAATTCGATGGCTTCAAGATGTGGCCCTGGTTTTCCAACTTTATGGGCGGCATTCGATTTACGAACTACATTCCGACTTTTGCCGATGGAACGGTAACCGTCGAAGACACGTCGCACCCGACCATGAAGGGCGTGACAACTCCATTCGTCATTCAGCATGAGGAGTGGTACACATGGGACAAGTCTCCCCGCGCCAATGTTCATGTGCTGGCCAGCGTGAATGAAAGCACGTATACGCCGGACAGCAAGATAAAAATGGGCGACCACCCGGTCATCTGGACAAACGATCACTGCAAGGCAAGAAACATTTATATCTTCATGGGGCACCATCCGGACCTGTTCGAGAATGCGGCGTTTACCACCATATTCAGAAACTCGATCTTCTGGGCCGCGCATCAATAAGGCGCCCGGTCAGTTCGTCGCCCAGTATTGATTGAAGCCGATATAGTCCGATGGCATGGCCGCCAGAATCTTGCGGCGCAGTTCCAGCACGTCGACCGAACCAAGGGAGCTGTAAAGCACCTTGCCATCCGCGCCCAGCAGTACCGTGTAGGGCACGGCTGACTGCCACTGGGGATCGAAAGCCGCCTGCAGCGCAGCGGTGTCGTCAGAAGCAAACAGCAGATTCCGGCTTGTGGCGTGTTTCTTTTGAAGGAAGCGCAGAACGCCCGGCTTCTCGTCCGGCATGTTCGCGGAGACTGTGACAAGGTCGAAGTCGCGGTCGGCATACATGCGCAATGTGTCCTGCAAATCAGAGAACTCTGCCACGCAGGAGCCGCACCATGTTGCCCAGAAGCTGACCAGCGTGAGGTGGCCGCCGGCATTGGCGCGCAATTTCTTCAGCCCGTCCGCATCCACGAGTTCGACATTGACGGGCTGAGCTTCGAGTTTCCGCTCCGATGCTTCGCGAAGAGCTTCCTTCTCCTGCCACTTGGTGGAGCAGCCAAAGACCGCCGTGTGCGCCACCGCGACAGGCTTGTTGTCCAGCAGCGCTTCAATCGCGTCGCGCGCGTCCTGCGTCTTCACCAGTTCGGTGCGATAACTGTTATCCATGCGACCTTCATAGCGAAGCCGGCGGTCCTGGTCGAAGATGAAAACGTGCGGCGTGGCTTGCGGGCCGAAAGCGCGCGTCACGGCCTGGGTCTCGCCGTCGTAGAGATAAGGGTAATGAAGATGCTTGTACTCGACGCGGACCTTCATCTCGTCGAGAGTGTCGCTGATATCCGAGGAATCGAGTTCATCGATGGTGATTGCTTTCGGATCGTTGCCCTGGATGGCCACGACAGCGACGCCGCGCTTTCCATAGTCTTCATAAAGTTGTTCAATGCGCTGCTCATACATTTGCGCGATCGGGCAATGGTCGCAGGTGAAGACCACGACAAGAATGCGGCTGCCGGCATAGTCGCTCAGCTTGTGAATCTGGCCGTCCACACCGGGCAACGCGAAATTGGGCGCAGGAGAACCGAGTGAAAGAATGGGATGCGCGGTCTGTCCATGGAGGGCAGAAGACAGCAGCACGATAAAAGCAAGAGCAAACAGCTTCCGCATGGCGTTTCTCCCTGCAACGGCTCCCAGCGAGTTGAGATTACGCGAGTTTTCCTCGCAACGGCGATTCCTCAAAGCGATTCCCCGTTCATGCGGCCGGATTCACAGGGCGGGCTGAGGCAGCAGAACCGAAGGGATCGCTTCCAGCGCCAGAGAGATGGCTCCCCAAAGCACGGCGTGATCGCCAAGCGCGCTTGAGGCAACCTTGGTGACCGCGAATTCGCCGCCCTCGAGCTGCTTGCGCACGAAATCGATCAGCACCGGATGGGAGCCGACTTCTCCGCCCAAAAGAATCAGGCCGGGGTTGAGGATGAGGGACAGATTCACGACGATGTCCGCAACAATCTCGGTTAGATGGCGGATGATCTTTTCCGCGCGCGGGTCCCCGGCCTGCGCCAATCGCAGGATTCCCAAGGCATCCATTTCGCTGTCATTCCCGTTCGCGCTCTGCGCCGCATTCCCGGCATCCTCATGCCATCTTTTCACGATTCCCGAGGTGGTGAGGACGGTTTCGAGTTCACCGAATTCATGAATAGTCGGCTGTTTACGCGAGGTCGAAGGCAGGCGGAGATAGGCGATTTCTCCCGCGGACCATTGCGAGCCATGATGAATTCTGCCCCGCAGGAAAATGCCTGCGCCCACGTTGGTCCCGATATTGATGAAGATGAAGTCGGTCTCGGCCCGCGCCGCGCCGCAATGCTGTTCCCCTTGCGCGGCCAGGTTGGTATCGTTTTCCACGATCACCAGGCAATTGGCAATCCTGGTGAGCATGGCGCGCAAGGGCACCGATCGCCAGCCTTCCAGCGTGCTGATGGACAGGACGCTGCCTTCTTCAACATTTGTGATTGCGGGAACGCCGACGACCAGGGCGAGCAATTGGTCGCGGGTCTTTTTCTGCTTCCGCAGCAGGCTTTTCAATTCGTCGCCGATGTAGCCGCAGATCGCTTCAGGCGTCGTTTTCCGCTTGAGAAGCGACACTTTCTGCGTGTCGATTTCGCTTCCGTTCAAGTCGGTAAGAAGGAAGGAAAGGTTCTCGGCCGTGATTTCAACGGCCAGAAGGCAGCCCCGTTCCGCCTTGAACCGGATCATGTCCGGCGGGCGTCCTCCGCTGGATTCGCCCTCGCCAAGGGGCTCGACAAGGCTCTTTGAGAGCAGATCCTTGACGACATTGGTCACCGTCGGCGCGCTGAGGCCTGAAGCGCGGACTAGATCGGCCCTGGAACAAGAACCGCATTCGCGCAGAAGCTTCAGAATGCCGTTCGCATTCGTGTGGCGCAGGACGGAAGGCCGGCCGATCGGGATAGATTTCTTCTTCACTCAGTCCTTCGAAAGACACCTACCTCAGGGTTACTATATGCCGAGTCATGGCCCCCAGTCACCGGAAGAGCGCTCGACATGTGCCTCTTTCGCAAACCTTTTTCGCGCAAAGAAGTTCTTGCTTTACGCTCTCTCAGGCAGCATACTAAATAATCATTAGGAAGTATAGGGCTGAAATTCGAGGGCGGAGCGATTTGCCGGTTTCAATTCCTCGATGTCGGCCTCCCGGGAGTCTTCTGCATTCGGGTGCCAGCCAAGGTGCGTCTTTTAAGCATCTGTCTGGATGGGCCGTCGCACCATTCAGGGCAACCCGAAGTGCGCTTGCGGCGATTTTGCCGGACTGAGGAACGGAATGGAAGCAGCGAATCAACAGGCGCCCCGCTGGATCTCCGGCATCGAGCCCTCGAAAGAAATGCTCGCGGCCAGCGGCACACAAATCCTCGAGATCGAATGCCGCGAGCAGCCTGAGCGGCTTTGCGATCTGATTCAGGCGTATGGCAGCGATCCGGAAATCCGCGGCCAGTTAAGGAAGTTCCGCGATGCCGCTCAAAAGAATGGCTCAATCCTGTTTATTGGCATGGGCGCGTCGTACTGTTCCGCCATCAGCGGATCGGTCTGTCTGCAGAGCCACGGAAGGCCTTCGTTCACAGTGGACGCAGGCGAATGGCTGCACTATGGCCGCCCGGTTTGGCGCGATGCGGCGCTCTCGCTGCTTCTGACCACCTCGGGAGAGAGCGCGGAGCTGGTCGAACTCATCAGATCGGAAGGCAACAGCGGGTCGGAAGACAAGAGCGGGTCGGCCAGAGACAGCGCGCTCGGCCTGATCTGCAACAACCCGGCAAGCACCTGCTGGAAGCTAACGGAAGACAAGCTCCCGATCCTGGCCGGGCCGGAGTACGGCAATGCGACCAAGACGTACACCAACGCTACCGCCGCTTCGATCATCCTCGCATCCGAGATTCTGGACCGTCCCTGGGAAGAAGACGCCCTACGTGCGGCGGAGATTTTTGCTGCAAGTCTCGAACGTGTTTTCGCGCTCCGCGGCGAACTTGAAGCGTTCTGCCGGGGCGCTGCCAACATCGAGATTGTCGGCCGTGGCGCGGCTTATGGCGGCGCCATCATGAGCGCGCTCTGCATTCGCGAAATGAGCGGCTTCCGCGCCGCACCGCATACCGGCGCAGGATTCAAACACGGCCCGAATCTGGATGTGGACGCTTCGCACTTGGCCATCATTTTCGCGCTTGGGCGCGCCGCCTCGCTCGGCGTCAAACTGGCAGAAGAATGCAACCGGCGCGGCGGCAAGGTGGTGCTGGTTTCAGCCGGGGAACACACCGCGACCGGCAAGCTCCTTCCCGTCCGCATTGACGCTGTTCCGGAGCCCTGGGAGGGCATTACCTCCGTGCTTGTGCCGCAGGCGCTGACCCTCGCCATGGTGGAACGAACAGGTTGCCGGCTGCCGCCCCGCTTTCAATACGGCACGATGGAGCAGTAGCATGAGTACCTTTGCGAACCGGGAGACAATCTTGTCCGATTCAGAAACCGAACTGCAAACACACGTCCGCCGCGGATTCATCTGGAAAGTTTCTCTTATCGCCGGATTGGGCGGCATTCTTTACGGGTTCGACATGGGGGTGATTGCGGCCGCGCTGATTTTTGTGCGCGAAACCTTCTCGCTCTCCATGCGCATGGAAGAGGTTGTCGTCAGCGTGGTGCTGGTGGGCGCAATGTCCGGCGCACTGGCGGGCGGCGCGATTGCGGACATTATCGGCAGGCGCGCAACTCTGCTTTGGGGCGGAGGCATCTTCCTTGCCGGCTCGCTGCTTGCGCCTGCATCGCCCAACGTGGCTGTACTGATCTTGTCGCGCGCTCTGCTGGGAGTGGCGATCGGCTTCACCTCCGTGACCGCCCCCGTCTATGTGTCTGAACTTGCGCCGCCGCGGTCGCGCGGAACGCTCATCGGCCTGTACCAGTTTGCGCTCACGCTGGGCATTGCGCTGGCAGACCTGACTGGATACTGGCTGGCCGGACAACACGCCTGGAGGCTGATGTTTGGCATTGGAGCCCTGCCGGCAGCCGTGTTCGTCCTGCTCATCCTCGCGCTTCCGGAGAGTCCTCGCTGGCTCTTCGCGCAGAATCGCATCGCCGAGGCGAAGTCCGTCCTGAGCACTTATACCGATGAAGCAGGCGCCCGATTGCTGATCGAAGACATTCGGGCTGGTTTGAAATTAAAAATGGACCGGCGCTGGAGCGCGCTTTGGAGCCCGGCCGTTCGCAAATCTCTTTTTATCGCTGTAGGCTTCACCGTTCTGCAGCAGGTGACAGGGATTAACACGATCATCTATTACGGTCCGCGGATCTTCTCTCTTGCCGGCATTACGTCGAACGAATCCGCCATCTTCGCCACGCTGCTGGTGGCCATCACCAATGTGCTGGCGACCATCATCGCGCTGGTGCTGGTGGACAGGGTGGGACGCAAGCCACTTCTTTACGCGGGCCTCGGCGGCATGACCGCCTCACTGTTTCTGCTGGCTTATTCGTTTCACAACACGGCGGCATTTGGAGCCGCTCCCGGCGTGGTCGCCACCATCTGCCTGATGGTCTATATCACCTGCTTCGCATTCAGCATGGGCCCTATTGCCTGGATTCTCGTCTCCGAGGTCTTTCCCCTGCGCGTGCGCGGTCGCGGTGTGGCCGCGGCTACGCTCGGCTCCGGAGCCTCCAATTTCGTGGTCTCGCTCACCTTTCTTTCGCTCATCAAAGCGGCGGGGAACTCGGGCACTTTCATGCTCTATGGAGCCTTCTGCGTCGTCACGCTCGTTTTTGTACGCTTTGTCGTCCCGGAGACAAGAGGGCGCGAGTTGGAGAGCATCAGTTCCCGACCCAATGCGACCGAAGCATAACTCAACCTAACTCAACTTTGCACGAGAGAACGCAACCCTTAAAAAACGCTGACACGAGGCAAGTTCAGGAATGACGCAATCCCAGACCCGCAGCATCATTGATGGGCAGCAGGGCACTTTGACAATAGAGGACACCGGCTATGTCGCCGGCATTGATATTGGGGGGACCAACCTGCGCCTGGCGCTTGGCGACATGAGCGGCGCCGTTGTGGCGAAGTGGTCCTGCTCCACCGCGGGCGTGCGCGGCGCGGATGCGGTGATGGCCCTGATTGGCGAGGGCGTGGAGCAATTGCTACGACAGGTCTCCGCGCCGCGCGGCGCGTTGAAGGCCGTGGCAGCCGGCGCTCCCGGCGTTACCGATGTCGATCGGGGGATTGTGATTGCGACCTCGTACCTGATGGGATGGCGCGACGTTCCCCTGCGTGCGATGCTCGAAGACGCGCTCAGCGCGCCGGCCGCGGTGGACAACGATGTCAACCTTGCGGCCATCGGCGAAAGCTGGGCTGGCGCTGCAAAAGGGGCACGCGATTTTGTGTTTCTGGCTATTGGAACCGGCATCGGCTCAGGGATCGTACTGAACGGACGCCCGTTTCGCGGAACGGGCTGGGCTGCGGGTGAAATCGGCTACATGCTGGTGCCCGGCACACCGGACGCGCCTTGCAATCAAGGCGAGCCGGGGGCTCTTGAGAGCATGATCGGAGGCGAAGGCATCAGGGCGCAGTGGCAGACTGTTTGGGACGCGAGCAAAACAGCGCTGCCCAGGGACATGACCGCAACCGAAATATTCGATCATGCGCTCGCCGGAGATTCGCTGGCGCAAACCGTCCTCAACGAATCCGCGTGCATGTTATCGCATGCCATTTACAACATGAACCTGGTGCTGAACTGTCCGCTCTTCGTTCTCGGCGGCGGCGTAGGGATACACCCGGGACTCTGCGACGCCACGCGGAAGAAGCTGGAGGAGCGGAATATGCGGGCGCGGCCGCAATTGACGCGCAGCACGCTGGGATCGGACGCGCAGTTGATGGGCGCTCTGAAGCTTGCACTTGAAACGGCCGGCTCTCGCTCGGCGGTCCTTGCGAGCGACGGAGCCGAGAGAGCATAGAGCGGGGCGCGGCTGAACGCAGCCTGGCGGCAGTGGATCGCCGCCGTGAGCGTCCAGGCTCTCGGTCTCGACTCCGCGCGTCTTGAAGCATCCATCTCCCCCGTTGGCGGTTCGGTTCGAATGCTCATCCAAAGATCTACTCCATTCAACATGCGAGTCCTTCGTGCTCTTTATGCCCTCTTCATCCATCCTGTTCTACTCTTTCGTGCGAGAGAAATGAGTTGACTTGCAGAGTGGGGCGCCCGGAAAGGAGTCAAGCGTGTTGAAGCGAATGAACATCGTGTTGGCTACTGCCGTGTTGATGGCAGCCTGGGCCATGATTGGAGCTGCGGCTGCGCAGAAGCAACCGGTGCCGAAGCAATTGGATAAGCAGGCGCTCGGGGAAGATGAGGTCAAACAACTGCTGCTTCTCATGGACACCGACAAGAGCGGCAAAATATCCAAGCAGGAATGGATGAAGTTCATGGAGGCGGAGTTCGACCGCCTGGACACAGACAAGAGCGGAGAACTCGACGCCAAGGAATTACTGCAGTCCAAATTGCGGGCGACACGGCCGGTCAACCTGGGGAAGTAGCGTCAATTGCGTCCAGGCAGACGGGAGCGGGCTGGATAGTCGCTCCCTGCGGGTTCCATGGTACCGGAGATGATCTACCCGAATGTGCGGGCGCCGAGTGGCTTGCCGCCGACCAGTGAGCTCCACAACGGGTGTTGGCTAGAGCGGTTCCACAATTCATGTGCTCCTTGCAGCGTCGCGCGAGGTGGCATTTTCTTGAGGAAAATGCCACTGGAGTGCATGACCTTCGAGGTATACCAATTGTGAACCGCTGTAATGCCTGTTTAGTCCGCTTCCTTGACTTCCGCTTCCTTCACAGTCTCAACCGCTTCCCTGGCCGGGTCCAGCGCGTGAAATCCTTCGGATCTGGCGGTTTCGAGCAACTGCGGTGAAGCGGACACAAAGATGATCTCCGTACCCTGGAACATATCCCGGGCAACCAACGCGGCGCCCAGTTGCAGGGCATCGGGCCAGCGCAGGGTGGTGCGATCCAGCAGTTGACGCGCGGCCTCAAGAACCGCCGGATTCAGCGGTTCCTGCACCATGCGCGCGGCTTCCATGCGCAGAATGTCGAGTGCGGCGGTAGCGTCTTCCGTTGATATGCCCCCGGCCCGCTCACGCCGCCGCACTGCCGCGTAGACTTCGAGCGGGGTTGACGCCGAAATGAGCTTGCGGTTGTCCTCGACGGCCTCCATCAGGCGGATCAGTTCGTCGGTGCCCTGCTCCTGCACAAAAAGCTTGGCGAAGGCCGTGGCCTCAAGGAAGTAGCAGCTCACAGGTTCCCTCGTTCCTCTTCAATGGCCTCAGCGATGGAGTCGCCGTGCACTGCAACGGGGTGGAAGCGCTGCGCCTCCTCGGGAATGCCCGCTTCGGCGCGGTTGAGGCGAATGGTCGTGGTGGGATAAGCGGGGGTCTTGGGGTTGGCGATCTTGCTGGTCAACACCACGCCGCGCTGAATAGCTTCAGCCAGGACCGCCTGGCGCGACTCCGGGTGTTGATTCCAGCGAAAGGCCTTGCGCGGCAAAAACGAGTCACGGAACCACTTGAGCGCGATGAACGCGTGCCCGCCCCGTTCCGCCTCAGCCAGCGCGGCGCACAGTTCTTTCACGCGCGCATCCAAGTCGGCGGGAATCACGGATTCCTGCCCGTCGTCGTCTTCGTCAAAGTCCGGTTCGGCCGCGGCGCGCGGCGCACGGACAACCCGCGGAGCCGCTTCGGAGCCGTCGGTGCGTTCAAAATAAATGCGTACCTCGTCCTCTTCCGGCGACCAGGAGTCCGCGGAAGCGTTGCGCCGCTTGCTGCGGCCGTTTTCGCTGCACAGTTCCACAATCGCCTGGTACCCCTGGGGCGCAAGAAAGTGTAACGCCCGGACCAGCCCAGGGTCCGTGGAGAACGCTAGTTCGTTCAGGGCTTCTTCAATAATCTCTTCGGCATCTGGAATGGTCAGATTGCTTACATCTACGCTACTTTGCGCCGCCTTCGTCGATTTCATTCTTTCTTCTCCGTATGCCGCGCCCATTGCCGGCCCCCGCCGCAACGTCCCCGCCAAGCCTCATGGCCTTGTTCCAGAGTTGCATTGCGCCGCTGCCCCGGCAAAAGAGCGCAGCCTTAGTTCTAAACTTCGCTCATCGCGGTTGAGGATTGACCGCAATGAGCCCGGAGTTCTCGGGCCTTCGTCAACCCCCCACGATGCTTCAGGCTTCCATTCGATTGATTCCGAAGGGAGCCCGCCTTGACTTGGCAAGTGGATGCCGCCCCCTGGCATTTCTCGAAGAAGTTAACGTGGATCCTGGCATCCAGGCAGCGCGTCTTCTGACCCGTAACCATCTTCCACTTATCTCTTCGGCCGCAAATGAATTCGAGAAATACTAGTTAATCCGTGTCTTTGGAGCTATACACCGTTCAGTGTAACCGATGAGGAGGCCATGGAGCGTAAAGCACTGAGGACACAGCATCATACTCGGCAACCCCGCCGCTCGCAAAAAGTTGCGCTCTACGCGAATTTTTTCCAGGAGCCAGACTCCGTACAATAAGAAGTATGCGTCGCTGTTACCTGCTGCTCTTGTTTTGGTGCATGCTCTCAACCGGACTGGTCGCGGATGGTCCGGCCTTCGACCTCTCGGGGCCCAAGGTGGATATGCATGTCAAGCGTGGGGCCGTCACCTTGCCGATCAGCGAGACGCCCAACCTGCTGCCTGGAGACCGGCTCTGGATTCATCCCGACTTTCCCGAAAGCCAGTCCACGCGCTACGTGCTGATCGTGGCTTTTCTCCGCGGATCCACCAATCAACCGCCGCCGGAGTGGTTTACCCGCGTTGAGACCTGGACCCGCGAAGCGCGCGAAGAGGGCATCTTTGTCACCGTGCCCGACGGAGCCCAGCAGGCGCTCCTCTTCCTTGCGCCGGAGACAGGCGGGGACTTCAGCACCCTCCGTACCGCGGTTCGCGGGCGTCCGGGCGCTTTTGTGCGCTCTTCCCAGGACCTTCAGGCCGCCAGTTGGGATCGAATGCGCCTGGAGGCCTATCTTGCCGAGGTCAAGGAAACCTCGCAAACCGACCCCAAGCTGCTAAAGGAGCGCGCCGAACGGGCGGCCCGCAGCCTTGGCATCCGCCTTGACCAGCAGTGCTTCGACAAGCCCAGCGACCAGCAGGCCCCCTGCCTAGTGCAGCACACCGACGGCCTGGTGCTGGACGACGCCAACGCGCAATCGAAGGTAGAGCAGTTGGCCAACAGTTCCACCGGCGACCTGATGAACCAGTTGAGCTACTCCACCATGGGCGGAGCCGGAGCCTACAGCCCCTATGTCGGCGCCATTGTGGATACGGCAAAGATTCTGGCCTCGCTGCACACGGCACATTTCCAGTACATCCCCGCGCTGGCCCTGCCCGTGACCGATACGCTCAACCTCCGGCTGAACGTGCCGCCGTCGTTCCGCGACCCCAAGTCGGTGGTGGTGGTGGCGTTGCCGCCGGTGGGCGCGACCAAGCCGCCGCCGCTCCATCCTTTCAATCCTGCAGAGAGCTTTTGTGCCCAGAAGCCTGGCCAGGTATTGACCGCCGAGGGTGCTCCGCTGGTGTTTGCCACCCAGCTCGCCCACGAACTTACCCTGCACATCGAAACCAAGGACGGGCCGGTGAATGTGCCCCTGAAGGCCGATCCGGCGCAGGGCGGCCTGGTGTTTACGCAGCCCGTTCCCCCTTTGCCGGAGGGCGACCTGGTCGGGGTGGTACGCGGAAAATGGGGCTTTGACGACTGGGAGGGCCCCCGCTTCCACCTGCGCGCAGCTCTGCCCGCCAAGTGGACCGTGCCGGCGGCCGATCAGTCGGCGCTGGTGGTGGGCCGCGAAGACACACTGCACGTCGATGGTGAAAACTCGCTGTGTGTGGACCACGTTGACCAACAGGTCCCCACGGGTGCTCCGCTGAAGCTGACCTGGAAGTCGCCCAAGCCGGGGCAGTTGGAGATTGCCGTGCCGATGAAAGACGCGGCCCCGGGACCGGTCAACCTGGAAATCTACCAGTTCGGGATGGAGAAGCCGGACCAGTTGACGCTGAAGGCCTATGCCGAGGCGGCGGCGCTGGATCGGTTGACGCTGAGCGCCGGCGATGCCGAAGCACTGCTCAAGGGCAATCGCCTGGACGAGGTGGCAACCGTAACCCTGGACGGAATTACCTGGACCCCGGCCGCGCTCAGCCGGGTGCAGGACTCCGATCAGTTGGCCATGCACGCCGACCGCTCGACCGCCGGCCTGGAACCGGGAAAACGCGCCTTTGGCGGCGTACAACTGCAGGACGGACGACAGTTGCGTGTGCCCATCAGCGTCCAGCCGCCGCGCCCCCAGGTCACGCTGCTCAGCAAGGGTACGCAGGAAGATACCTCAGCCGCGCCCTCGCCCGTGCACCTCGGCAGCTCCGACGACTTGCCTGCCGAACGGCGCCTGGTCTTCTTTCTCAAGTCCACTGAGCCGGCCAACTTCTCGCGCGATGAAAAGGTCGAGGTGGCCGCAAATGACGGCAGTTTCCGCACCACGCTCGCGCTGGCCGACGGCAGCCTGGTGCTGGAGGATGCAAAAACCGCCCTGGGCGTGGTCGAGCCGCTGGCCCGCTTCGGTTCCTCAGCCTTCGGGCCGCTGCGGGCGCGAGTGATTTCGCCCAACGGTGTTGCCGGCGACTGGCTGGCTCTGGGAACTCTGGTGAGACTACCCGGCTTCAAGGAATTGCAATGCCCGCGCGCCGTGGCCAAGCCCTGCACGCTAACGGGAGCCAATCTTTTCCTGGTTGCGGCCATCGCCGCCACCCCGGAATTCGACAACTCGACCGATGTGCCGCCGGACTTTACCGGAACCCAGTTGAGCGTTCCGCACCCGGTCAATGGCGTGCTCTATGTAAAGCTGCGCGACGACCCGGCCACGGTGCAAACGCTCACCCTGGCGGTGAGCCCCCTAACAGCGTCGGCGGCACAAAACACGGTGACAGCGCCCACCCCTGGGCCGTCCTCCGCAACCGCTGTCCCGGTTACAACACCCCCTGCGCCCGTCAAGACAGAACCCTGAAGGCGGAGGGCAGTTCAAGAAGTTGCGGGGAAAACGCACTCCCAAGATCGCGGGCATCCCGCCCTGGCCGCGTTCTTGGGTTTGCGGCCAGGGTGGGACAACACAGCGCCGGCGCTACAGAAACAATGGAACCAACCCCGGGGCCGCGACCGTGTGGATTTGTACTTCCCAGGTCTCAAAATCGAGGCCTGGGGCACCCATTCTGCATTGATCCGGAGTTCCAAATCATGCGGCCGCGGTACTAGTTGAAATAGGCCCTGTTCTTCTCGGCAAACTCCGCCTTGTCCGCTGGGAGGTCGTCGATCGGGAAGATTGCGCCGCTCGGGCAGATGGATGCGCAGTTGTCGCAGTCGATGCACTCATCCGGGTTGATGAACAGTTGCGAAACGGTTGCGGCAGCCGGGTCGCTGGCCGCCGCGGGCGAGATGGCAGCGGTCGAACACTCCGGCGCGCAGACAAAGTCCTTGGTACACGCATCAGTAATAACGTAAGCCATGTTGAAAACTCCTTGCTTTCTGTAGCGCTTCTGGTGCATGCGCCGTCCCTTTCAGGCTATCGGGACCGGCCTGCCGTCTCCGTGATTCGAATCACACGATGGGCGGGACTTCCCTGATTGCGGGACGCTGACCGCGGCGCTTGCGCGTTTCGGCAGGGAAAATCTGCCGCAAGGCTCCGCTTCGGGCCGCGCTATGCTGGATGCATGCTCAGGCTGCGACCTTCCCCCGTCCTGCTGCCGCTCGTCCTTTTTGTGCTTTTTGCCTCACGCGCGCCTGCTCCCGATCCGGCTGTCGTGCAAGCCGCCGGCAAAGATAACAGCACATGGACCTTTGCCGTCTCCGGCGACAGCCGCAATTGCGGTGACTTCGTCATGCCTGCGATCGCCGCCAAAGTCAAGGCGGAGAGCGATGTCTTCTATTGGCACCTGGGAGACTTCCGCTGGCTCACACTGGCCGACCAGGACATGGAGGCACTTGAGCCCGCGGGCAGCCACTTCTCCCATGCCGAATATCAAGCACGCGCCTGGGACGATTTCCTCATTCATCAGATGGCCGCCTTCGGCTCATTGCCCGTCTTTCTCGGCCGCGGCAATCACGAGAACGTCAGGCCCATGACTCGCGAGGGTTACATCGCCAAGTTTTCAAGCTTTTTGTCCCGTTCCGAGATCGCGGCGCAGCGCAAGGCAGACGGCACATCCGACCAGCCGCTTTCCCCGTGGTATCACTGGACGCGCGATGGCGTCGATTTCATCACCCTGGACAACGCCAGCAAAGACGAGTTCTCCGACGCTCAATTGAAATGGCTGCGTGCCGTTCTGGACCGCGACCTGGCTCCCGACTCCCAAATCCGCGCCATCGTCGCCGGGATGCATGAGGCCCTGCCCCACTCCACCAGCTCAAATCACGCCATGGACGACTGGGAGCTGGGAATGCGCACGGGCGAGCAGGTCTATGGATGGTTCTTCAATGCGCAGGCGGCCGGCAAGCACGTCTATCTGATTGCCAGCCATTCCCACTATTACGCGCCCAACATCTTCGCCACGTCCTACTGGAAGCAGCAGGGCAAGGTAGTTCCCGGCTGGATCATCGGCTTGGCCGGCGCTCATCGCTACAAGCTGCCGGCTGAAACCGACCGGGCCTCTCGTACGGATATTTACGGCTACCTGCAAGGCGCCGTTCGCGGAGACGGATCCATCGACTTTACGTTGCGCGAATTATCTGAAAGCGACCTGATCCAGTCAAAATGGCCCAATGCGCCGCTGGACGCCATTCACGAGTGTGTTATTCACAACGCCGGCTGAGAGAGCTTTTGGCCTGATTGTTGACGGTCGAGACGGATCGTAGCTGACACTTGAGCGAAAAAAGCGATCCGGGAATCGGCCCCGCGGCGCGATCAGAAGATGCGCACCCGGATGCCGGAGCTCAACCCGAAAGAGGACATCTGGCCGTAGTGGAACTGCGGCCACAACTGGTACTCGAAGTCCGCGGCCCGAAGGCTGACACGGTGGCTGAGGCGGAAATCGAGTCCGCCGCCGGGCGCGATCACCAGGTCATTGTCCTGGGCATAGTTATAGGGATAGTTGAACTGGCCGAGCCCGACCAGGGCCTTGACATAGGGATGAAACCTGCCGAGATTCAGGTGGTAACGGGGCCCGGCCAGGTAGGTCGTGGCATGTTCATCGGCGCCCGGCCCCACCTGATCGGCCTTCAGATGATAGGTGAGCCAGCGCGCTTCGCCTTCCACTCCAAAACGGCGCAGAGTGTCGGCGTCAACAAATGCAGAAGCCCCAAAGATCTTCAGTTCGCCATAGCCGAGGTAATAACCCGACGCGGTTCCCCCCACGGACAACCGCGCGCCGCCCGCGTCGGCTGATTGCACCACCTGGGCTTGCGCCGCGCCCGCTAACGCCAGAAAAATGGCCAGAAAAACGGGCGTGCGCGCCGTCCGACCACCCCACGCTTGAACAAGAATATTGAAGATATTCATTTCTCTCCTGCTGCCTGCATCCTGCATTGGGGCTACTTGGTGATAGTCAACGACACATTTTGATAATGCGTAATGTCGCTGTTGGAGCCCACGCCGGTCACCTGGATCACATAGGTGCCCGGTGCGGCGCTCGACTGCGAGAACCCGGAGCAGCCGGAGACCAGCAGAGCGGCGCTGCCCAGAAGCAGAATCAAGGCTGTCGTCATCGCCAGCGCATACCGCCTTCTAAAGCGCCAGAAGATGCAACCGAACAACACACTCAGCGGCAGGAACAGCCCGGCCAGTGAGAATCCACGGCCGCGGGGTTGCGCATTCATGGCAGCCGAGCCTCCGCCAAGGGGGTTGTTGGTGTCGATGGTCAGCGCAATATTCTGCGCGCCATTGGCAGCCAGGTTGACGCTGTCCGCGGAGAAGTGGCAAGTAATGCCCGCTGGAAGCGACGCGCAACCGAGCCCGATCGTATCAGTGAAGCCGTTGTTCGAGGACAGTGCCACATTGACTGTCCTATTCTGGGTGGCCGCTATGGTCACGCTCGGCGGAGTCACAGCCAGGTTGAAGCCCACTGCAGAGGTAGAGATCGTCACCACGTTTGAAGTGGAGGGAGTGTGCAGCGGGTCTCCGCCATAAGCTGCGACGATCTTGTATGTCCCGGTGGGCAGATTCGGAACCAGGGTCGCAACGCCGCTCGCATCCAGGGCAGCCGATCCCACCACGTTCGCGCCGTTGCTGAACGTGATCGTACCGGTGGGAGTGGGCAACGCCGTCGCGGACGAGACGTTGTTGAGCACCGTGGCAACCAGAATCACCTGCGGATTGGTCCCCGTGGTCGCTGATTCGCCCAAGTCGGCGATGGTCGGAATGGTGCCCACAACCAGTGGTTGCGCTGCCGTGCCCGTGCTCCCCTGGTCGTTCGTGTCCCCTGCATAAACCGCGGTAATCGTATATGTGCCCGCAGGAAGTGCGGCGTAGGTGGTGGTGGCTATTCCATTCGCGCCCACATTAGCGGTACCAATGGCGATGGTGTTGCCGTTGCCGTTGGCGCTGAAGGTGACGGTACCAGTCGGCGCTCCGCCGTTACCGGTCACTGTCGCCGTGAAGGTGACAGTTTGCTGCACCAGGGCGGGATTCGGAGTTGCAACGGCAACTGTACTGGTTGTCGCCTGCACAACCGTGAGCGCAAACGGTGCGGCCACGCTGCCGTTATCGTTGATATCGCCCCCGTAGGTGGCGACAATCGAGTGCGTACCCGGCGCAAGCAGCGGTTTGATCGTTGCGGTTCCGCCAGCGGCCAGTGTCGCGGGTCCCAGATTGGTGGTTACGCCGTTGAACGTATCCGCAAATGTGACCGTACCCGTGGTCGTTGCCGCGCCTTGCGTCACCTTGACAGTCGCCGTCAGGGCTACCGGCAATCCGGCGATTCCCTGAGGCGGAACCGCGGCCAGCGCAGTTGTCGTCTGCGCCTGGTTCACCTGTTGGGTGACTGAGGCGGTGCTGGGTCCGTAATCGCTATCGCCGAGGTAGCTCGCAGTAATCGCATCCTGCCCTGCGGAAAGCGAAGACGCTGTGAAGGTCCCGGTTGCCGGATTGCCCGCCAGGGTGATCGTACCAATCGGGTTCGCCTGGCCTGCCTCGATAAGACTGATTGTCCCGGTGGCGGCGGCCGCTCCGTTGATAGACACAGTGGGCGTAACCGTAACCGTAAAGTTGACGGGCATTCCATACGTCGATGGGTTGGGGTTCGGCACCAGCGTGACGGTCGAAGGCACCTGCACATCCTGGCTCAACGTGGCCGAACTGCCGAGGACAAATGCGGCCGCGTCACCGCTATAGGTCGCCGTGACCGCACTGGAGCCCTGCGGCAGCGCCGATGTGGAGCATGTGGCCTGATACGCTGTGCCCACCAACACGACCGGTGAGGTGCAAAGGGTGTTCCCGCCGGAGGTGAAGGTTACGGTTGGGTTGTAGCCTGCCAGGCTGCCCACGGAAATGCTCCCACCGTTGAGAGCTGTCACCGTTGCAGTAAAGGTCAGGGTCGGAAGGCCGCTTGTCTGGGTCTGGCTGGCCTGGAGGCTGGTACTTGTTGCTTCGTTCACAGTCTGAAGCAGCTTCGGGGCGAGCGCTCCGGCGGGGCTGGCGAAGTGGAGAGAGTCGCCGCTGTAGGTTGCCGTGATGGTGTGCTGTCCCACCGCAAGAGTGGAGGTGGTGAAGGAGGCCACGCCCTGGTTTAGGGCCACGCCCGACTTGAAGGCGTTCCCGCCGTCATAAAAGGTGACCGTGCCGGTGAGGCTTCCCGTGCCCGTGGACACCGTCGCCGTGAAGGTAACGCTTTGCCCGAATGTGGACGGATACAGACTGGAAGACAATGCCAGAGTTGTGGCATTCAGCGGGGTTGCTATCCCGACCAATTCGATGTCCAGAGGCGAGTTGATCGTGTCGCCCAGGGTTCCGATGTAAATATTGGCGTCCAGCGGTTCGCTTGCAACCCCCTGGGCAAATTGCAAATCAAGATTGGGTGCAAAGACGGCGCTGATGGTGCAGACCGGCTCTTCCGCATTCAGGAATGGGTTGCTGTCCGTGGGGCAGTTCGTCGCGGAACCCAGAACAGCGTTGGGCAGTCCCTGAGTTCCCTTCGGATCGACAAGGATATCGGGGGTAGTCAGGTTGAGTGGGGCGTTGCCGGCGTTTTGAACCATCTGGTTCTGGGGTGCGGACTGGGTCCCCTGGCGGGTTGGCTTCGACGTGTAATCGAGAGCGACATAGTTGCTTTGCATCTCCCGAATCACCATATTCAGTGAGTCGGCGAAGTAGAGATTGGCGCTGCCATCCAGAAAGAGCCCGATGGGTCCGTGGAGGTTAACAGGGTAGAAGATCCCGTCCAGGTAATACTCGCCGACGCCGTTGTAGGCGATGGTCGAGATAGTTCCGGGCGTGGTTACCTTACGAATCGCGTAGTTCTGGGTATCCGCAATATAGACATTGCCGGCAGGATCGACAGTCACACCGGAGGGCACGTTGAGTTCGGCAGCGGTGGCCGCCGCGCCGTCGCCCGTGTATCCCGGCTCTCCGCTTCCGGCAAAGGTGGTTATTTTGCCGGAGATGGCGTTAACCGTGCGGACACGGTTGTTTACAGAGTCCGCAATGTACATGTTGCCGCTGGCGTCGAAGGCTACAGCATTCGGAAAGTTGAGCTCCGCCTGTGCCGATGTGGCGGAAAGACCGTCTCCCCCGTATCCGGCCGTACCGTTGCCGACCACCGTGCTAATGACGCCGGTGGCAGCCGAGACCATCCGGATGACATTGTTGGCGGTGTCGGCAATGTAGAGGTTTCCGCTGGCGTCGAGTGTGACTCCCCGGGGCGCATTGAGTTGGGTCTGGCCGGACACGGCGGAAAGGCCATCCCCTCCGTATCCAGCTGCGCCGTTGCCGGCCACGGTGGTGATGATGCCGGTCGCAGCC
Organism: Occallatibacter sp.; assembly: GCA_049516495.1. Lineage (GTDB taxonomy): Bacteria > Acidobacteriota > Terriglobia > Terriglobales > Acidobacteriaceae > Telmatobacter. Next base: position 21,172 of record JBEKTB010000042.1, read on the forward strand.
GTTATCTTTCGAATGACATTGTTGACGGTATCCGCTATATAAAGATTGCCCGCACCATCCACGGCCACGCCGGAAGGTTGAAAGAGGGTAACCTTGGAGTTCGCCGCCGGTTCCGAATCGCCTCCATAGCCCGGCGTGCCGCTGGTGCCCGCGATGGTGGTGATGTAGCCGGGGCCGGGACAGCTGGTGCCGCTGATCGTGGGGCTGGCGACGCTGGCGCAGACCATGCGAATCCGGTTATGGTACGTATCCGCAATGTACATGTTGCCGGCGCCGTCCAGAGTCACGCTGGAAGGGATGTCCAACTCGGAGTTGGTGGCCAGGATGTTATCCACCACCGGATTCAGATAGGCGCCGTCGCCGGCGACCGGAAGGATGTTTCCGGAAACCAGCGCTCCCAGTCCGCCCAATCCGGTGCCCGACAGATACGTCATGCCCAGGACGTTGTTCTGGTTATCCAAAGCCACCACCGCTCCCTGGCGCACGCCGGGAGCAACGGGGGTGAAGGTCACCGATTCGGTGCAGGTCTGGCCCGAACAGCTGGTCGAGCCGGAGACGGGCATGAAGTCCAGGCCGGAGGCGCCCATCGTGAGCACTTCCACCTTGGCCACATTCGCCGCGGACGGGACCGTCACCGTGACGCTTTGCGCAGCGGAGGCGACGCCAACCGCTTGCTGCGCGGTGAATACGCCGTTCTGCGCCCACGCGCAATGGCACGCCGCCAGCGCGGCCATCAGCAAGAGCACCCAGACTCGCCCGCGCAGTGCGCCAAAATTTCCTGACGGTCCGCGACTGCTTTCGCGGGCATCATGCTGCGGAAGCGCGCCTGCGGCCGCGCCGCGCGAAACAGGCAGGCTGCGTTCCTGCTGACGAACGAGCAAAGCTTCGATGGACATAGCGGTCATTCGGGGACTCCGTGCAGCATTCTGAAGTCTGCTTCCCCCTGTCCTCGTCTTTCAGAACAGTGGCCGTGCGAGCAGAGAGGGGCCCGGGTCCCTGAGACCGGCGGGCGGAGGTGGAAATTCACCCCCAGCTTCGACGGGCGCCGATGGCAGGTTTTGCGGCACCCGCATCGATGTCAGAAACTCTTCAGGGCACCGTCGCGTTCCGTCGATTTTTCGCTAAACCATTGAAAATATTCTCTGATTTAATTGCGACCTGTCCCAACAATCAAGCTCGTGCAACTTGCCAGCGGGCTGGTTGACAATGTATCGGCTCCAAAAACGAGTCGCACCCATTTTGGGACCGGAACACCTTTCGCTTCCTGGTGTAACTCGAAGCAGGTCATGCACATAGGATTTCGCGCCAGGCACATCCCGATGTTTGGGAGCCAATTTCCAGTGTCAGGCCTTCCGCGACCGCAAAAAACGGACGCGCTGAGCATCTTTGGTCGGTTAGCAATCGTTTTTGGTTCGCCTAACCCAGTTGCCAGCAGAGCATTTATCGCTATTTGACTATTTTTCTTGACTATTTGAGCAAAATCGAGATAACGTTTTGCTCACATTGATCTCTGACCCGGGTGACGACTTCAATTCAATAACTCGCGCAGGATCGATGCTTTGCCGGGCCTATCAAATCCCGCCCCTTAACTCAAAATCCTCAGAAACATCTGTAGGAAAAGGAAGGTACAGTGATGATTCGCGCGATCCCGATACGTTCTATGCAGTTTACCCTCGTGGCCATACTGACGATTTTGTTTCTTCTGTCTCCAAAGTCTGCGCAAGCGCAAAACGCCCAGGGAACAATCGTGGGCCACATCGTGGATCCCTCAGGCGCAGCAGTTGTCGGAGCCAAGGTGACGATCAAGGAAGCAAGCACCGGCGTGGTGCATTCGTCAGTCACTTCGAGCAGCGGCGACTACTCGGTGCCCGATCTGAATCCGGGTCACTACTCGGTTACCGTTGAGGCGCCCGGCTTTTCAAAGGAAGTTTCCCCTGACCTGACGCTCGAGATCGAGCAGACGCTGCGTCAGAGTTTCAGCCTCCAGGTCGGCAATGTCTCGTCAACGGTCGAGGTATCCGCCGAGACGCAGATGCTTCACACGGACGACACCACCGTCGGCCAGGTGATCCAGGGAGATTTGATTGAGAGCCTGCCGATCAACGGGCGCGACTTTACCAATTTGATGCTGACCAATGCCGGAACCAATATCACCCCCGGAGGTTCGGGAGGCGACTGGGGCTATCACGGCCTGAATACGGCATACACCGAGGTCAGCGCCGACGGCGGCCAGGCACAATCGGCCAGCTATAACGTCGACGGCATCTACGACGCGGATTTCTTCTTCAGCGTGCCCATCAACATTCCCAACGAACTCGCCGTGCAGGAATTCAAGATGCTGAACGGCATGTATGGCGCGCAGTACGGCCAGGGCGGAGCACAAGTCAACGTGGCCATCAAGTCGGGCACCAACCGGGTGCACGGAGCGGCGTACGAAACCCTGCAGAACGCATTCCTGCAGCCGGCCAATGCGATCACAGCCGAGCAGAACCGGCTGGACGGTGGCAATGCTTCTACGAGGCCGCCTTATCATCAGGATGAATTCGGCGGCGTTCTGGGCGGCCCGCTGACAATTCCGCATGTTTATAGTGGCCGGGACAAAACCTTCTGGCTGGTCAGTTATGACGAAGGCCTGAAAGGCCAGCACAACAACCCTCAATCCGCATTCGTGCCTACCGCGGCGGAGGTGTCTGGCGACTTCAGCGCATGGCCCTACCCCATCTACGACCCGCTCACCACGGTGGTCAATCCTTCCTACAATCCCAACGCGCCGCTTAGTCCGACGAATTTGCCGGTAATTCGCACGCAGTTTGACGGCAACAAGATTCCTACCGGCCGTCTTGACCCGGTCGCCCAGAAGCTGGCGCTCTATTACGCCCAGCCGAATAACACCTCCTGCGACGATACGACTCACATCCTTACCAAATGCGGCAACTGGCTGGGCTCGACCACGCAGTCGAAGAACCAGGGCGTGGGCACAGGCCGCATCGATGAATATCTGACCGCAAACGATCACATGTTTTTCACTGCCAACGTCGGGAATCTTTATCAAACCCAGGGCAGCATCGCCTTTGGGCAAGGTGGATCGGTCTATGCCCGCCCCAAGCTGTTTGGCGGAACCTGGACGCATACCTTCGGGCCCAAGCTTCTCAACCAGGCGACCCTGGGATATATCCGCGATCACTATCTGAACGGCACCACGACGGCCTATGGTCCCAACCTCTCCGAAGAGGTAGGCCTGGCCAACACCGCGCCCAACCCTGTGACCTTCGATCTTCCGCAGATCACCATGTACAACTACCAGAGCATCGGTGGCGGCGAACCGACTACGTACGCCGATAACATCTATCAGGGTGTGGACACGGTGACCCTGGCGCGCGGCCGACATACTTTGAACTTCGGCATCGACTTCCGCCGGCTGAATTTGTTTGAGCTCGACAACTATGACGGCACAGGAACGCTGGGCTTCAACGGCCAGTACACTTCCGTCGCTCCTGCGGCCGCTGGCGGGCTGACAAATAATGGAGCGTTGAGCCCCAACGCGCCGTATGAGGGCAATGCTCTGGCCGACTTCATGTTGGGCAATACGCAAAGCGCGAGTGGTCCCCCACCGCTGGCAACAGATGACTATGTCTTGTGGGGAAACAACTGGAACCTCTTCGTTCAGGACGATATCAAGGCCAGCGACCGCCTGACCCTCAACCTCGGTCTCCGCTGGGAGCGTCCGGCGAACCTGCATGATACGCAGAACAGCGGCTTTGCTTTCAACCCGGCCAATGGCGGCCAATTTGTGTGGGCAAATTGCGCATTTACCAAGCCCATTCTGGCCGCGGGCGGAAACCCCTCCTATCTGGGATGTGGCGCCGCCAACACCCTGGTGCCGATCGACAAGAAGGACTTTGCACCCCGTCTCGGCTTCTCCTATCGGCCCCCATTCAGCGAGAAATTCCTAGTCCGTGGAGGCTTCGGTATCTTCTTCGGAACTTACAACCGGTACTATGACGGAAGCCAGTTCGACAAGGACTTGCTTTACAACGAAACCGCGGCCCCCTATATTTCAACGACGGGACTGGAGACTCAATCTACGGCGGTCCTGAAGAATCTGTGGTCGGCGCCCATCAACGCAGATCAGACCTTTACCGCGCCGCGTTATGAGTTCGGCTTCAACCAGGTGAATTGGCCGACGAACCACAACCCCTACGACGAACAATGGTCGTTCGACACGCAGTATTCACTAACCAAGACCCTGCTGCTTGACATCGGGTATGTCGGCGCCCATGGCCTGCACCAGCCGAGCCAGGATTTCCTTGGCGCCGGAACGGAGCCCACGGTCGCCAACGACTCCTGCAATGCGCTGGCCGATGTCGCGCTGGCCACGGGCGATAACGCATACTGTCTCACAGACCCCAACTTCCAATCGATCGACTCACGCGCTCCGTACGCAAATATGCCCGCCTACCTGTACGGCAATTACAACGGGTTCCAGTCGACCTATGAGGCTCTGCAGGCTCAGTTGATTGAGCGGTCCACACACGGGCTCAGTTATCACCTGAACTACACCTACTCGAAGACCATGGACCTGACTTCGGGCATCAACCTGATCAACGGTGAACAAAGCATCATTGAAGATCCGCACCATCCCTACCTGGAGTACGGGCTCTCGGCCTCAGACCAGACACATCGCCTGGTTGCGACCTACGCATACGAAGTCCCCAGGGATATGTTCCACTTCGTAGGGTCGAAGTGGCTGATGGCGGGCTGGACAACCAGCGGAGTCTACCAGTTGGCCAGCGGCTTCCCGTTCTCAATCTCGGGCGGAGTTTCCCAGGAGCAGATGATCGGGCTCCCGTACTGGACCGGTCGCATCCTGGCCGATTCCACCTACCATAACAGCGCCGGGTTCAAGCCCTCACTCGGAGAGTGGTTTGACACATCCAAGTACTCCACACCGCTGCCGGGGCGCTATGGCAACACCAACAAGAGTCCGGAGCGCACCCCTTACTTTACCAACTTCGACTTCAGCCTGGGCAAGACGACCCACGTCACCGAAGGGCAGTCCCTGCTGCTACGGGTAGAAGTCTTTAACGCATTCTCGACCTGGCGTGCGAGCACGAGCCTGGACTTCCCTGACTCCACGGTGACCGATGGAAACTTTGGATCGTTGATCGATAAGACATACCCGGGCAATGTCTCACTGTTCAACCCGCGCGTGGTTCAACTTACAGCCCAATACAGCTTTTAACCGGGCTGGCAGGCGAAGACTCAACACCGATGTAACGCGTTTATCGCGATACATCGGTGGGAAGTCTACGGCGCGGACTTAAGGGCTCGCGGCGCCTTCTCCCCATCAAACCCGCAGCGGGCGTGGTGAGGACGTGAGAATCGCCATCGATTGCTTCAGTTTTTTGACGCCGGATCAGGTATACGCGGAGTTTCAGCCGAAGCCGACCTTAATCATCGATCGGATAGATGAATTCCGCTGTGGATAGGCCCCAGATGGACCTTGAAGTTTGCATCGATTCTGTTGAGTCGGCGATTGCAGCCGAACGCGGGGGTGCACGACGGGTGGAACTCTGCTCCGACTTATTGGAGGGAGGCATCACACCCGGCGCGGGGTTGATTGCTTCGGTCCGTCGCCGGATTGCGATCGACCTGTTCGTGATGATTCGCCCGCGCGGGGGCGACTTCTTCGCGACGGACCTCGAATTTGAGGTGATGCAGGAGGAAATTGCCCATGCGCGCAGCCTGGGCGCAAGCGGCATCGTGCTGGGACTGTTGGATCAGGACGGTCGCGTCGATGTGCGGCGCACACGAAAACTGGTGGAGCTGGCCAGCCCGCTGCCGGTCACCTTTCATCGCGCGATCGACATGACGCCCGATCTGCAGGCGGCGCTCGGTGCGGTGATGGAAACAGGCGCTTGCCGCATTCTCACTTCCGGAGGCAAGCCGAATGCCACCCAGGGCATGAGAGAGGTTGCCCGCATGGTCGAGAGCGCAAAAGGACAAATCGCCATCATGCCGGGCGGAGGCGTTTCGCCGGATACCATCATGGCAATCGCGGAAACCACCGGAGCCAACGAGTTCCATTCGAGCGCCCGATCGGCTCTTCGCAGTCCTGTCCGGTTTCACAAGCACGGGATGACGATGGGCGAAATTGAGGACCGGGAATACAAGCGATTTGTAGTGCGCGAAGAGAATGTTCGCGCGCTGGTCGGCGCGCTCGAACGCGTGGCCGCGGAACACGCCATCGCACGGCCAGCATATGCAGTTCGACTTGAGCAGGACGGCCGATGAGCGCGACCCGCTGCTGCCGCATGTACAATCCGGAGAAAGCCGGGATTTCAATTCAGCCTGCCTATGTCCGCTAAGACCGATCAACGCGCAAAGAGAATACTGCAAGTGCTGTTGCAGCGCGGCAACACATCCGTCGATGAATTGGCCGCGCTGCTGGGCGCGTCGGCGGCCAGCGTTCGCCGCGACCTGGCAAGGCTCGAGTTGCGCGGACTGGTGCACCGCACGCACGGCGGCGCAAAGCTGGCCGGGCAGACGCAGTACGAGCCATTCCGCTTCGACTCGTCTTTTCAGGAGCGCGAAGGCCGTTTTGCCGAAGAGAAGCGGCGCATTGCAATCGCTGCCGCAGAACTGATCCGCGAGCATGAAACCGTCGGCTTTACGGCGGGCACCACCACCACCCAGGTGGCACGGTGCATCCGCCACCGAAGCGGCATTCACGTCATTACAAACGCAGTGAACATCGGCATGGAACTCAGCAACCAGGCCGACCTGAACGTTACTCTCACCGGAGGAACGATGCGCTGGGCCGGTGCTTTTTCGCTCACCGGGCCGGCGGCCATGGAAACCTTGAACGGGGTGTTTCTGGACAGGGCCTTTATCGGCGCTTGCGGCGTGGATGTGCTGCGCGGAGCGACCACCATCGAACCGGATGAGGCGGCCGTGTTTCGCGCCATGACCCGGCAGGCGAAGCAGGTGATCGTGGTGGCGGACTCGAGCAAGATCGCCATGGTCAGCCCGGCGCTCATCTGCCCCGTGACCGACATCGACATGCTCATCACCGATCGTGGAATCACGCCGGACGCGCTGGCCGGCTTCAAAGCCAACGGCGTGCAGGTGATCGCGGTTTGAAGTGCGGCAACAGGAACAACGCAGCCACATCGAACGAATCGAAGCCGGAGGGACAGCGAGCCTTGTTACTGCGCTTTTGCCGACGCGCGTTTGAGCGCGACCACCAGTTCCTGGAAGCGAGGGTTCCGGCGGATATTCTTCAGATCGCCGTCCGTCATCAAACCGTCCGCGTCGTCATAGCCCCGTTGAATCGCCTGCTCAAGATATTGGACAGCTTCGCCAGAGTGGTTGGCAACCGCTGCCACGCAAGCGAATGAGTACCACGCAGACCAGCGGTTGCCTTGGCCCTGGACATTACCTTCCTTCGCGATGACCTCATGAAACAGTGTGGCTGCCTCCGGATAGCGATGGTTCAAAGCCAGAGCCATCCCCAGTAACTGCAACGTGTTGATCGTGTCCGGATGTTGTGGACCCAGGCCTTGAACCTGGACTTCAAACGCATCCCGGGCCATCTTTTCGGCTTCAACGTAGCGGCCCTCCCGAATCAGCGTACGGGCAAGATCGGACTCGGATAACAAGGTATCGGGGTTCTTCGGCCCGAGGGCGTGAAACTGCGTCTCAAGCGTTTCCCGTTGCAGTTTTTCGGCCTCGCGGAGATGCCCTTGTCTGAGCAGTGCATCCGCCAGGTTCAATTTCGAGAGCAATGTATCGGCGTGTTCCGGGCCCAGGGTTCGCGTTTGAATCGCCAGCGTCTCCCGGTGCAGCTTCTCGCACTCGGCCAGGCGGCCTTCATCACAAAGGACGGTCGCAAGGTTTTCCGTCGCACGGATCGTGGCCGGGTGTTCGGCTCCCAGCACGCGCCCTGTTGCGGCAAAAGCATCGCGATAGAGTTGCTCGGCTTCCGCCATGCGCCCCTGCGATTGGATGGACAGAGCAAGGTTGCCCATGGCGATCAGAGTTTCGGGATGATCGGGCCCCCAGACGCGGCGCTCGATCCCCAGTACCGCCCGGTATTCCTGTTCGGCGTCGGCGTAGCGACCCTGGCTCCAGAGAGCTGTTCCCAGGTTGTTCATGGCACGCAACGTCTGAGGATTCTCCGGGCCCAACCTGCGCGACGCCACCTCGATCACCTCGCGCTCCAGCTTTTCCTCTTCGTCAAAATGCCCCAGATCTTCGACGGTGACGGCGAGATGGTCGATGGTTTCCAGGGTAAGCGGGTCCTCGGGGCCGAGAATGCGGCGTTCATCCGCCAGGGCAGCGCGCTCCATTTTCTCCGCCTCGGCGTACTGTCCCTTGCGGCAAAGAATCCAACCCAACAGCGTCCTCGAGTCCAGCGTTTTCGGATCGCCCGGTCCGAGGGTTCGCAGGCGCAAGTCCAGCGCCGGCTTTGCCAGTTCGTAAGCGCGGTCGTAGAGCCCCAGGTTCGTGTACGTTCGCGCCATCACCTGCATCAACTGCGACTGGACTTCGGGGTCACGCGCCAGCCCCGCGCCCATATCATGCGATGCCTTGTCGAGGATTTCCCGGGCTGTAACGCTGTTGCCGCGCGCTTCGTTCGGGTCGGAAACCTTGAACATCCCGGTCATAAAGTCGGTGATGCGGGCGGCGCGATCGCGTTCACGATTGGCCCGGTCGCGCTCCCTGGTAATCCGGCGCAACTGCGCCGCCTGCAACGCGGAGAAGGCGGCCAGCAACAACACCAATGCGCTTGCCGCAGCAACAACGACGCGGTGACGCCGCACATATTTCCGCGCCTGATAGCCAACGCTGGCCGGTCGCGCCACCACGGGTTTGTGGGCGAGATACCGTTGAATGTCCGCGGCCAACTCAGACGGCGTGCCATAGCGGCGGGCACGGTCCTTCTCCAGCGCCCTCATGGTGATCCAGTCCAGATCGCCGCGCAGCATCTTCACCAGTTGCCGGGGCTCGGTGCCGCGTGCTTCGGCCGTTGCGGCGGAGGTAACCCGGTCGGTGCTGACCTTGCTGCTGGGCCGCGGAGGTTCCTCTTCGCGCAGCTTCCGCAGCACCTCGTCGAGCGGCTCCTTGTTCCGCTGCCTGTTCTCAAAAGGCTGCAATCCCGCTAACAGCACATAGAGAACCACGCCAAGCGAGTACACGTCGGTGCGCGTATCGATGTCCCGGACATTGGGGTCGGCCTGCTCCGGGCTCATGAATCCCGGCGTACCCACCATGCTTCCCAGATCCGTGAAATGGGTTTCGCCCTCCACCTGCGGCGCAGTGGCTTTCGCCAGCCCGAAGTCGATAATGCGGGCCGTCGGCTTGCCGTCGACTTCCACAACCAGGATGTTCGCCGGTTTCAAGTCGCGATGGATGATGGCTTTCTGGTGGGCGTGCTGCACGCCATCGCAAGCCTGAATGAAGAGTTCGAGACGATCCGCGATCTTGAGCTTCTTTTGGTCGCAATACTCGTTGATCGGAAGGCCGGGCACGTACTCCATCACAAAATACGGCTGTCCCTGCGGTGTTGCCCCGGCGTCGAACACCTTGGCAATGGCGGGATGATCCATGATCGCCAGCGATTGCCGCTCCGATTCAAAGCGCTGCACCGCGGACTCGTCGTACATCCCGGCTTTGATCAGTTTCAAGGCGATCTGACGGCGCACCGGGGAAGTCTGTTCGGCCAGCCAGACCTGGCCCATGCCGCCTTCTCCGAGCTTGCGGATGAGTTGAAAGCGCTCCGCGAAGATTTGCCCAGGCCCCAACACGCCGCCAAAGCCGGCCCGGTCCGCCTCAAAGTCGCCAGCGACCGGTGGCGATTCCAGAAAGCTGGGACGAACTTCCTCGCCGGCCAGCAGCAGCGATTCCACCTCCGCGCGCAGGCCGGGATCGGACGAACAGGCCTCATCCAGAAATCCGGCGCGCTGCTCGGGAGCCCGTTGCAGGGCTTCGTGCAGAATTTCTTTCACGCGCGCCCAAACCTGGCTGGTCATGGCGCTGCCGCCCGGCTCATCTGGCGATGCAGCCACACGCGCGCCGTGGCCCAGTCGCGGTCGACCGTGGCGCGGGAGAGCCCCATCACCTGGGAGATTTCGGGCGCCGACAAACCCCCGAAGAACTTCATTTCGACGATCTTTCCCTGCCGCTCGTCGATACGCGCCAACTCGTTGAGGGCGTCGTCCAGAGCCAGCAGTTCGGCGTCCCCGCTTACCGCCAGGACATCCACGAATTCGAAGGCGATTCTGCAGCCTGCGTCGCGCTTGGAGGCGCGCCGTTCTCGGGCGTAGTCCACAAGAATTTGGCGCATGAGGCGCGACGCCACAGCGATGAAATGCGCGCGGTTCTGAAACTCCGCCGGTTTTCCGCCCAACAGCCGCAGGTAGGCCTCGTGCACCAGGGCTGTGCTTTGCAATGTGTGGTCCGGACGTTCCGATTGCAGATGGTAGTGGGCCAGCCGCCGCAGCTCTTTGTAAACCAGGGGCACAAGTTCGCGGAGGGCCCTTTTGTCGCCCTGCCTCCAGTGGTTCAAAAGCTCGGTGACCTGACCGCCGCAATCGTCGTGCATGGGTAGAGATTGCCCCCCTTCCGGTATTCGTTGCACCCTTCCGGAGTGCCACTGAGTCTATTCGTGCGCTGAGGGGACGTCAATCCCTTTTGTTTTCAGCGCGGCACACTCCGGTGGAGTCTGAAAAGAATAGTGTCTGGAGAGCCTCCGGCGTTTCAAGAAAATTTTCTTCCTCTTTCAAAAAAATAATTTTGCCCCTCATGAGGCGATTTGCTCCCGCTTTCCGCCTTTCTGTCCGAGAGCGCATGAAGCAGGCAAGTTGCCCCTCCGTGGCTCCAGAACAATTTCAGGGTCAATGCGGCGTATTGGAGTTCATCGGGGTGACTCTCCTCGGGGGAACAGTCACCTGGTTGTGATGGCTCCGATTGCCGCAACCCTGAAATTGCTCCATCCCCATCCCGAGCCTAACCAATAGGCAAGACCATCAAGGAGGTCTCCCCATGCGCACGCACCACGCCGTTTGTCCGGACGAGAACCGAAATCAACTCACGACTCCCACGCCATCCAGCCGCCTCTTGTTCAGCCGCCGTGCGGTCAGGAAGGCACTGCCCCGGTCCGCCGTTTCCGCGGCTCTGGCCACGTTGCTCCTTACCGCGCTTACATGTGTCCCGGCAAGCGCGCAATCCGAAGCCGGGTCAACGCCGCGAGACGGCCAGACTCCGCCGCGGGTGGTCGATGGCACAGCTACGGTGGTGAACCACTACGACCCCACGCAGAAGCTCCGACTGGCATTCGTCCTCACGCCGCCCCACCCAGTCGAGGAACAGCAATTCCTTGAAGATGTCCAGGACAAGCAGTCGCCGCTGTTCCACCAGTTCCTCTCGCCGGAGGAGTGGAACGCTCGTTTTGGCCCTTCGCCGGCGGATGAGCAGGCCGTCGTCAATTGGGCGCAGAGCCAGGGGCTGACCGTTACGCACCGCTACAACAACCGCTTGCTTGTGGACGTGGAAGCGCCGGCCGGTGTGATCGAAAAGGTACTGCAAATCACCATCAACAACTACCGGCTCCCCTCCGCGGACATGCAGGCAGAGGCGCGGACCATGTTTTCCAACGACCGCGATCCCGTGCTCCCGCCCAACGTGAGCAATGTGGTGGAGGCGGTGCTGGGGCTGAACTCGTTTGAAGGAATGCGCCCGGCAAGCGGCAGTGGACGCCTGGTGCCACGGCCTGATTATGTGGCTGGACCCGTCGTGCAGCAATTGGACTCCATGCACGCGGATGCCGCCGCACAAGGTGAATCGGCGCCCGAAAATGCAGCTTCCCTGTCGCCTGAAGTTACGCCGCCTCCCGCAGGCTATTGGAAGCCGACGGATATGTACTCGAGCGATGCCTATGACTACGGCGCTTTGATGAATCAGAAGCATTGCTGCAATCCGAATAACTCCAGCGGCCACTCGCCGCGGGAGTCGTCGATTGCGATTGCCGCGTTTGGCGATGTGAGCGCAACCGACTTGACGGATTTTCACGACGCGTTTCCCTATCTTGCGGTCTACGTGGACAAGATCGGCATCAACGGCGGCTATACCTGCGTGAACACCACCAAGAATCTCGACGACAACTGCGTTGAAACCACGCTGGATACCGAGTGGTCGCTGGCCATGGCCAACAGCGAGGGCGCTGCCTCGGACACTGCCCGAGTGGTTGTGTACGAAGGCTCCAACTACATCAACAACACCATTGCCGACGTCTACACTCAGATGGCCGACGATGCCCACGCCCGCACCATGAGCACCAGTTGGGCCTGCGCCGAGAACATCGGATACGGCGGAGGACTCGACTGCTATAACAGCACGATGCACTCGCTGGACCATATTCTGTCGACCATGGCCGGAGAGGGCTGGACGCTAATTGCTGCCGCGGGCGACCAGGGCGCTACGGGAAATTGCGACGATGCCTTGCGCGTCGAATTCCCCTCGTCCGATCCGAATGTCATCGCAGCAGGCGGTACGGAACTGAGTGAAGGGAACCCCTACGAAGTTACCTGGACGGGATCGACTGCGAAGAACGCCTGCGCAACCAACGGCGGAGGCGGGACGGGCGGCTTCAGCGAGTATTTTGGCGTGCCGTCTTACCAGGCGTTTCTTGGCTTCAGCAAGCGCGCTACGCCGGATTTGTCGCTCGACGCCTATTACGGACATGACGTTTACTACGATGGGAAGTGGCTGCATTTGGGCGGCACAAGCGATGTGGCTCCCATGCTGGCCGGATTCTTTGCGCAGGAGAACGCCTACCTGCTGTGGATGGGCAACAAGTGCGGTTCCGCCACCGCCGCCTGCGCTCCGATCGGAAACGCCAACTATCCCATCTACAGGGAGGCGCGCTACAAGAACGCCGCCCACTATCCGTTTTATGACATCACCATCGGCTGCAACTCCAACGACATCACCAAAGAGTTTAAGTTGACGCCCTACTGTGCCAAGCCCGGATTTGATGAGACAACCGGCTGGGGATCGGCGAACATGCTGCAGCTTGCCTGGGCCATCAACTGGTATACGGCGGCGGCCAGCGGCATTCCGTATGTCACATACACAGGGCCTGCAACCAACAAGTGGTACAACGACCAGCAGACCGTGAGTTGGAAAGTTGTCGACTACGCAGGCGGGACCAAAGGAGTGCCCGGCACAGGTATCGCCGGATTCACCCAGGGCTGGGACTCGATCCCCGGTGATCCAAGCAGCGAAGCGCACGGAGGCACGGGCAACTCTTTCTACAGCGGCCCAGAGTATGTCAACGTATCCACCGGCTGCCTTGCGCTGGCGAGCGGCGGAGGCTGCTCCGGCGGCGTCAGCCAGGGGTGCCACACGGTGCACGTCCGCGGCTGGAACAACCAGGGCATGACTACCGGAAACACAACCTACGGGCCACTCTGCTACGACACGGTCGCACCGGTAACCACCATCTCGACCTCGTCCAGTAGCGCCTCAGTGAAGGTGACGCTCTCCGCGAGCGATCCGGGCACATCGGATGACACAGGATCGGGAGTCGCCAAGACGTATTACTCGGTGGATAGCACCGCGTGCACGTCGTCGGCTGTGGGGAAATGCACGGTCTACGCCGCTCCCTTCACGCTCACCGCCAAGGGTACGCATACCGTCTGGTATTTCAGCGAAGACAAGGCCGGCAACTTCGAAAAGGAGAAGGGTCTGAACATTACCGTTCCCTAAACCGTATCGCGTACATCCAGTTCGCATTGGGTGGGGCCCCATGGAGCCGCGGCGCCGTCAAAACCGGCGCCGCGGCTTTCACGGATATATGCCTGCACCCCATCCGTTACAATTCGCAGGCGCCAATCCCGCGACGAAAAATCACTCGAAAATGCCCTCCAGCTTCAGCGAACTCCATCGGTGAGCCCGTTCCTTTATCATTTTCAAATGCACCATGAATTCCTTCCGCGTCTCCAGGTGATCCAATGACCATTTCTGCGCGCGCGCCGATCGATCCCAAGTCGCAGTTGCGCAAAACGATGGGCTTCTGGGACGTGCTGTTGTTCAACATCGCCACCGTGTTGGGGCCGCGCTGGATTGCCGCCGCCGGGCACAACGGCACTTCCTCGATCAGCCTGTGGGTGCTGGCCGCAGTCTTCTTTTTCGTCCCCGGAGCGCTGGTGATCAATGAGCTTTCCTCGCGCTTTCCTGAGGAAGGCGGTCTCTACGCCTGGTCCCGCGAGGCCTTTGGTCCGTTTCACGGCTTTGTCGCCGGCTGGACCTACTGGATTTACACCGTCTTCTATTTCCCCGGCCTGCTTCTGGCCAGCGCATCGATGGCCGCATACATTGTGGGCGGACGTGGCGCAGCGCTCGCGCAGGATCGCACGTTTCTGCTCACCGTTTCTCTCTCCATGCTGCTGGTCGCTGTGCTCCTGAATATCATCGGACTGAACGTCGGCAAATGGCTGCAGAACGCGGGCGGCGTGGGAACCTACGTGCCCCTGCTGATGCTGGCGGGCATCGCAGCGGTTGTCTGCTGGAAGCACGGCTCCGCCACGCATTTCACCGTCGCCAACATGCTACCCACGTGGAACTGGGACACGGTGAATTTCTGGTCGCAGATCGCATTCGCGTTCACGGGGCTCGAACTGGTTTCCTGCATGAGCGAGGAAGTGCGCGATCCGCGCCGCACGCTGCCCAGGGCCGTTTTTGGCGCGGGTGCGCTGATTGCCCTGATGTACATTGTCGGCACCTTCGCCATTCTTGCGCTGGTGCCCGCCGCGAATCTCGATCCCCAGAGCGGCGTCTTCAATGCAATTACGGTTGGCTCAGTCGCGCTGAAGCTCGGCTTCCTGGGAATGCTCGCCGCCATCCTGGTCACAGCGGGCAATGCGGGCGGCGTTGGCAGCACTGTGGCCGGCATTGCGCGCGTGCCCTTTGTTGTGGGAGTCGATCGCTACCTGCCTGAAGCTTTCGGCAAGATTCATCCCCGCTGGAAGACGCCGTATGTGTCGATTCTGGTGCAAGCCTCGATCTCCGGCGCGATTCTGCTGGGCAGCGAGATCAACGAGACAACGCGCGGAGCCTATCAATTCCTGATCGACGCCGCTATCATTCTCTACTTCATTCCATTTCTCTATATGTTTGCGGCCATCATCAAACTCGCGCGCCGCAAAGACCGCAAAGAGAATCCGCACGCTGTTCTGGTACCAGGCGGAGTTGCCGGCGTTTGGATTTGTGGTGGTCTGGGGTTCGTCGTGGTCCTGATCGGCATTATGGTTTCGCTCGTGCCTCCGGGCGACTCGTATGACAAACTTGGATTCGAACTCAAGCTGGTTGCAGGCACGGTCGCCTCGATCCTGATCGGGCTCGTCTTGTATTGGCGCGGCGCCCGCGCAAAGCGGGCTGAGCTATAGAGCCTTGATTCATTCGTGCCGCAACGCGTGGCGTTCGCGGGGTTCGTGGCAAGCGCAGGCCTGGGTTGGGGAGAGCATTGGCACAACGCGCCAAGAGCCTGAAGCATGCGGAGGATTGGTACCTCCGACACGCGACTTTTTCGTTTTAAGGAATCCGCGCGCAGGATAAACCATCCAACTGACATGACCCTGATGCCAGCCAAGCGGGAAGGCAAGCAGTTTGTGAACCCCGCGCCAGTGAAAGTGGGTGGGCTTTCGCTGATGTTCAAGATCGGTCCTCGTTTCTTTTTGGGGGCTGCAGCACGATCGCCAAAACAGCCCCTGGGGCCGTTCCATACCGATCCCCGGATCTTTGCGACGAGTCCCCGGTCCGGCCTGCGCATTACCTGGATGGGGCACTCCACCTCGCTGGTTGAAATCGACGGCATTCGAATCCTCTTCGACCCCGTCTGGGATGAACGCGCGGCCCCAACGCAGTGGGCCGGACCAAAGCGTTTCTTCCCTGCGCCGCTTGCGCTTCAAGATCTGCCGGCCCTCGATGCCGTGGTAATTTCGCACGACCACTACGATCATCTCGGTGCAGGCACCATCCGCAGACTTGCGGCAATGCCGGCGGTTCGGAATGCTCGCTGGATCACGGCCCTGGGTGTTGAGAAGATTTTGCAGGATCTTGGCGTCGACGGCTCCCGCTGCGCCGCGCTCAACTGGACCGAAAACGCAACCATCGGCTCAGTGACGGTTACGGCCTTGCCAGCGCGCCATTTCTCCGGCCGCAGTCTCTTCAACCGGTTCGAGACCTTGTGGGCATCCTTCGCTATCGTCGGGCCAGAGCACCGCGTGTATTACGGCGCCGACTCGGGGGAATGGGATGGCTTCGCCGAGATTGGCAGGCAGTTTGGCCCGTTTGATCTCACCATGCTTGAAATCGGCGCGTCGAACCCTCTTTGGGCTGACGTTCACATGGGCCCGGCAGGTGCTGTCCGGAGCTTTCAGGCGCTTGGCGGCCATGGCTTGCTCATGCCCATCCACTGGGGGCTTTTTGACCTCGCGCTCCACGAATGGACGGAGCCAATCAAGAGCGTGTTTTCTGTCGAAGGGCTGAGGGTCTGGTCCCCGACGCCCGGCGTCCCAACAGAAGTTGTCTCCGACGAAGAAGTCCGCTCCGACTGGTGGCGTTGATGCAACTGTGCCCCTGACCGGCGGGTCACGGAGCGGACGGCTTCATCTGTAGGGGAATCATTGCCCGGTTTCTTTGGGCGATGTGGACCCCATGTTTGCGAAGTGTGGTGCGCCGAGCCGCGCACGCACCGCGCCTCCCAGGGTTGCGGCGTTCTGGAAGCCGCGCCATTCCTGAAGCAGGCGACCGTCCTCTCCTAGCAGGCGTAGGGTGCCGGAGTCTTTGCCGTCGTGATCAAATCGGATGGCTCCCGCGTCCAAGTCGAGCAGAGCGTTGGCTTGTGCCGCAGCCTCTTTCGCAGTGGAGTTTGCCGCGGTGTGAAGATGCACAGTCACGGCCAATGCGGCGGGCCCATATTGCGCGGCGAGACTGCGCAAGACCATCAACTGGGCGCGCGCAGTGGGGGCTAGCAGACCGTCGGCGTCCAGAGCGAAATCGACCGTAGCCTCCAGTCGCAGTGAGGTCGCGGCTCCGGCCTGCGCGGCTCTTCGATCCGGTTCAAGTTCGAGAGCTGTGCCCTTTTCCTGGCCCGCTCCCTGCAAAGCAGCAAGCGCAACCTCGTGCTGATCCCCGAGTGTGAACCTTGCGTCGCCGGCGCCGATTTTACGATAGGTGTTCGCTGAGGGCGCAAACTTCGCGTTGGTGCGATAGAAGAGCGGGGCCGCCGACTCGATCCGATTGCCGGTGAACATGACGGGTGCATCGCCGATAGCTGCGTCGTCGACGAGGGCCGCAGCGGTTGCGACTGGAGGGTCCCAGCGAATCGTGTTGTGCTCCATGCGCAAACCGCGGACCACGCCGCCGCCCCATGTGTGCAGATAGACCGCGCCCTGCAAGGTTGCCAGGCGCGGACTCAGGCCGTTGTCGATGCACAGGTTGTCGCGCACCACGCTTTCGCTGGTCACATAGCCGGCAGCGAAGACAGCTATGCAGTAGCCCTGGGTGTCGTGTGCATAGTTGCGCTGCACCGTGTTGCGGGTGTTGGCCCAGTCGATATCGTAAGCGCCGCCGTCCACGCCAGGGCTGTCGGTGAGAAAGGCCTCGTTATCCTGCACAGTGCAATCGGTGCAGGTCCAGGTCCATATGGCATTGGGCGTGCCGATGTCCTGGGTGGGCTGCATCCCGGTCTGCCAGGCAGTGCTGGTCTCTATCACGCCGTTGGAATCGCGGAACAGGACGATGCCATCGCCGAAAACATCCTGCACACTGGAGTTGCGCACCGTGACGTGAGTGTTGAGGGGCGCATCGGGCGGATAGTTGAAGTTGCCGCCGCCCACGAGGATGCCGGCCCATTGGTTGGTGTGCGCGACAACCACGCCGTCCACGAGAATGTCGTCGAAGAATACGTGCGGGCTGCTAGGGCCGACAACCACCAGGCCATTGTCCTTATTCTTCATTGCGCCGCCCATAACATCGTGGACGAAAAGATTCTTGAGATAAATGTGGTGCAGCGTGCCTTTGTCACCGCTGACAAAGACACCGTAAGTGTTGCCGCCGAACAAGTCGAGCGAGTCGATTTGCCAGTACTCCTGATTGAAGAGCAGCAACGCCTGGCGGTCCTTTGCCGACGCAACGATTCGCGGACGGGAGCCCTGCCCGTGCGCTGTGATTCGAATATTGGCAGCCGCGCTCCCGGAACCGTGTAATGCCAATGTTCCACCGCAACGAGTGCCCCGCTTGAGAGCGACGACGTCTCCGGGGTGAAAGAGATACGCCGACACCGCATTGAGGCTGTTCCAGGGATGCGCCGCGCTGCCGTCGCCAGCCGCGGTCTGTGAGCAATCGACAAACAGGTGAGTTCCAGTCGATTGCCCGCCTGCACACCGAGCCGCAAGCATCATCATCGCAACGAAGACAAAGAGGGCAGGGTGTCGCCTCGCCTTATCCGCAAGAAACCACGCCGACTCTGCGCCTTGCTGGGATGAGGTTTTATTGCCCGGAGGATTGATTGCCGTCTTCGCCAAAATCCCTCTTTCGCGAGCGCGTGATTCCGTACCTTGCGTATGCGGTCCCTGGTCTCAAAACAGAGACCTGGGGCATCCGCAGTTGGTAAAGGAAGCAGCGGTCAGAGACCTAAAAGTCCAACCGGATCGCGAATTGCCCGGTTCGCGGATTGTCCTGGACGCCGAGAATCTCGCCAAAGTTGGAGGCTCCGATCGCAGCGCGGTTGCCACCGCAACCTTCAATGTTGTAGTAATGCCGGTTGAACAGATTGTAGAAGTCCATGCGGATGGAGATGTTGTATTTGCCCTCGGGGCCTACCTTGTCGTTCTTCAGAAAAGTGGCGTTTTCATTTGCTTGCCCCGGGCAGCGCAGCCCTGAGGCGGTTGGCGAGGGCGGCAGAACTCCCGCAGCCGGATTGCTGGCTACACTGGCCGGCATATAGTAGTCCTGCGCGGGTACAGTCCCTCCGGCGCCGACCGGTACATACTTTCCGGGACTGCTGGGGCCTTTGAACCCGGTGAGGTTGAACTGCGGGTAGATATTGCCCCACAGAGGCCAGTAAGGATTGGACGCGCCAATCGCAAACGGCTGCCCGGTGTAGTAGCTGACCAGCCCGGCCACGGTCCATCCGCCTGCCAGGCTATTCATGAGCGGGCCTTGGGTCGCCAGCCAGCGCTGCCCCTTGCCCAGAGGAAGCTTGTAGCTGACAAACCCCTTGACGACGTGGGGCAGATCGTAACCGGTAATCGCATGGGCCGGTCCGTGCATGTGGCTGAAGTCTTCGACGCCTGTGTAGAAGCCATTGTCTTCCTGTTCGGCGGAATAGGAATCGCCCTCCTGGCGCGACCAGTCGTAGCTCATGTCCATGGTCAGGCCGCCTCCGGTGCGCTTCACCACGTCCGCCACCAGCGAGTCATAGTAGCTCTGGCCCAGCGGCAAACCCACGTATTGCAAATTGGCATAGTACCAATAAGAGACCTCGGCATTGGCCATTTGCGGCAGAGGTGCGATGGCCGCCATCGCGGGTCCATAGAAGTTCACATAGGGGCAGGGAGCACCGTAAGTAGCCGCTGACGGTCCCGCAACTGCCGGACAGTAGATGTAGTCGTTATACGCATTGATCGCCTGATAATTGTTGCTGGCCATTGGCTGATTGGAGTCAACCAAGTTGAGGAAAGTCGAGGTGCTGGATTCGTTCCACGCCAGCGCCGTATCGGTGAGGCGATGACCGCGGTTGCCCACATAGGAGAGTTCGAACCGGGTGTTCGGGGTCAGTTGCTGCTGAAAGCCGAAGTTGAAGGCCTCGCTGTATCCAAGGCGAAGGGCGCGCGGGTCCACCTCGACCGGCATCGGGTACATGATGGAGGGGTCGGTGGCCAGAGACGCCTTGGTCACCACACCCGGATAATAGAGGCCGCCGCCTTCGGCATCCCAGGTGCCGGCGTGGTGCGGATTCGGGTTCGATTCGAAGTCGGAGGAGCTTGCGGAATTTGAACCCAGCTGCGGGGCAAACCCGTCAGGAACGCCGGCAAAGAATGTGACGCCGACCGGATTGAAGATCAGGCCATAGGACGCGTGCACCACGACCTTGGGATTCAATTCAGCTGGTAAGCGATGCCGAGAGACGGTCCGAAGTTTGCCGCGTACTCGTCTTTCTCAAAGCTGTCTCCGCCCCCTTTGGCGAACACCAGAGATCCGGGTAATCCGTAGGAAAGTTCGGGATCGGTTACGGTGGGATCAAAATTGGCCCAGTTGCCGTACTTTTCATGGAACCGGGTGTTGTAATTCCAGCGCAAACCCAGGTCCACGGTCAGCGTCGGGGTCATCTTATAGCTGTCCTGCGCGTAGAGCGCGATTCCTTTTTGCCGGCCATACAGGTTGTACGCCACACTTTCGGATGCGTTTGTGACATCTCCCAACATATACGTGGCAAAGCCAAAGCCGTCATAGGGATATCCCTTGCCGGCGGTGGTGAGATAGGAGAAGTTGAAGGAATATGCGCCAGAGCCTGTACGGCTATCGACCTCATGCGCGACGAAGTCTCCGCCAAAGCTCAGGTTGTGACGCCCTTTGGTCCAGGTCAGGGTGTCGCCGGTGGTGATGACCGCACCCGCGACATCGCCCTGCCAGGTGTCGCCAATATAGGTCTCGCCAATGCCCGCAGAGTTGTCGGCGAAAGAGATCAAGGGAAAGGTATCCGCTCCGGTATTTCCAAATCCAGCCTGGCTATTCCAGTTGCCAGGGTCGGCCGGAACGCTTGCATTGTCGTCGTAGCTGTCAGTGAAGTTGAGAACATTCATCATGTTGGGGCTGAATGTGTGAGCTTCGCTGAGCCGCCACTGGTGCTGTGTGTATGTCTGGACGCGGAGGTTCGAAAGCGGCCCTCCGGTGGTGGTTCCCGACTGCCACACGCCGCCGCTATCGGCCTCGGAGCGCGGTTTGTGGTCGTAAATCCATGATCCGGAGAGATGATCCTGCTCGCGCAGCACGTGGTCGAGTTTCACAACGAACTCATTCGGAGTCTGGCTGGGAGTTCCGGAGAGCAGCGTCCTCTCGTTGTTGCTGATTCCGCCCAGGTTGGGAGCATAGTTTGCGTAATAGGCATTCACCTTTTGCGCCAGCGGGCTGAGCCTGTCGGTGGGAATGACATTGCCGGTAAATTGATTCCCTGTAATCGGATCGTAGATCATATCAACCTGCGCCGTTACAGACTGGCCGGCGTCGTTCTGCACCGGGATCGGCGTTCCGGCGGTGTTGTTGTGGGATGCGGTATCGCTGCACAGATCCGGACTGCTGCCACTCGGCCAGGTGCAGAGCGTTCCGCCCAGCAGGCCGCTGAAGTCGCCCTGCAGGAAGGCTGCGGTGGGCACAGTGGCCCCGCCGCTGTTGAGCCGGTAGTCGAGCGCCTGAAAACGCTCGAACGCGCCAAAGAAAAAAGTCTTGTTCTTGTGGATCGGACCGCCCAGGCTGAAGCCGTAGTCCCACGCCCGGTCTTTGGGTTTTTCATCGCCCAGGTTATCGTTCGTCCAGGTGTTGGCGTCAAACATTTCGTTTCGTCCGTAGAGGAAGGACGACCCATGCAGCGTGTTGGTGCCCGATTTCAGGTTGAACGACATCACTCCGCCGCCCGTGATGCTGCTTTGAGCGTCCAGGCCGCTGGTCTCGGCCTGCAGCTCCTGCACTGCTTCCATGCTGGGGCCGCCGTCCATCGAATCGCCGCGAACGTTTGAGGTGCCGGAGGTGCCGTCGATGGTGTAATCCTTCGTGAACCATTGGCCGCCGTTCACGACCGCGCCGTACGGCGAGCTGACCAGCGAATAGCCCGGCGTAATGGCTACCGCAAAATCTTCCACAAACCGTCCTCCGCTGTAGATACTCAGCGGCAGGTCATTGACGACGTCGGCCTTCATGTTGGTGCCGACACCCGCGGTATCCATATCCAGGATCGGCGCATCGCTGGTCACCGTAACCGTCGCGCTCGCGGCCCCAACTTGGAGCACTGCGTCGATCCGGGCCACTTCAGTGGAGTTCAGGGTGACGGAGGGACGCAGAACCGTCTCAAATCCGCTCCTTACAAACTCAACCGAGTATGGGCCGGGGAAGAGATTGGGAAGCACGTAAATCCCGTTGTGATTGGAGACGGTTTTGGCGGGCACGTTGGTGCCGGTGTTGGTCGCGGTGACCTCCACATCTGCTACCACCGCGCCGGTCGAGTCGGTGACGGTTCCGGTGATCGTTGCCCGGTTTGTCTGTGCCCCTGCAGTGTGACCGGTCGACACAATCAGGACCGCCAGTAGCATGGAGAATGACAATCTTGTTTTGAACTTCCGATTCATAGAGCCTCCTCCCTACACAGGTGCGAGAAAACGCATTCTTCGGCGCCCAAACAATAGGCCATTCGTCAAAAGCTCGTCAAGCAAGAAAGTCGCGCTTCGCCGCATTCACAATTTCCCTCGCGGCAACATCTCGGGGCGGTTGAACGGCATTCAGAAGCCCGCGTCTGTGGAGGCGCGTGCCTCAAAACAACACTACCCTCATTGGCCGTGCATGCGCAGTCGGGCGGGGGACGTTCAGCGATTGCATCGGCTGTGTTAATTTGGCGATGCTGGAGGCGGTTCGACCAGGCGAAATCGCTTGCGGTCAGTTTCCTTCTGGAGTGAGCTTTGCTGCAATTCTGACAGACGCTTTACGAGTGCCTGGATTTCGTCGTGCTGTCCAGCCTGGCCGGAGTGCCGCAAAGCAATCATCAGATGATAAACAGCGGTTTTGTCGGAAGGGGAATACTGAAGTGCAAGCCTGCACTGCTCGATGGCGAGGTCATACTGACCAGAGCTCATGTAAATACTTGCAAGAATGTCCCTTGCCTGTACAAAATCCGGCTTCAATTTAACGGCTTCGAGAGCGGCATTCCGCGCCTCTTCGGAGCTTCCCTTATCCGCCCCGGATTCCTGATTCACGAGCAAGGAAGCGAGCAGATAATGGAGCAGGGCGCTATCAGGATGAGCTTTTAACTGCGCATGGATCTCTAACAATGCTCTTTCAGGATGATTCTTGTCGGACAGATTCGGACTCTTCAGCAGCTCCGCCATATCCTTTGCATAGGCGCTCAGGCTCTGTGCCGGGTCCAGGCGCTCCGCGGTGTTGAAATCGGCTTCGGCCTTGTCGTAATCCGCAAGTTGCGCATAGAGCAGGCCACGCGAGATGTAGAGCGTCGAATCGTTTGGGATGCGCATCAGGCCCGCATTGATCATATCGATGCCGACCTGAAACGAATCGTGGTCGAGGCAAAGCATGACGAACGCATTGTAATAAGTCGCGTTCGCGGGACTTAGTACGATCGCCTGGCGAAGAAGGGATACGGCTTTGGGCGTATTACCAACAGCCTCATAAGCGCCAGATGCAAGACTGAGCAGTTCCGGGTCTGACTCATCTGTTGCAAGCAGCGGTTCAAGCACCTTGAGAGCTGCCTCATTCTGTTTCGTCTCGACCAGCAGGACCGCCAGATCGTACTTCGGATAAGTTACCGTTGGAATCAACTGGATAAGTTGCTCGAATACTGGAACCGCCTTCTCTGGCTGGTTTGTTTGTACAAGACAATATCCATACGCTTCGAGCGAGTACGAGTGATTGGCTATCGCTTCCGTGCTGAGAAGAAAGTGATCAATCGCAGCCTGACAATTGCCCTGCTTTGTTTCGAGCGTGGCAAGCATCTCGTGCGCTGTCTCGTCTTTCGGATCGGCTTTCAGTACTCTTTCGAGTAGCGGGATT
>JBEKTB010000043.1:0-23676 GCA_049516495.1 Occallatibacter sp.
CGGAGATCCAGGTGACCAGCGCCGGTGATTGATGACAGCGGTCGAAGTACTCGGGCAGCGTCTGGACCACCTGGCTGGCGCGGAGAATGCACAGGTGCCAGTCGGGCAGCAGCGTGAGCACACGGCGGCCCTCCGTCAGCGAGTGATGAAGCACGATGGTTCCCGAGTCGGCCACTCCGCAAAAGGCAGCGGTAACGACGCCCTCTGCCTGCTCGATTTCAGCCGTAGTCAGCCCGCGGTCAATTTTCCAGTCGAAGCCCGGGGCAATCCAATCGGCGGGCAGGCCGGGGGGGGCAACAAAAGAGCGCTTGCCGCTGGCCGTGAGTTGGGCGGCGATGGCGGCGGGAAGCCCTTCAGGCGAGGACTCGACCACCTCGGCGTCGTACTCGCGAAGCCGCTCGATGAGTAGGTTCAATTTGCCTTCCGCACCCAGCGCGCCCTTGCGGATGTAGTTGCGCGGCAAAGCTGCGTAATCGGATGCAACTGCCGCGGGCGGCTGCGTGGCGGCCCGGACGCGATCCAGGATTCGCTCGCGAGATGAATGTTGACCAGCCTGGCCTTGCGTGCTCATTTTGCCTCCTTGCCGCGTGCTGCCCACCACTCGTGAAAGGTTTGCGGGGGCAGCCCGCGCAAGTCGCGCGTCTGGGTCCACTTGCCTCCGACGCTGGGCAGCGAGTGAATCCAGCCGTCTTTGCGGGTAACAAGACGAGCGCCGATGCGGCCCAGGCGCTGCGCCGTGTGGAATAGCCAAGCCCTCAAAAAGAGCAAGTTGGCGATGCGCAGGCCGAGGTACATGGGATCAAAAAAGCGAACTGCCTGCTTGCGCTCCTGGTTGACTACCTGCGAGCGCAGTTCCAGCAGCACTTCGGGAATGTTGATCTTGACCGGGCAGACCTCATAGCAGGCGCCGCACAGCGACGACGCGTAAGGCAGGGACTGCGCGTGCTGCATTTGCTGCAGTTGGGGGGTCAGGATGGCGCCTATTGGCCCCGGATACACCGACCCGTAAGCGTGGCCGCCCGTCTGCCGGTAAACCGGGCACGCGTTCATGCAGGCGGCGCAGCGGATGCACTTGAGGGTCTGGCGCTGCCTGGGGATGGAAAGAATGGAGGATCGGCCGTTATCGAGCAGAATGACGTGGAAGTTCTGCGGACCGTCGCCGGGAGTAACCCCGGTCCACAGCGATGTGTAAGGGTTCATGCGCTCGCCGGTGGCCGAACGGGCCAGCACCTGGAGCATCACCTCGAGATCATCAAAGCGCGGCAGCACCTTCTCGATGCCAGCCAGGGTGATCATGGTGCGCGGCAGCGTGAGGCACATGCGGCCGTTGCCCTCGGACTCGACGACCGAGACCGCACCGGTCTCGGCAATCAGAAAATTGGCGCCGCTGATGGCCGTGGGAATGGTCAGAAATTTCTGGCGCAGGTAGGTGCGGGCTGCGGCCGTCAGGGCCTGCGGATTGTCGGAGAGATTCTTGAGCCCCATGCGGCGCGCGAAGATCTCGCGCACCTGACTGCGATTGATGTGCAGCGCCGGGACGACAATGTGGGAGGGCTCCTCATCACCCAACTGCAGGATGATTTCCGCCAGATCGGTTTCGTAGGCGCTGATGCCCTGGCCCTCAAGAAACGGATTCAGCTGAATCTCGGCCGAAGTCATCGTCTTGATCTTGATCACTTCGCTCGAATTTTCCTGGCGCAGGATGTCGAGGATAATCTGGCGCGCTTCGGAGGCATCGGCGGCCCAGTGTACATGCCCGCCGGCAGCGGTGCAGCGCGCTTCGAACTGCTCAAGATAAACGCCGAGATTTTCAAGAGCGTGGGTGCGAATGGCCGAGGCCGCCGTGCGAAGTTCCTGCCAGTCGGTCTTCTCTGCCACGAGCCTGGCCCGCTTGCCCTGGATGACGTCGATGGCGTGGGTTACGTTCTTGCGCAGTTGGGGATTGCGCAGCACGTTGAGCGCGGCCTGCGGAAAGGGCGGCGCCAGCGTGGGATCCAATATCGCGTGGGTCTCGACGGTGTGGCTCATGCGACTGCCTCCACCGGGGAGTCTTCGGTGCTGGCCAGAATCTGGGCCAGGTGAATGGTCTTCATTCCCGCGTACTGGCGGTGCATCGCGCCGCCCAGGTGCATCAGGCAACTATTGTCGAGAGCGGTGCAATATTCGGCGCCGGTTGAGACCACGTCCTGGAGCTTGGTGGCCAGCATGGCGGACGAGACTTCGGCGTTCTTCACGGAAAACGTTCCGCCGAAGCCGCAGCAGCGATCCACATTCGGAAGCGTCGCAAGGTCGAGCCCGCGCACTTTGGCCATCAGCCGGTAGGGGCGGTCGCCCAGATGAAGCGCGCGCACCCCGTGGCAACTGGCGTGGTAGACCACGCGGTGCGGAAAGTAGGCGCCCACGTCTTCGACGCCGATCTTGTCCAGGAGGAACTCGCTCAACTCGAAGACCCGTGGCAGGAGAGCCGCAAACTGGTTGCGCAGGGTTTCATTCCCCAATTCCCCAAAGAGGCCGGGATATTGATCGCGGATCATGGCCACACACGAAGAAGAGGGAATGACCACCGTCTCCGCGTCCTGATAAAGCTGCACGAAGCGCTTGGCTTGGGAAAATGCCTCGCCGCGAAAGCCGGTATTGGCGTGCATCTGGCCGCAGCAGGTCTGCCGAGGGTGGAAATCGAGCTCAACGCCCAATCTCTCAAGCAACGCGACTACTGCGCGCCCGGTCTCCGGGTAGAGGGTGTCGTTGTAGCAGGTGATAAACAAGGACGCGCGCATCAGAGGCCCCAATTCTTCAAAATCGATAAGCCGAAAAGGGAATGGTATTCGATAGAAACAGGAGTTGTCTATTGCAAGCGCGATCTCGTAGCAGCGCGAATATTCGCGGCTTCGCACCGTTGTGCTGCAAGAGCCTCGCAAGTCAAAGATAAAAGGGACGCGGGGCTGCTTTGGACGGTCGCCCGGAGCTGCCCCGCAGGTTGAATGCTCGTTTACGCCAGCGCGCGATGACGCTGCGGCAGCGGCTCCGCCACAGTGGCCAGATAGCGGTCCACGGCGGCGGCGGCCTTACGGCCTTCAGAGATGGCCCACACCACCAGCGACTGTCCGCGGCGCATGTCGCCGGCTGCGAAGATGTTCTCGACCGAAGTCTGGTAGTCGCCGTTCGTTGCCACGTTGCCGCGGTTGTCCAGCGCCACACCGAACTGCTCAATCATGCCTGAGCGGACCGGCCCCAGGAAGCCCATGGCCAGCAGGACCAGGTCGACATCGAGTGTGAACTCGGTGCCGGGAAGGGGCTCGAACTTCGGTGGAGGGCCCACGCGCAGTGCGTGCAACTGCTTGACGCGGCCGTTTTCGTCGCCGGTAAAATCAATGCTATTGATGCTCCAGTCGCGGATGCCGCCCTCTTCGTGCGAGGTCTCGGTGCGCAACTGCAAAGGCCACATGGGCCATGGCGTGGAGGCGGCGCGCTGCTCCGGCGGCTTGGGCATGATCTCAAACTGGTGAACGCTTTTGGCTCCCTGCCGGAGGCTCGTGCCCAGGCAGTCTGCCCCCGTGTCGCCGCCGCCGATGATGACCACGCGCTTGCCCTGGGCATGGATGGCCAGTTCCGTGTCGATGAGGTCGCCCTCGCAGCGATGGTTCTGCTGGGGCAGAAACTCCATGGCAAAGTGGATGCCCTTGAGCTCGCGTCCTGGGATTTTCAGGTCGCGCGGCTGCTCGGAGCCGCCGCACAGAAGGATGGCGTCATAGTGTTCGGTGAGAGCTTCAACCGGCACATTCACGCCTACGTGCGCGTTGGTCACGAAGGTTACGCCTTCGGCGCGCATCTGCTGGATGCGGCGATCAAGAACGTGCTTTTCGAGTTTGAAGTTGGGAATGCCATACCTCATCAGGCCGCCGATACGGTCGTTTTTCTCGTAGACCGTGACGGAGTGACCGGCGCGGCGCAACTGCTGTGCAGCAGCCAGACCAGATGGCCCACTGCCGATCACGGCCACGCGCTTGCCGGTGTTCTGCTCCGGCGGCTCAGGGTGAATCCAGCCCTCTTCCCAGGCGCGTTCAACAATGCTGCGCTCCATCAGCTTGATGGAGACGGCCGGTTGGTCGATCCCCAGCACGCAGGCGGCTTCGCAGGGCGCCGGGCAGATGCGGCCGGTGAACTCGGGAAAGTTGTTGGTGGCGTGCAGACGCCGGACCGCCGCTTCCCAGCGTCCGTTGTACGCAAGGTCATTCCAGTCGGGAATCAGGTTGTTGACCGGACAGCCTGTGTGACAGAACGGCACGCCGCAATCCATGCAGCGGGCGCCCTGCTCGCGCTGTTTCTCTTCAGGGAAGGGATCGTAGATTTCAAACCAGTCCTGAAGGCGCTCACCCACCTTGCGGCGGGAGGGTTGTTCACGCTGAATCTCAAGAAAGCCAGTAACCTTACCCATGCTGCACCTCTGCTGTAGCCGCCACCAGAGGCGACGAGTTAGTGGGGGAAACATAGACCGTCTCGACGCGCTCGACGCCGAGGACGCGCTTGAACTCGTGCGGGAAAACCTTGATGAAGCGCGGCTGCGCGTCGGCCCAATGCTCCAGAATCCAGGCGGCGCGAGGGCTGCCGGTCAGGTCGCGATGGCGTTCGAGCAGGCCTTGCACTTCGGCTACATCTTCCTCAGTAACCAGCGGTTCCAGGTCCACGCTGGCCTGATTGCAGCGCCGCGTGGAGAAGTCGCCCTGGTCGTCGTAAACAAAAGCTCGGCCGCCGCTCATGCCGGCGGCGAAATTGCGGCCGGTCAAGCCCAGCACCACCACCGTTCCGTTGGTCATGTACTCGCAGCCATGGTCGCCCACGCCCTCCACCACCGCCGTGGCGCCGGAGTTGCGGACGGCGAAGCGCTCGCCGGCGATCCCGTTGAGGAAGACCTCGCCGCTGGTCGCGCCGTAGAGCACAACGTTGCCCACCAGGATGCTTTCCTCGGGCAGGAAGCTGGAAGTCTTGGGCGGATAGGCGATGATGCGCCCGCCGGAAAGGCCCTTGCCCAGATAATCGTTGGAATCGCCTTCGAGCTCAAGCGTCACGCCGTTGGGTACGAATGCGCCAAAACTCTGCCCGGCTGAGCCCGAGAATTTGTAATGGATGGTGCCGTCCGGGAGCCCTTCGGACCCGTAGCGGCGGGCAATCCGGCCGCCCAGCATTCCGCCCACCGTGCGGTGCACGTTGCGGATGGCGAAGCTGCCTGTGACCGGGATTTTCGATTCGAGCGCCGGCGCTGCCTGTTTGATAAGGGCGTGATCGAGCGCCAGTTCCAGGCCGTGATCTTGCGCCTCGACCTTGCGGCGTGCCACGCGCGATGGCACCGTGGGAGCGTAAAGAATCGAGGAGAGATCGATGCCCTTGGCCTTCCAGTGGGCATCGGCCAGCACGGCGTCGATCCTGTCCACGCGGCCCACCATCTCATCGACAGTGTGGAAGCCCAACTTGGCCATGTGCTGGCGAACCTGCTCGGCGATGAAGAAGAAGAAGTTGACCACGTGCTCGGGCTGTCCCTTGAAGCGCGCGCGCAACACCGGATCCTGCGTCGCAATGCCCACCGAGCAGGTGTTCAAATGGCACTTGCGCATCATGATGCAGCCCATGGAGATGAGCGGCATGGTGGCGAAGCCGAATTCTTCTGCGCCCAGCAGCGCGGCGATCACCACATCGCGCCCGGTTTGCAGCTTGCCGTCGGTTTGCACTTTGATGCGTCCGCGCAGATCGTTCAGCAGGAGCACCTGCTGGGTTTCCGCGAGGCCCAACTCCCACGGCAAGCCCGCGTGCTTGATCGAACTGAGAGGCGAAGCGCCGGTCCCGCCGTTGTCGCCCGAGATGAGCACTACATCGGCATGGGCCTTGGAGACGCCCGCGGCAACCGTGCCGACGCCGGCTTCGGAGACCAGCTTGACGGCGATGCGCGCTTCGGGGTTGACGTTCTTCAGGTCGTAGATCAGTTGCGCCAGATCTTCAATGGAATAAATGTCATGATGCGGCGGCGGCGAAATCAGGCCCACGCCGGGAATGGAGTGGCGTGTCCGGGCGATCACTTCATCCACCTTGTGGCCGGGCAACTGCCCGCCCTCACCGGGCTTGGCGCCCTGGGCCATCTTGATCTGCAACTCGTCGGCGTTGACCAGATAATTGGTCGTGACGCCGAAACGGCCGCTGGCCACCTGCTTGACGGCCGAACGCCGCGAATCGCCGTTGGCGTCGGGCTTGAAGCGCTCCTCTTCCTCGCCGCCCTCGCCGGTGTTGGACATGCCGCCCAACCGGTTCATGGCGATGGCCAGCGTCTCGTGCGCCTCTTTGCTGATGGACCCGAAGCTCATTGCGCCAGTCGTGAAGCGCTTGACAATCTCCTTGGCCGGTTCCACTTCCTCAAGCGGCAAAGGCTTCTCGGCGTACTTCAACTGCAGCAGTCCGCGCAGTGTACACAGATGCCGGTTCTGATCGTCCAGCAGGTCGGTGTACTCCTGGAACGTGGCCGGATTGTTCTGCCGCACCGCGTGCTGGAGCTTGCTGATGGTGCCCGGATTCAGCAGGTGATACTCGCCGCCCTCGCGGTACTGGTAGTGGCCGCCGACAACCAGCTCCGTCTCCGATTCGGTCAGCGGCTGGAAGGCGTAATCGTGCTTCATTTGCGCTTCGCGCGCCAGCACGCCCAGCCCCACGCCCTCGATGCGCGATGCCGTGCCGGAGAAATAACGGTTGACCAAACCATGGTTCAAGCCCACCGCCTCAAACACCTGTGCGCCGCGATAGCTCTGCAAGGTGCTGATGCCCATCTTCGAGAAGGTCTTCAGCAGGCCCTTGTTGATGGCCTTGATGAAGTTCTTCTCCGCATGATTGGCAGTAACATTGTGCGGCAGCAGGCCGCGGCGCTTCAGGTCGTGAAGGGTTTCGATGGCCAGATACGGGTTGATGGCGCTGGCGCCGTAGCCGATCAACAAGGCAAAGTGCATCACCTCGCGCGGCTCGCCGCTTTCAATGATCAACGCCACCTGGGTGCGGGTCTTGTCGCGCACCAGGCGATTGTGCACAGCGGCCATGGCCAGCAGGCTGGGAATCGGCGCATAGGTCGGATCGACGCCGCGGTCGGAGATAATCAGCAGCGTGTAGCCGGAATTGACCGCCAGCGCGGCGCGCCCGGCCAAATCGTCGAGGCTGTGCTTCAGGCCGTCTTCGCCGTCCTCAGCGCGAAACAGGGCCGGAAGCGTGGTGGCCAGCAAGTCTCCCGAAGAAACGCGGCGCAGCTTTTCGAGATCGCGATTGGTCAGGATCGGATGCGGCAGCTTGAGGGTGTGGCAGTTGTCCGGAGCCTCGTCGAGAATGTTGCGCTCGGTGCCGATGTAGCTGATCAGCGACATCACCATCTCTTCGCGAATGGGATCGATGGGCGGATTGGTGACCTGCGCAAAGAGCTGCTTGAAGTAGTTGAACAGCGGCTGGGGGCGGTCGGAAAGGCAGGCCAGCGGCACATCGGTGCCCATGGAGCCGATCGGCTCGGCGCCCGTTGCACCCATTGGCGCCAGCAGGACTTTGAGGTCTTCTTCGCTGTAGCCATAGGCGCGCTGGCGGCGCAGCAGGGTCTCGGGATTGGATGCAATCACCCGTGACGGCTCCGGCAGTTGATCCAGCGTGACTTGCTGCTCTTTCAGCCAGGTTGCATAGGGCTGGCGGGTGGCCAACTGCTTCTTGATCTCCGAGTCTGAAATGATGCGTTTTTGCACCGTATCGACCAGGAACATGCGTCCCGGCTGCAGGCGGCCCTTCTTGCGCACGTCCTTGGCCGGTACGTCCAGAACGCCGGCCTCGGAGGCCAGCACGACCAAGTCGTCCTTGGTAACGATGTAGCGGCCCGGACGCAAACCATTGCGATCCAGCGTAGCGCCGATCACGCGCCCGTCCGTGAAGGCGATGGCCGCCGGCCCATCCCACGGCTCCATCAGCGAGGCATGGTACTCGTAGAAGGCGCGCTTCTCCTCGTCCATGTCCGGGTTGCCGGACCAGGCCTCGGGAATCAGCATGGCCATTACGTGCGGCAGAGAGCGGCCGGACTGAAAAAGAAATTCGACCGCGTTGTCCAGCGAGGCCGAGTCGCTGCCTTCCGGCATGATGACCGGATAGAGCTTGTTGATCTGATCGCCATGCAACGGGCTTTCCAGCACCGACTGGCGCGCGTTCATCCAGCTCACGTTGCCGCGGATGGTGTTGATTTCGCCGTTGTGCGCGACGTAGCGGTAGGGGTGCGCCAGCTTCCAACTGGGAAAAGTGTTGGTGGAGAAGCGCTGGTGGACCAGGCACATGGCGCTGGTGACCAGTGGATTGGCCAACTCGTAATAAAACTTTTCAATCTGCGGCGCCAGCATCAGGCCCTTGTAGACGATGGTGCGGCAGGAAAGCGAAGGAATGTAGAAGTCGTCCTTGCCCTCGATCTCGGAAGCCGCCATCTCGTTCTCGGTGCGGCGGCGAACGCGGTAGAGCAGGCGCTCGAATGCGTTCTCGTCCAGACCGTCGGGCCGTCCCAGGAAGAGCTGCTCAATATAAGGCTGGGAGGCGCGCGCTTCCCGTCCGATGGCGATTCCATTCACCGGCGTGTCGCGCCAGCCGATCACCGTCAGCCCCTCTTCCTGGGCGATGCGCTCGAAGACGCCCTCGCACTGCAGGCGGCTGTGCTTGTCCACGGGAAGAAAAACCATGGCCACGCCATAGGCGCCCGATTCAGGCAGTTGCATCCCCAGTTCGCCACATTCGCGCGCGAAAAAAACATGAGGAATCTGAATCAGGATGCCCGCGCCGTCCCCCGTTTCCGGGTCGCAACCTGCCGCGCCGCGATGCGTGAGGTTGATCAGCACCTCGAGCCCCTTGCGGATAATGTCGTGGCTTTTTTCCCCACGAATGCTGGCGACCAGCCCCATTCCGCATGCATCATGCTCATTCCGTGAGTGATAGAGCCCTTGTGGCTGAGGAATACGGAGACGACTATCCGAAGTATGCATGGCAACCTTCTCGATGAAAATTTTCCGTGCAGAATGCAATTCCCGGCTTGAAAGACACAGAGGCGGTGCGATTCCGTCGGAGGAAATCGCCCTGTCATTCATAAATGGCCTGCCCGGGCAGGCCCGGCCGCGTCTGGGACTGTGCTGAACACTTTAAATATATCGAAAATTTCGTTTCCCGGCTGAACTTCCTTGCGCGGCAGCTCCGGCCAGAGCCGAATTCCCGGCGCAGGCGCGCGTTTTGTCCCTCTTCGCGGCGCTGTTCAAGTCGTGATCTGTCCAACTGTTGGGCGTCATCGGCTCAGGGATTTGCCGGCGGCCGTCCTCTGTCTGAGCCGGAGACGTTCACGAAGTGAGACGGCGGCGACTCAGCAACTCGTCCCGGTAATGCCGCCGCAGGGCACAGCCGGGACTGGCTCCGCCGTCGCAGATCAAGCAACCCGAAAGAAGTGCTGTGCCTCAGCTCCCCTGGAAAAAATGAGCGATGGCGTCCCGTGAAAATCGTAAGTTTCCGATAGCTGTAAGGGGACCGTAAAACCCATATCTTACCCTCATGCAATTCTTATCTCTTGCGGCTAACACTGAGTTATCGGAGGAAGCAAGTCATGAAACACAGTCTGTTTGCGGCAAGCATCGTGGCATTGGCTGTGGCAGGTATTGGCAATGCCCAGGAAACACGGAACAGCGTCGAACCCGCGCTGGTTCAAGCCAGGCAGTTGATGCAGGGAATTCATGCGCCCGAGCAATACAACTCGCTCGCAGCCCAATACAACCAGCAGCAGCAGGTCTATCTCAAAAAGGCGGAGGAAGAGAAAGCAGAGTGGATGCGGCGCAGCCAGAACATCCAGGTCGTTGCCGCCAAGTATCCAAGGCCGGTGGACTCGGCGCGCTACCTCTACGAATATTACAGTTACAAAGCAAGTGAGGCGGGCGCTCTCTCCGCGCAATACAGAGCCCTTGCCAGGCCAAACGCCGCAGAGGCTGCGAACCTGCAGCGCTAAGTCCATGAGCGTGTAACGTGAAGGCACGATTGCGAAATCAGAGTCGGCGCGTTCTGAGTATCCCAGGTCTCGAACTTGGTCTCTGACCGCGTGATTTCGTACGTTGAGTGCGCGGTTCCCAGGTCTCAGAATCGAGACCTGGGGCACCCACAATTGATACAAGATCAAGCGATCAAAGGCCTGGAGACCTGGGAAAATTCCCGCGAACACGGCTGTCCTGCGAGTTACAACTCTCTCCGGTCAATAATTCGGCGTGGAGGGCGGATTCCTGACTCACTTCGTCGTTGACCATCTTATCTCTATAGATTCCTTATGCATTCTTCACAAAGGCATGTCTAGGCTTGAGTCATCGCTTCCGGGCAAACTTCCCGGCGGGATTCGGAATAGATGTCTGGTGCGTATTTCACAGAAGCGCTTCGTGTCGGGCCACGAGTTCAATCGTGCCGAATAGTCCCAATGCAGGCATTGGTGGCAATCGGCGAACACAACAATGGAACGGCATTCAATCTTTTCCTCCCTGCAGCCGGAAGGAGACAGCGGTGAATTCGAAGCCATTGCAAGCCGGAAATGGCGTAATCCTGGTGGTTGACGACGACAGTTCAACACGGCGCGCATTGCGACTCACGCTGTCCGCCATGGATTTTACCGTTGTGGAAGCGGCACGCGGCGAGGAAGCGCTGTCCCTGGTCAGGGTGAGCTGGTTCGATGCCGTGCTTCTGGACGTGGATATGCCGGGAATGGGCGGAGTGGAAACCTGCCGGTCTATTCGGCGCGGGTTTGCACGCTTGCCGATCCTGATGCTGACGGTGCTGGACAGTGAGGACGACAAGGTGCAGGCGCTGGAAGCAGGCGCGGACGACTACATTACCAAGCCGTTTCAGGTGAGGGAATTGACGGCACGGCTGCGTTCCGCCGTCCGCCGCAGAAATGCTCCCGACAACAACCGCGACGCCCCCATTCGTTATGGCGAACTTGAGTTGGACCCCGTCAAGTACCGGGTGATGAAGCGTGGGCGGCCGATTCACCTCACTCCCAAAGAGTTCGAGATGCTGCACTACCTGATGATGAATGCCGGCGAGCCCATCGCGCACGCCCGGCTGTTGAAGGCCATATGGGGCCCGGAATACGGCAATGAACTGGAATACCTGCGGACTTTCATTCGTCAGTTGCGCAAGAAGATCGAGGACGACCCGCGCACGCCGCGTTATTTGCTGACGGATGCGTACGTTGGCTATCGCTTCAACGAACAGCAATCTGAGTCTTGACGCACCTCGTGAGCCCGCATCCGGCCTTGAGGCGAAAACGGCGCACACAGCAGGTTGCTGGCGTGCGCCGTCTGCAGTGAGCCATAAGTCAATCCATCAGAATGTAAATCTCGATCCGAACTGGAATTGGCGCGGCGTGTTGGAAGTCAAATTGATCAGCCCGAAGCCGTTCGCAGTCGTCCACCCGCTGCTCCAAGTAGGCACGCCCGGAGGCGCAAACTGCGCCTTGTTGGCAACGTTGTACGACGATATATCGAAGTGCAGATCCCGCTCCTTGCCGAGTTTGAAGCTCTTCGAAAGTGTCAGGTCCAGGTCGTCGGCGCCCATCGTGCGGACGTGATCAAGATAGGCGGGTGCATTTCCCGCAACGAACGGCGTGGCAGGAACCGCAAAGCAGGCCGGAGTAAACCACTCGGTCCACGTGTGCGGAGCGCCCTTGCCGGGATCGCAAGTCATGTTGGCTCTCTGATTGAGATAGACCGGCGATGTCCAGATCATTGGCGACGCGATGGGAACACCGCTGCTCAAATAGAAAACAGCGTTGGTCGTCCAGCCGCCCAACACGGCATTGGCCGCCCCATTCAAATTCAGCGCCCGGCCTTTGCCCATCGGCAGATCGTAGGATGCCTGCCAGGTAAATTGATACTTCACGTCCTGAGGACTCACCGAATGCTCGAAGCTCATGTTTCTCCAGTCCTGAATCGAACCGGCATGCGAGCCGACAAAACCAAGCGGAGGGTTTCCATCGTCCGTCATCAGCTTGGCCCAGGTAAAGGAGGCCAGCGTGGTGAAGTGCTTGGTCATGCGCCTCTGCACCTTGGTCTGCAGAGAACTGTATTCGGAATCGCCGCCGGGATAGCCGTGCACCATCACGCCGTTGGTTTGGTTGGTCACGCTGGGGCTGCCGGTGGTGAACTGGGGGTATGGCTCCGCCGCCAGGAATTGCGCGGTGCTGGCGCCCGCAGCACCAAGCTGATCGATCTGGCTCAGGTTGAGCTGATTCAAATCCACGGTGGCCAGCGGCAGGAAGAGACCCCTGCTGCCCACGTAGCCCGCACTGAGAATGATGTCGTGTGGGAATTCATACTCCAGGCCGAAGTTGAAGTTATAGGTTTCCTGCGTGCGCTGCGAATGCAGCATCGTGCTCAGATTCGCGCCCAGTCCTGTGTCCAATCCGCTCGGCTTCAATTGTGACGGTGCAACAAGTCCCGTTGGGAACGGATTGCTCAGCGAATTGACCATGATTGTATTGCCGTTACTGCCACTGTTACCGTTGGCTGCGTCATAATTAATGGTGTTCTGGTCCTCGTTCCACGCGGTCGCATTCCAGTTGACGCTCGTCGAGTAGCCGTCGCTGTCCAGAGTGGCGCCGCTCACCATCTCTGCGCTCGGCCCAAAGTAGAAGCCCCCGCCGCCTCGGACCACCAGATGACGGACGGGCTGCCATGAGACGCCCAGCCGCGGACCGAAATCCTTCAAATTCGTAGTGAATGGAGAGCGGTGGCCGCTGGTCGAGAACACTTCGCCGCCGGTAAAGGGCGCGCCGCTGACGGGATCCGTTCCCGCGGCAGTCGGATCGAAGTATTCCAGCCGGTTGTGCCGTTCCGTCTTGCCGCCGAAGATGTCCCAGCGAAGTCCCGCGGTGATGGTCAGAGCATGATTGGGATGGTAGGTGTCCTCAATGAAGGCCGCGTAATACGGACTGGCTTCGGCAACAAATAGATCCTGCGTAAAATTCGTCGACTCGCTTGGACTTCCCATCCCCAAAAGGAAAGAAGCAAAGTCGCTGCCCCCTCCGCCCGAGATCGCCGTCTGGCTGGTTGCGGTTTCGTCAAACTGGTAATTGCCTGAAGGAGCTGGCGGTTGGCCCACATTCAGGAACCTCTTCATGTATTCCGCGCCGGCGCTGATTTCGTGCTTGCCGAAGACCTTGGTAACGGTCGCGTTTGCGTCGCTGTCCTCGCTGGCATAGATGAACGTGTTGTAGTTCGCGGTGCCGCCAATGCCGCCGCCTACGTCGCTGAAGGTCACATAGGGAAGAGTCTTGTATACCTCGTCGGCGGCGAGTGCAGCGGGAAATCCCAGCGTGGTGATGTCGAAGCCGTTCTGCCGAGGGTCGCCCCCCTGGGCCTCATAGTGGCGCGTGAAGGAATAGCGCAACTGCAATACAGTGGTGGGGTTGATCGTGTAGTCGTCCCCAATCAGAAAGTTCCGCCCGTTCGTAATGTTCTGCGCGTAGTCCAGATCCCAATCGTTGTTGAAAGCGTTGACGCCCGAGGTGAACAGCCGGTCGAAGGAGAAGCGGCCGAACATGCGCTGTTTTTCGCTCTTGTAGTAGTCCATGCGAATGTCGAACCTCTGCGCGGTAGTCGGGTCCAGACCGGGAACATACAGGTTGTTCAGGTGTTCACCCGTTGCCGCGTCGCACGTGGATGGATTGGGGAAATTGCACTTGGGAAATTCGGAGAGAAACTTCAGCGCAATAGAATTGGGATTGGCAATGATGTTGTTGGGGATCGGCTGCCGCGTGCCGGCGGGATTGGCCGTGCTGCCGGCGGGCGCGCCGGGTGCGCCGAAATCGGGAACCATCGGGTTGTAGATCGTATAGCTGTCGGCGGAGAAATCGCCTGTCCGTTCCGCGCTGGTGGGAACCGTGAAAGTGTTCGATCCGTCGAACTGCATCTGCTGCGTGGCTTCATAGTCCCCAAAGAAGAAGAGCTTCTTGTGCAGGATGGGTCCGCTGATGGCGCCGCCTTCCTGATAGCGGTGAAAGGAGGGCGACTGATTGGGCTGACCGGCGAGAAACTGGCTCTGCTTGTTGAAGTATTCGTTGGCCGCAAGAACATCCGGGCGCAGAACCACAAACGCGTCGCCATGGAACTGATCCCCGCCGGACTTGCTCACCAGGCTGATGACGCCCGCGCCGCCGCTCTGATAAGAGGCGGGCGTATTCTGCGTCTCCACGCGGTATTCATCCACGCCGTCTTCCGGAATCTCCATCGCCGGAATAACTGCGGCTATGTTGTTTTCGGCCACACCCAGAGGGCTGCCGTCGAGCATGTAATAAACGGAGCCTTCGATCGCGCCATTGATGGTGTACGACGCAACATCCACTCCCGGGCGTCCGGACGATATGTTGGTGATGGCCACCGAACTGGAAGAGTTGGGCGATCCATTGGCCGGAGTGACGCCGGCGCTCAGTTGCACCAGGTCGAAAACATTGCGCGTCAGCAGCGGGACGCGCTCAATGGTTTCAGAAGAGATGAGCTGGCCGACCGTCGAGTTCGTGCTCTCCACCAGGGACGTGGACTCCGTCACCGTAACGACTTCATTCACGCTGCCCACGCGGAGCGCGATGTTGACCGCGGTCACCTGGTCCACCGTAACCTTCACATTGTCCTGGGCGACGCTCTCGAATCCTTTCAGGCTGGCAGTCACTTCATAGTCGCCGGGAGTAAGCGACACAAAGGAATACAGGCCCGCCGCCGTTGAGACGGTGGTGAGTTTGATCGCAGTCGCGTGGTTCAGCGCTGTAACTTTGGCCCCGGGGATGATCGCTCCGGTCGGGTCAGTTACCAGGCCGCTGATGCCTCCTCTGCCGGCCTGCGCGAATGAGGCAACTCCCGCAGAGAGAAACAAAATGCAAACGAAAAGGAAACGGTACGCTGTCGCGATCCTGGCCGTGGGTTTCTTCATGGGGTGCCCCCTAAGGTTTTGTTGAGATTCAAACGTTTGAATATCCGAGAACACAATCTAGGTCCGGTTATTTCCATTGTCAAGCGAAAACTTGTGCTCGGCCCAAAAATATAGTCTCGGTTTGTTCGTTCTTTCGGGCCGCATCGGCGCTGCGGAGCAACACGTGAATGCGTTGTATTACCCCCACTTGTCATGCACTGATAAGCCAATCGCAATCAACTAGATGCAAACCTCGAATTCATGGCGGCGATCGGGTGCCTCGGCTGCGTTTTCGGCCATTGTCGCGTGCTCCGGTTCCAGGCAGCGCCAGGGAGGTGTGCGCGTCAGTAACCCGTCTGCTGTGGCAGAATAGCGCTGAGCCGCCCCCCAGTAAGACTCAGGGAGGCAGCACGCGCGGAGGGGAAGTGGCCCAGCGAAAGTCCGGACATGTTACCTTGCTCGACGTCGCCCGCGCCTGCGGGTTCTCGGTTTCCACCGTTTCCATCGTGCTCAGCGACGCGCCGCTTTCGCAGAACGTGGCAGCCAGCACGCGACAGCGAATCCGGGCCATGGCTCAGCAACTCGGTTACCATCCGGATGCCTTTGCCCGCTCCCTGCGCCGCCGCCGCAGCCAGACCATCGGCGTGCTGGTCTACGATCTGTCCGATCCCTATTGCATCCCGGTCGTGCGCGGCATTCAGGCGGGCTTGCAGCCGGCCAGCTACATGCCCCTGCTCATGGACGCGCAGACCCAGCGCGGACTGTTTGACAGTTATCTTGAGATGATCCTGGAGCGGCGCGCCGAGGGCGTGATCGTGATCGCAAGCTGGGTCTTCGAGGAAGCCAATCTGCTCAGCGACATCAAGAAGAACAACGTCCCGATCGTCATCGTGAGCCGCGATCTGACCGGGCGCGGGGTCAGCTCCGTGCTGGTGGACAACGAGGCCGGAGGCGCATTGGCCATGCGCCATTTGTACGAACTGGGCCATCGCCGGATCGCGGCCATTCGCGGCCCCGAGGAACTCTTTGACAGTCTGCCGCGATGGGCTGGGATCGAAAACGTCGCCAGGGAGGTTGGCGTCCCCTTCGATGACCAGCTGGTCTTTCAGCTTCCCGGCCTCGTCGATCCCGCCTCCGGCTTTGAAGGAGGCCTCGATTGCGCGCGCAAGATGCTGGCCACGGGGGTGCCCTTTACAGCCGTCCTGGCCTTTGACGACTTGACCGCCCTGGGTGTTGTGCGGGGATTGTCCGACGCCGGCGTACGCGTTCCGGAAGACTGCTCGGTGTTGGGGTTTGACGATGTGCTCCCCGCCGCCGTTTCAACACCCGGCATTACCACCATTCGTCAGCCGCTGAAAGAGATGGGCCTGCTGGCTGCCAAATGGATGCTGGAGGCTGTGGAGGCCCGGGAGAAGGGGACCGGGCAACAGCCAAAGATGCACAAGGCGCAGCCGGAACTGATTTGCCGCATGTCGACAGCCTCCAGGCAAGCGAACGGAAAAAAGCTGGAGAGGCGCCAGAAATCACTTGACAGTGTTGGGCAAGAAGGGTGATATTTCCGATATTCAAACGATTGAATACCGGAATTCTTCGGCGCTTCGATCGACGGGATACGTTGTGCACTGCGGAAGGAGAAGTTCCGGTGCGTATGAAAAGATCGTTCGTTTCTCTTTTCCTGGTTTTCCTGGCTCTGCCGGCAGTTCTTGAGGCAGGCACTGTAACGCCTCTTCGCGAAGGGTGGCGGGTGCAGTCGGCCTGCAAACTCCAGACTGAGGGCGGCTCGATTGCCGTCGAGGGTTTTGCCACTGCGGACTGGCTGAAGACCGCCGTTCCCAGCACTGTGCTGGCCGCGCAGGCAGCCGCGGGCGTGGTCCCCGATCCCTATTTCGGCAGCAATCTGCGTCAGATTCCGGGAACCGGCTATCCCATCGGACAGGATTTTTCCAACCTGCCCATGCCCCAGGACAGTCCCTATCGCTGCGGCTGGTGGTATCGCACGGAGTTCACCTCTCCGGCTGCATCCGCAAAAGAGGGGCGTTTCTGGCTGCATTTCGCCGGCATCAACTACCGCGCCGACATCTGGCTGAACGGCCACAAAATCGCCGACACAACGGCGATTGCCGGCGCGTATCGCAGCTACGACTTCGATGTGACCGCGTTTCTGAAGCCCGGCAAGACGAATGTGCTTGCTGTCGAGACCTTTGCGCCCACGGAAAAGGATCTGGGCATCAACTGGGTTGACTGGAATCCCTGCCCGCCGGACAAGGACATGGGTCTGTGGGGCGCGGTCGACCTGGTCGCGACCGGTGAGGTCACGGTGCGTTCGCCGCTGGCGGTCACGCATTTCAAGGACGCAACGCTCGCCTCCGCTGACCTCACCGTCTATGCCGAACTCCACAACGCCACCGATCGCGCGGTCAAGGGCATCGCTTCCGGTGAGGCCGCCGGGGTTCGCTTCGAGCAGCCGGTCGAACTGGCGCCGAATGAAGACCGGACCATCGTCTTCACTCCCGAGCAGTTTTCGCAATTGCACGTGCGCGATCCCAAGCCATGGTGGCCTTACCAGATGGGCCAGCCGCATCTCGAGCGCCTTGCCGTCAGCTTCACCATTCAAGGTCAGGTGTCAGACGAGAAAAGCGTGGCCTTCGG
The DNA here is from genome assembly GCA_049516495.1 of Occallatibacter sp. GTDB lineage: Bacteria > Acidobacteriota > Terriglobia > Terriglobales > Acidobacteriaceae > Telmatobacter. The sequence continues at coordinate 17,611 of JBEKTB010000043.1, forward strand.
AATCCGCGAAATCACTTCGGAATTCACAGCCAACGGCAGCCGTCTTTTCCGCGTAAACGGCAAACCTATTTTGATTCGTGGCGCAGGCTGGTCGCAGGACATGCTGCTGCGCACCGAAGAAGATCGCTTGCGCGACCAGTTCAGGCTGGTGCGCGATATGAATCTGAACACCATTCGCCTGGAGGGCAAGCTAGAAACCGACGACTTCTTCCATCTTGCCGACGAACGGGGCATCCTGGTGATGCTCGGCTGGTGCTGTTGCGACCACTGGGAGCACTGGAAGGACTGGACCGCGGACGATCTCACCATCGCCACTGCCTCGCTCCGCGCGCAGATGCTCCGGCTCCGCGCCCACGCCAGCCTGCTGGTGTGGCTCAACGGCAGCGACAATCCTCCGCCCGCCGACGTGGAGCGAGCGTACTTGAAGGTCGAAGCCGAGACGCACTGGCCCAATCCCATCCTGTCGTCGGCAACATCCACGCCCACCACGGTGACCGGCGCCAGCGGCGTCAAGATGACTGGTCCGTACGATTACGTCGCGCCCAGTTATTGGTATGTCGACAAGCAGAACGGCGGCGCATACGGGTTCAACACGGAGACCAGTCCTGGGCCGGCCATTCCGTCGCTTGCCAGCCGCCAGAAGTTCCTGCCCGATCCGGAGGCATGGCCGCCCTCAGCCGCGTGGAGCCTGCATTACGGAGGCGGTGAATTCGTCAACCTCAAGGTCTTCGACCAGACCATGACAGCCGTTTACGCCAAGCCGCACTCAGCCGCCGAGTATGAGCGCATGGCGCAGACCATGGAGTATGACTCCGAGCGCGCCATGTTCGAGGCCTACGGAAGAAACAAGTACCAGTCCACCGGCGTGATTCAATGGATGCTGAACAACGCCTGGCCGTCGATGATCTGGCACCTTTACGACTACTATCTCGACGCCGGAGCCGGATACTTCGCAGCCAAGAAGGCCTGTGAGCCGCTGCATATTCAGTACTCCTACGACGACGCTTCGATCATGGTCGTAAACAGCACCTATGAGTCCGTTGCCGGGCTTCATGCCAGCGTCCATGTGCACAACCTGGCGTGGAAGGAACTGTTCAGCTCGGAAGCGACAGTCGATGCCGGCATTGACAGTACGCAGCGCGTCTTCACCATCCCCGAGAATCTCTACTCCGATGCCGACAGAATCTTCTTTATCGACTTGACCTTGTCGGATGCTTCCGGCCGCGTCCTCAGCCGCAACTTTTACTGGGTGCCCGGCACGCTGACCACCTTCGATTGGCCAAGAACCGACTACACGCACACGCCCGCCGCGCGCCACGAGGACCTGACCGCGCTCACGAATCTCCCTGCGGCCAAAGTTCTTGTTCATGCTGAGATCGAGACCACGCCGCGTGGCCGCGAACTGCGCGTGCATTTCGACAACCAGTCCCAGGCTCTGGCCTTTCAGCTTCGCGCCGCTGTGCGCACGGAATCCGGCGGCTTGATCGCTCCCGTCTTCTGGTCTGACAATTGGATTGAGCTGACGCCCGGCGAATCGCGCACTCTGACCGCTTTGTTGCCGGAAGGCGCATCCGCCGCGCCCATTGTTCAAATCGAGGGCTGGAACGTGGCCCCGCAGACCATTACCCCCACGGCAGCCGTCGCGGCCCGCTGAGGACACACAAGTTTGGGTGCCCCATCCTCGCCGCGTTCTTGTTTCTTGCGGCGAGGGTGGGAAACCAGAAACCTAATTCAGGGCGGAATCAAACACGAGTCAAGGACACACATGGCAACCGCTGCAGGAAGCAATCAGCCAGGAACCGCCAGCCTCCATCGCACGCTCGGTCTCTGGAACCTCATCATCATCGGCATGGTCATCATCCAGCCGACCGCGCCCATGGGGATATACGGCGTGATCAGCAACAAGGCGCATGGCCACGTCGTTACCACCATTTTCATCGCCATGATCGCCATGCTGTTTACGGCCATCAGCTATGGGCGCATGGCGAGGGTCTATCCCAGCGCGGGCTCGGCGTACACCTATGTCGGCCAGGAGATGCACTCCGCTCTCGGCTACGTCGTCGGGTGGGGCATGGTGATGGATTACCTGATCAATCCGCTCATCTGCACGGCTTTCTGCGCCAAGGCCGCCATGAATATTCTTCCCGGCCTGTCCTTCTATGTCTGGATTCTCTTTTTCGCGGCCTTCTTTACCGTGCTCAATCTGCGCGGCATCAAGACTTCCGCGCAATTGAATGAGGCGCTGTGCGCCGGCATGGTGGTGGTTGTCCTTCTCTTCCTGGGCTGCGTCATTCGCACAGTTTGGCACATGCATTATGATCCCGGATTCTTTACGCATCCTTTCTACGACCCCAGCACCTTCCATACATCCAGCATCTTCGCCGGAACCTCGGTAGCCGTGCTCACTTACATCGGCTTCGACGCCATATCAACATTCTCTGAAGAGGTCCGGAATCCTCGCCGCAACATCATGCTGGCCACGGTTCTTGTCTGTCTCATCACCGGCCTTCTCTCCGGATTGGAAGTCTATGCTGCGCAGCTCATCTGGGGATCGAAACCCTTCTCCAGCGACAATGTCGAGTCGGCATTTGCGCTTGTCTCAGGCAAGGCCGGCGGCATGGTGCTCTTCCAGATCGTCAACTTCACGCTGCTGATCGCCAACATGGGTTCCGGAATGGGCTCGCAACTCGCCGCCGGGCGCCTCCTCTATGGCATGGGACGCGGCAACGCGCTTCCCAAATCGTTCTTCGGCGTCATCGAGCCCAAGCACCGTGTTCCCCGCAACAACATCGTGGCTGTCGGAATTTTTGCGCTTGCCGGAGCCGGCCTGCTTGAATTCTTTGCCAGCCGCCTCGGCGGAGGCGCTTACGAGATTGGCGCACAGTGTCTCAACTTCGGAGCCTTCATCGCCTTCATGGGCGTGAATGGAGCGGCTTTCGTCCACCACTGGCGGCTCAGGAAAAGCGGACTGCAGGACAAAGGCCGAAATCTCGGCGGCTTTATCGTGCCTGCCCTGGGGTTTCTCATCTGCGCCTTTATCTGGTTCAATCTCAGCAGCAAGGCGCTGGTCCTGGGCGCTGTTTGGATGGCAGCCGGCATCACTTACGGCGCGTTTCGCACCCGCGGCTTCCGTTCTGAACTGGTCACCTTTGAAGTTCCGTCCGACGTGGCCTAGCTGATTCGGAACCTATTCTTCTCGCGTTGTTCAGTACACCCGCGCCGAAGAACTGTCGCTGGATATATCGGTTTGCAGCGACAGTTCTGACCGCCAGTTGTGGTACCACTGAGGGTGCCCCATCCTTGCGGCGTATTGGTTTCTTGCCGCAAGGGCGGGAAAGTATGCAGCAGCCTGTCCCTTCAAAACAGGGGATAAGTGGTCGGCTCCGGCGTCAAGGTTCCATGAAAGAGCGCCTCGAATTCGGGCAGCACCGCGATCTCCGTTTCTCCATCGGTCGACGTTGCAGACTTCAAAAGAGCATCATCGTTCGCCAGTTCGTCCGCACTCAATGCTGATCCCGGATGCATCTGATCGAGCGCACGGAGTCCGGCATTGGCCAGAGCGGCCAGTTGCTTCGCATGCCCCGACACTTCTTTGAGGTCATTCGATTGTGCAAAATATGGTTCGAGAAGCGCGTCGTTGCGCGACCATAAGACAAGCCAGGCCCGCAACGATTGTTCAGATGCCGCATCGTGCGTTTTCAGCCAGATAGCAAGAGCGTTGCGAAATGCGTACTTCGTCGCGGAATCCACCAGCACAACATCGGCGACGCTGTTGAAGGGTGCGTTGGGGTCAGCGCCAAGCGCGCGTTTGAACCCCGCGGCCATGAGCCGCTTGTAGCCCTTGATCGGTGTCAGTACATCGAGCAGCGTTTTCACCGGCTCTACCGGCAAATCGCTCGCAATTCTCTTGATCTGCACGTCATAGTCAACCAGGTTATGGACCCCCTCCCGATCCAGTTCCGTACTGAGTTGAAAGAGCCTGCTGTACATGCCGGGCATGTCCGTGGAGTTTTGGGATGACCAGAGGCGCTCCGCAATTGCGCCGGTGCGCGGCCAGATTCTGGCTTCAATATTTGTTCGATCCGCCAACTCGGTCCACATGGCGGCTTCACCTCCCAGAAGTGACTTGTTCGTCGCCGCAGTTGAGTTCGCCGGGAGTGCGTCATTCAAGTAATGCACATGTGCGGGATAGAACAAATCCAGGTAGAATCCCCTCGACACAAGAGCCTTGTTGCCGTTACCCATAAGGGCGCTGAGCAGGTCCGGTCTCGGAAATGGAAGCCAGGCCTGAAAGATTGTATTCTTCGATTGGTCGGGCGAGAATGCTTCTTCCCAGGCCACCATTTGCTTTCCGTGCTTTTCGACGATGGCCTGCACCCGGGCGACAAAGTAAGCTTGCAACGCCGGCGCATCGGCCAGATGGTTGGCTTGCATAAAGGCAACAATGCTCGGGTTGGCCAGCCATATAGCTCCGTTATTCTCATCTGCCCCAATATGAAGATAGGGCGAGCGAAATAGTCCGGACATCTCCGCAATGAATTGGTCGAGAAATTGGTAGGTCGATTCCCTGGTCGGATCGAGGGCGGGCACCTTTACCGTTTGCATTGCCGCCTGGATCTCGCTAATGGTGGATTTGGGAGTTAGTCCCTCATAAGTAAGAATGCCGGGCTTGAACGGCCCCGGAGAGCTGGAGAGTTCGGGATACCCAGCAAGCCAGCTTTTGGAATGGCTTGGCATGTCGAATTCCGGGACCACGACGATGCCGCGCAACTCGGCATACCGGATAAGGTCGCGAATCTGAGCCTGCGTGTAGAATTCGCCGCTTGATCCTTCCGTTTGCAGCTTCGGGAATACCTTGGACTCAACGCGAAAACCTTCGTTGTCCGATAAGTGAAGATGAAGTACATTCATCTTCACTAGTGTAGTGCGTCGTAAATAGAATCACTTATACGGCGAGGCTCATCTTATGATGAGGAGACCTCGTCATGCGTATCGCTCCGCCCATTGTGATCGATGAAACCACGCGCAAAGAACTGGATCGATTGCGGCCCGCGTGGTGCTGCGCAGCCGCATCGTGTTACTGGCTGTTGAAGGAAATCAGAACAAGCAGATTGCCGAGCAACTCGGAGTCAGCACCCGCATGGCGGCACTGTGGCGTGGCCGGTTTATCGAGTATGGCGTCGAAGGCCTTTTGAAGGATGCGCCTCGGCCTGGGCGCACACCCAGAATCACGGCCGAAATCGTCGATGGCGTGGTTGCCAAAACCACTCAAGGCACTCCGGCCAACTCCACCCACTGGTCCACGCGCACCATGGCCCGCCTGACGGGCATCAGCGAGGCCAGTGTGCGGCGCATCTGGCACGCTCACGGACTGAAGCCGCATCGTGTTGAAAGCTTCAAGGTCAGCAATGATCCGGATTTCGCCGCCAAGCTGGAGGACGTCGTCGGCCTCTATCTCAACCCGCCCGAGCACGCGCTGGTCCTGTCGGTCGACGAGAAGAGTCAAATTCAGGCGCTGGACCGCACCCAGCCCGGACTGCCCATGAAAAAGGGCCGCGGCGCCACCATGACCCACGACTACAAGCGCAACGGCACCACCACGTTGTTTGCCGCGCTCAACACCGCCACCGGCGAGGTCTACCACTTATGCCAGCAGCGCCACCGTCATCACGAGTGGCTGAAGTTCTTGCGCCTGATCGATCAGACCGTGCCGAGCGAAAAGCAAATCCACATCATCTGTGACAACTACGCGACCCACAAACATGAACGGGTGCAACGCTGGATGGCCCGCCACAAGCGCTTCCACGTGCACTTCACACCCACCTCGGCCTCGTGGCTGAACATGATCGAACGCTTCTTCCGCGACCTGACCGAGAACCGCATCCGGCGCGGCGTCTTCAAGGACCTGGAACAACTCATCGTGGCCATCGGTGACTACATCGACCGCCACAATGACAACCCAAAGCCCTTCATCTGGACCGCCAAGGCCAACGACATCCTCGAAAAAGTCACCCGCGCTCAGGCCGCACGCAATAAACGCCTATCCGTGTGACGCACTACACTAGC
>JBEKTB010000044.1:0-24788 GCA_049516495.1 Occallatibacter sp.
ACCGCCGCCATCACCGCGAACCAGGCCTCCCGCAGATCCGGCCGACGCTCGTCATGCACCACGCAAAAGCTGCACCCCTCGGCAAACGCCGCGAGCACGTTACGAATCAGTTGGTAACTCGCATATCCAGCCTCGGCACTCTCCGCCGCCCGCGCCCGCGCGACGATTTCCTGCTGAAACTCCCTTGCCACTTCATCATCGGCCGCGGTCTCCTCCCACTCCTGCGTAAACTCCTCGGCAAATTCGACCGCTGTCCGCCGCCGCGCCGTTCGCAGTTCCACCCGCGGCAGCCGCTCTCTGTCAAATACCGCATCGAAATCCCGGTACCCCTCCACAATCCCGGCCGCGCGCGTCTGGAAATCCCCTTCCGTCAGCTTGGCCTCCACCAGCAACCCACCCCAGCGCATATCCACTTCGGTGCGATCGAAGCGTCCGTTGGCCAGCGGAACCCGCGCCTTCCAGCCAAACTCCGGCTCCACTCCCGAATCCACCCCAAGGGCCTGCCGCACCGCAGGTGCCCCCGGCGCGCAAAACACATTCATCAGCAGCGCATCGGAGCTCATCGACGAGTCCAGTTCGCGCCACCGCCGTCCCGACTCTGCCCGGGGAAGCGCCCTCCCCTGTGCGTGAATCTTGTCGAACCTCCGCATCCACTCCGGCCGCCCCACAATCGCCGTATAAGCGGCATCGAAGAAGTTCCCATGCCGCCCATACTTCGGCGTGGTCTCCGCCTGGTCCGGGGGGTGTTCAGGCGCATACACAATCACCGGCGGATTGCCGTAGCTCTCCGCATGCGCCCGTCCCCGCGCCCAGCGCCGGTTGCGCACTCCAAGCTCCTGTCGCAATTGGCTCGCATACCAGCCGGTCCCGATCATCATATCCAGCAGCCTACACCGAGGCGGACGTGCCATACACGGCCACAAGCGAGCGGCCGGCGCAACCACCCAAGGAACGAGCCGCCCCCGCCCCCGGCCATGAGAAAATCAACTCCGTGATCGTTCGTGTGTCTTCTCTTGTCCCGGCCCTGCTGCTGGTCCTGGCCGTCCTCGCCGCAACTCCCGCCTTTTCGAGCGGCAAAACCGAGGCCGACGAGAAGGCCGGCGCCGTTCTGTTTCGAGACAAGGGCTGCGCATACTGCCACGGTGTAGGCGGCATCGGCACCAAAAAAGCGCCTTCTCTGGTGGACCTGCGCAAGGACAAGCTGTGGCCTCCGGCCAAAATCACCAACCAGATTCTCAACGGCGGGCAGAAGATGCCTCCGTTCAGCGACTCGCTCACTGACCAGGAGATTGCCCAACTGGTGGCTTACCTGCGCGCAAAACACCGCCCCGTTCCGCCGCCTGGTCCCACCCCGGCTCCGGCTTCATAACCAGCCACCAGTCCGCGCCGCGCACAAGCTTGCCTTAGGTCAGAACCGGCGTGTTCGCCACGCCCTCGACGCCGAAGATCCGCCGGTAACGCGCTATTTCTGTCTCCGGCCCCATGGCTTTGGCGTAGTTGTCTGAGAGCTTCACAGCCGGCCGCCCTTCCACCTCATTGATCTTGCAAACCAGGCTCAACGGGTCGAAACTCTCATCGCCGTGGGGGTTGCAGTTGCGGAAGTCGTTGGTCAGGTAGGTGCCCCAGCCCGCGCTGAACCGGATGCGGCGGCCGGGCGTCCATTTACTTGCATCCCCAAAGTCGCTCGCCCGCCGGAAATCGGCCGGAGTGGCGCCGTTCTTGAGCGTACCGCCGAAATGGGCGTGTAGGCCCAGAATCGAGTCGACATCCAGCGCGTCGGAGGCGATCAGGCGCTTGTTGCGCGGGTTCTGGCCTTTCTTCTGTAACCACTCAATGTACTCGTCGCCGGCAACAAAGGGGTCTTTGCTGTCGATGCGCTGGCCCGTCCAGCCCGCCACCCAGCTTGGCGCGTCGCGCAAAAATTGCGTGGTGCCGAATGTGTCCGGCAACAGGATCAGCAGTTCGCCCTGGTAGGTCTGCTGCCACAACTCCAGCAGCCGGTATTGCGCCGATTTCACGTCTTCGTCCGTGTCTGCGAGGGCCGCCAAAGCCATGGGCAGCTCGTGCGCATTGGTGCCGATGGCCTCGAGATCGTGCTTGTAGGCCAGGTAAACGTTGGAGCTGCCCGCAAAGCTCGGCCCCAGCACGTCGCTCATGCCCTTCACCACGTACTCCTGCCACAGGAAGCTGTGCCGCCGCCGGGTGCCGAAATCGCTCACATTCAGACCCGGCACGCCGCGCATCCGCTCCATCTTCTCCCACAGGCGGGTCTTGGCGCGGGAGTACAGAATGTCGAGCTCAAACTCGCTCAGCCGCTTCAGGTGGGCGCGCGTCCTCAGTTCGTCGATAATCGAAAGCGCGTAGATCTCCCACAGCGTGGTTTCGGTCCATAACCCGTCGAAGCGCAGGGAGAGTTGGCCGTCCTCCACTGAAAGTTCGAAATCGGAAAGCCGGAAGTCGCGGTCCAGCCACTCGATGAACGCTGGCTCAAAGATACCTCGCCGGCCGAAAAACATGTTGCCTGCCAGCCAGATCAGCTCGGACTTGTGGAAGCGGAGTTTCCTGGTCTCTTCGAGCTGTTCGCGCAACTGCTCGACGCTCACCGTCTCGCCCAGGCGCACCGCCGCCGTGCGGTTTTGCAGCGTGAAGGAAGCATGCGTGGTCGGGAAATGCTTCCAGATGAATTGCAGCATCAACAGCTTGTAAAAGTCGTTATCCAACAGGGAACGGGTAATGGGATCCAGTTCCCAGTTGTGATCGTGCGCGCGCCTGGCCAGGTTGATGATCACATTTTCATTATCAATGCGCCGGGCCGGTCCGCCTCATGCTTCTGCGCTTGCCTGCACTAGGTGCGCACCGCACGAACGCCGCACCACCAGCCTGGTCGGCACCAGCACGTCGCGCACCGGCAGTTCCGGGTGTTCCAGCCTCTCCAGCATGGTGGCCATGGCTACGGCGCCAATGCCCGCGCAATCCTGGTGAACGGTGGTCAGCGGCACCGGCAGAAGACTGGCGTACTTGACGTCGTCCATGCCCACGATTCGCACCTCTTCCGGAATGCGCACGCCAATGCCCAGCAACGTCTGCATCAGCCGCGCCGCGGTGAGGTCGTTGGCGCAAACAATGCCCTCAGGATGCACGTCGTCCAGCAACTGGCGCACAAATGCCTCGTCCGCCGGACTTCCCCGACCTACCGGATTCCGCTCTGAAAAAACAGCGTACGCACGCAGCGCCTCCAGAAATCCGGTAATGCGCGCCTCCACCGTGTTGGCCACATTTGCCTCGCCCAGGAAGGCCAGCCTCCGCACTCCCAGTCCCAGCAGATGCGCCGTAGCCATGAAGCCGGCGCGGCGGTTGTCCACCCCTACCAGGTCGTGAGCCGACCGCTCCGGATACGGCATGAAGCACCGGTCCAGCAGCACTACCGGCATCTGCGCCCGCTCGAGCGCCCGAATGATGCGCCGGTTGGTGGCGTCCTTCTCGCCGATCAGCTCCAGTGGCGCAAAGAACACCCCGTCCACCTTCTGCACCAGAAACGAGTTGAGCATCTGCTCGGCTTCTTTGGCGCTCTCGCCCACCGATGTCGAGGCGTTGCCCCACAACAGGGCATCCGGCCGCGCAACGGGTGAACGCATCATGCCGTGGCAGATTGGCTCAAAGATCTCGGTGAGCCCCAACTCGGGAATCAATAGACCGAAGGACCGGCCCGCGGCGCTATGCTTGGCCAGCACGTGTGTCCCCGCGCCCGGCCGGCGCGTCACCAGCCCCATCCGCTGCAGGTCCAGCACCGCCTTGGCCACGGTAATGCGCGAGGCGTCGAACAGCTTGCCCAGCTCCGCTTCGCTGGGCAGCCGGTCCCCCGCTTTCAACTGGCCGGACTGAATGTTGGCGTGAAGATAGTCGAAAACTCGCTGGTGCTTGGCTACGTGGGTTGTGCCATCGCTCTCTGGCGGCGGCGCCAGCTTGATTGCGGTCTTGCGCGGTCGAGCCATTGTCTTGCCCCTCTGCCCGAGCGACGCCCGGCGGGGCCCGCTCTGCAATGCAGCTTGTTCAAAACTTTATGCGGTTTGCTCGACATTTGTCTATGCAATTGGACCAGATGCCACTGAAAGCTGTCCCAACATTCCAGCCCGGCGTCGACGATCGCAAATGCCAGGACAATTACACGCCAGCATCGACAGGGCTTTTCGGGACTCAATTCACAGGAGTTCAGTGAGCGTGGTCATGCATCGATTGGGCAATCTTTGTCTTTCCAATTTCAAATGGTTTCACTTCCACCGGGTCGAGCACGTCCCGGCCCTCCTTAACGTGAAATGTCCGGTCCACGGCGACGTTGCGGAAGCGCTGCCGCAGGCCTGAAACCGGCCACCAGATTTCGATCTCGCGGATGCTCGAAGCCTGCCCCACCCCGATGTGCTGCCGCATGGGGTTGCCGCCAAAGCTGGAAACCGAACCCACGGCCCGGTAGATCGATCGCTGCCTGCCCTTCTCCTCGATGGTCACCTTGATGCGCGCGCCATAGGCCGCCCGATTGGTCTTCACGCCCTCCAAAATCAGCGTCACCCAGTGTTTGCCGTGGCCCGGATTGTGGTAGAGCGTAGGCATGAAAACATCCCCGGGAAACGCCCCGCCCAGTTCCTCGAACACGTCCTCGTTACCGTTGTTCTCAATATCCGCAAAGGCGATTCCATGCCCCTTTTGCAGGTTTCCGAATCCCCCGGAAGTGGTCACATCCTGGAAATACCGCCCCTGGTCGCTGCGGAACATGCGCTTGGGCAGCAGCGACTCATACGAAGACTCGCCCAGCCCGAGGTACACGTCCAGCCAGCCGTCATTGTCCAGGTCGCCGAAGTTCGCCGCCATGGTAGTGATCGCCCGATCTAGGCCGGCCGCGTGAGGCACGTCTGTGAACGTCCCATCGTGATTGTTGTGGAACAGGTGCGACACCGAGCCCTTGTGCGGTTTCCCCATTTCAAAGGCTCCGACGTCTTCCGTAGATGTCGTCGAGTACCCACCGGCGAAAATGTCCAGCCAGCCGTCGTTATCGTAATCGAAGAACCATGTCGGAAAGGTGTGCCGGCTACCGCCCAGACCCGCCGGTTCGGTGACGTCTGTAAAAACCCAATCCCCTGTCTCCGGGTGCTTGGGGTCGCGCGGCCCGTCGTTGCGAAACAGAAAGCTCGCGCCGAACATGGTCGACACATAAAGGTCCGGCCGCCCGTCGTTGTTGTAGTCGCCCCAGGCCACGCCCTTCACGAACCCCAGGTTCACGCCCAGTTTGCCCGCCGCAGCCCCCGGCGCCTTCACCTCGGTAAACGTCCCATCGTGGTTGTTGTGGAACAACTGGCACGGGTGCACGTCGCCCGGCTTCGACTCGTGGCCCACAAACAGATCCAGCCAGCCGTCGCCATCGTAATCCGCCCAGGCCGCAGTCTGGGTCGGTCCCGCCGTCAGCAGGCCAGCCTCCTCGGTCACGTCGTCGAAGGTTCCGTCTCCGTTGTTCCTTAGCAGCGACAGCGGATACATGCCGAACTTGCCCCACCACGCCCCGCGCAGCACCAGGACGTCCGGATGCCCGTCGTTGTTATAGTCGGTCAGCACCAGGTTCAGCCCGCCGATCTCGTCGCCCAGGCCGGCTTCTTTGGTGCGGTCGCTGAACGTGCCGTCGCCGTTGTTGTGATAGAAGTGCATCGGGTCAAGCGGTCCCGACGAGGACACCATCACGTCCAGCAGCCCATCGCCGTCAAAATCCTCCACGATGGCCCCACCCGACAGTTCCATGTTCGTCATCCCGGCCAGCGCAGCCACATCGGGAAAATAGCCGATGTCGTACTCCGAGGCGAATAATTCCGGCGGCGCAAGCCACTTTTTCGGCACATCCTGCGGATAGCGCCCCAGCGCCTGGTAGGCAATGTTCAGCAGCCAGCGATTCAGATTGCTCTCCGGGTTCAGGTCGAGCGACCGCGTATATTCCCGCACCGCCCCTTCGGCTCCCCGCGTCTTCTTATGAACCGCGCTGCCATGCAACGGGAAATTGCAGGAAAACGCATTGTGCATCCCGATGCAGTTCTCCTGCTCGGCCAGCCGCAGGTAAGCCAGCGCCAGTTCCTGGTGGACCTGGGCCTGAATGTCGATCGGCACCTGGTCCAGGGAGGGCTCCATCCGCTTCACCAGCGTTTCCAGCGAATCCACCGCCCGCTCGCTCCGGCCGGCGCGCATCTGCTCGTTACCCAGTTCCATGCGCACTGCCATCTCGTCGGGGAGCGAGAGCTTCCGGCTGAGCAACGCCTGGTAATACGGGATTCGCTCAAACGGCTTGCTGGGATCGGCCCTCCAGTCGTTGCCGTCGAAGATCGCCCGCAGGCGCTCGCCCATCCGCCGCGCCCCTTCACCGTGGGGCAGCGGCGCTGAACGCACGGGCAGCTCATCGCGCACCTCGTCCTGGCGCAGTACGACATTCTGGCCCTGGCTTTGCCCCGTAATCTGGCTCCCCATGCCGATCTGTGCCCCCGTGGGAATGGGAATCTGGGTGGGATTTTGCTGGGGACTCCGCGCCAGCGCCGACGCTCCGGCCGCCAGCACCAGGAAACAAGCGGCCATGAGTCGCCCGATGCCAGACGAATCCCGGGTGCCCCAGGTCTCCCGGGGTCCCCACGGACAGGTCCTCGTCCGTGGGGCGGAGGTCTCGCTTCCGAGACCTGGGAATCGATCAGCCCCAACTCCCATGCGCCTCAACCTTCGATCGCCGCGGAAATCCCCACGCGCACCGCGTCGGGCAGCGCCGGCATGGCGCCAGCTTGCGACGCCACCCACCCGCCCCAGCGGTTTCCTGCCTCGTTCAACGCGGCCAGGTCGGCCCCGCGCAGCAGGTAGTGGGTCATCGCTGCCGTGAATGCGTCCCCCGCGCCGATGGTGTCAGCTACCTTCACGGGAATTCCGGGGTGTTCGTGCCACTCCTCACGCTTCACCAGCAGACTGCCGTGCCCGCCGCGCGTCACGGCCACCATCTCCAGCGAGGGAAACTCCTCGAGCAGCCGTTCAGCGCCCATTCGCAGATGACCGGGCGCTGCCGGCTCATAGCCCGGCAGCCCCAGCAGCGTCAGCACCTGCGGCACCTCGGCGTCGTTCATCTTCATCACCGTGGCCAGTTCCAGCGACTCCTGGATCACTTCGCCGGAGTAGAACGGCGTGCGCAGGTTCACGTCGAACACCCGCACGCAGGTGGCCGGAGTCTGCGCCGCCAGCGTCTGGATCGTCTGCCGCGATTCGCTCCCCCGCTGCGCCAGAGATCCGAAGCAGATGGCGTCCGCCCGCTCGGCCAGTTGCACCCACTCGTCGGAAAGTTCCAGGAAATCCCACGCGGCCGGCTGGTGGATCGTGTAGTGCGGCTGCCCGCCCTCGAAAGCCACTGTCACCCGGCCGGTTTCATGCGCCGGGTCCACTTGCAGAAAGCTCGCATCGGCCGGCAGCGGGTTCAGCAATTCCACCGCCTTGCGCCCCAGATCGTCGCGCCCAATGCGACTCAGGGCCACGGCGTGATTGCCCAGCCGCCCGGCCATTACGGTAAAGTTGGCCGGCGCGCCGCCCAGTTGCGGCCCCTCCGGCAGCAAATCCCAAAGCAATTCGCCGATTCCGAGGATCAGATGTGGTTCTTTCAAGGTCGTGCTCCAGCGGACGCCCGTTCTTCATGCGTCTGGTTCCATCCACCACGCAATTGCGTGAAACGGACTTTCGTTGCCAGCGGGGGGATTGGTTCCATTTGTCATGGCAAATACATGGACAGGTTGCCCTCGTAACAGCTTTCTACCTCTGTGCCTGTCTCGTCAAATATTTCTCTCAAAAAGAGCCCCGCAAGCACGCTGAATTTCTGACAGGCCCAATCGCGCTTCAACGGTAACGCAGCGGGCTAGGCACCCTCAGGGGCTAAAATCCCTGGTTTTATAGCCATTTTCGGCACGACTGAAGTCGAGCTACAACACAAAACCAGCTCTTGAGACATTCTCCAGGCTGACGGGCCGACTAGCAAACTGACTTGCTGACTTGCTGACTTGCTAGCTTGCTGACTCGCTGTTCCGCCCTTCATCCTACCCATCTCCACAGGGAACAGTCCTCATAATTCGCCGATGCGTACTCCCCCTCCGGCTGGTTGGCCATAATCCGGTGATCCGCAATCGCATCCGCCCGCGACCGCCGCACCTGCCCCTGAAAAAGCCGAGCAAATCCCACCTGCCGCTCCAGTTCGTCTTCTTGCTCGTTGTTCACATAGAGCAGATCCAGTTCTCCGGGCCGCCCGGCCAGATCCTTGCGCCATCCCGCCAGCAGCCGCCGCATCACCAGCGCGCCAAAAGGATTGAAGAGGAACGCCAGGCACGGGCCCGCCGGAAGCGGAAACTCGACCGCATCCCCGCACACAACCGTCATCGGCGCCCGCGCCCGCCCCGCCTGCCGCCACACCGTCAGGTTGTTCCGCGCAATCCGTGCCAGCACAGGATTCAGTTCCACACCCACAACGGCGCGAAACGGCATCCGCGCGGCCAGCAGCATCGCTCGTCCCATCCCCGCGCCGATGTCGATAAAGTTGAATTCATCCAGGCGCGCCGACGGCCGGCTCTTCTGCCAGCGCTTCAACAGCGCCGCAAACACCGAAGGCGCAACCCCGTAGTAAGCCGTGTTGTGCCGGTCGTGCCGGTGCCCGCTTTTCAGGTGCCGTCCCGCGACCAACCCGCTGGTTTTTACTCCGAACTCCTCGTCGAACGGATGCCGCGTGAAACCCTCGCCGATCCTGAGCCCGGGCAAGAGACGCGCCCTTTTTCCCTCTGCAGCCGCTCTCGTTTGCTCCGTAACTTTCACGGTTGAACCTTAGCACACCAGCAACGATGGCCGGCTCTGGATCAGCTCAAGGCCCGGTCTTCGGCGTCGCGGGAGCCGGCGAGGCCGGCGTCTGCGCTGGTTTTGCCGGCGCGGCGGGCTTCTTCTTTGGCCTTTTCGGCGGAGTGGCCGTGGCACAGGCCGGTGTCGCGGGAGGCGGCACGGCCGGGCATTTGATGGCTGCCTGCGCCTTCACGGTGCGGCGCAGATCAACCAGTTGCTTTTCCTGCGCGGTTGCAGCCTCCTGCAGACGGTCGTCCAGTGCGCGGCGCGCGCTGCCCAGCCCGATCAAGGCTTGCTGCAGTTGAACGATGTCGTCGGGAAGCCCTGAAATCCGAGCGGCCTGGACCACCCGCAGCAGCACGTCGTACAAGGAATTGATGTTGCGGGAGATCGGCAGCACGTTGCTAACAGTTCCCTGGACGTCGTCGGCCTGTCGAAGCATGGGCGGCAGGGTATTTTGTAAATCTCGCTGGATCGAGTCGATATCCTCGGCTGTCTCTTCGCGAATCGTGCCTCGTTTCCACTTCTCCAGTCGCACCGCCCCGACTTTCTGTTGCACGGTATCGAGCGCGGGCTGCAGCAACCCGGACGCAGCAATGGGCGGGATCGGCGCAGGCGGCTGTACATCAGGAGCAGGCTGTGCGCCTTGCTGGCGAGACTCGGCCTGCACGGGCGCCGGGGCTGTGCTGGCGTCCTTGGCGGGGGATTGCGCTCGGAGCGCCCCAGAAGACGAAATGAAGATCGCCGCCATGAAAACTGCATAGGCAGTGTGCATTGGGGTGGCCTCTCTGCTTTCTCACATCGAACGCCAAAGGCAATCCTCTGAAGGCCTGCCGCAGACAACCAGCCCTGACAAAGAACCAGCCTCGACCTCCGAGACGGCAAAAGGCCGAATCAGTACCGCCGCATTCGAGTTGGGGAAGCTGAACACACGGGCGCAGACACTGGGCGGCCGTCTCTTGTCCTGGGCCTCGCCCTCAAGTTCAATCAGCATAACCGAAGTGTGCCC
The DNA here is from genome assembly GCA_049516495.1 of Occallatibacter sp. Taxonomy (GTDB): domain Bacteria; phylum Acidobacteriota; class Terriglobia; order Terriglobales; family Acidobacteriaceae; genus Telmatobacter. Next base: position 9,881 of record JBEKTB010000044.1, read on the forward strand.
CCACTTTCCAGATTTTCGAGCCCTTAAGCCAATCCCTGTCCAGCACTTGCGACGGCCTTGCGGGCGACCTCTTCGCGCGCCCTCTACCCTTCCCTATTGCCATCGAGGGAACCTTTCGTTCACCTCGCATTCACTTCCGTGACAGCCTCCCCTCAATCGCGATACCCTGATGGGTATTCGTATCCGGCGTAACCAAGGAGCACTTTCAACCCCATGCCTATCCAAATCACTTCCAAAATCTGGCACAACGGCAACCTCATCCCCTGGGAGCAGGCCAACATCCACGTGATGAGCCACGTGGTCCACTACGGCTCCAGCGTCTTCGAGGGGATTCGCTGCTACAAGCAGCCGCAGGGTTCGGCCGTTTTCCGTCTGCCGGAACACATGCAGCGGCTGCTCGACTCGGCCAAGATCTACCGAATGGAACTGCCGTTCAACCTCGACGAGCTTTGCGCCGGGGTGGTGGACGTGATTGAGGCCAACGGCGTGGCGCCCTGCTACATCCGTCCCATTGCCCTGCGCGGCTACGGCGAAATCGGCGTCAGCCCCAAGGGCTCGCCCATCGAGGTCTATATCGCCAACTTCCCCTGGGGAAAATACATCCCCGGCAACAGCGGCGCCGACGTCTGCATCTCCAGTTGGAACCGGCTGGCTCCCAACACCATGCCCGCCCTCGCCAAGGCCGGAGCCAATTACATGAACTCCCAGCTCATCCACATGGAGGCTGAAGTCAACGGCTACGCCGAGGGCATCGGGCTCGACGTCAACGGCCTGGTCAGCGAAGGTTCGGGCGAGAACGTCTTCATCGTCCGAAACGGCGTCCTCTACACCCCGCCGCTGGCCAACTCCGCGCTCTCCGGCATTACCCGCGACAGCGTGCTCACCATCGCCCGCCATCTGGGCCTCGCGGTCACCGAGCAGGCGCTGCCCCGCGAGTTGCTCTATATCGCCGACGAAGTCTTCTTCACCGGCACCGCCGCCGAGGTTTCGCCCATCCGCTCTATCGACCGCATTCTCATCGGCGACGGCAAGCCCGGCGAGATTACCAGGAAGCTCGCCGATGAGTTTTTCGGCATTGCCAACGGTCTCAAGCCCGACCGCTTCGGCTGGCTCACCCCGGTTAAGCTCAACGCCACCGAGCCGGTTTCCGCATAGCTGTCTGCTCATTGAAAACACTGCGGGCGGCTTCCACGAAGCCGCCCGCAGTGTTTTTGCCGCTCGAGCCCGGCAACACCAAGTCTCTCTGACACATCTTAACTTCAGAACGGATTTTCTTTGATCCGGCCGGTCGTGGGGCAAATTCATTCGTCCCCGCCGTCGTTGCAGCGTGGTCATGGGGGGAAGCGCCGCAGCGACTTCAATGCCTGCGAATGAGGCAACAACCAGTTTCATCGCTTTCCGGGGTTTTCCACGGACAGGCATTTCGACGGCTTTTTTCGTATCGCGCCGTTACAGTCACGCCGCTCAGTGATACCAGGCACAGCATTGCACGGTAGGTTGGCCAAAGGTTGAGTGCCTGTCCGCAAACCCTGCGAGCGGCATATCCTCGAACAGCCGTTGAAGTTCGCCCCCTGAGAAAAAAGATAGCCCCACTCTGTGGGCTGTTTGTCGTCTTCTCGCGCTCGATGCGAGGAGACACTGCGCCGGTGAGTAGACCTGACAAAAAAGGAGAACGCCAGGAGATTCGGAGTCTTGCTGTGGACTATCCGTGCCGTTGTGGTCTTTACCGTTTTGATGCCTGGTGTTGTAGAGCCGCAAGACAAAGATAAGGCGAGTGAACCTGGCGCCCCAGAGGAGCGAGACAGGTTCGTCTATGTGAATGACGATCTCTTGTGTCTTCCGGATTATGACTGCCCAGACAACTTTGTTTCAGCATTCGCCGTCGCTCCAGATGGTACCCTCAACCCCATTAAGGGATCCCCTTTCGACACGGGCGGCACTGGAGGCGGAGGGTGGTTCTATGCGTCAAACCGCATCAGCGTTTCGACGGTGGGCGAGTTTCTGTTTGCGGGTAACTCGTCATCGCAAAATGTGAGTGCATTCAAGATCGACCCGAAAACCGGAGTCTTGACTCCGGTAAGTGGCTCACCCTTTGCCACGGATGCTCCCTCAACCTTCCTGGGAATGGCCGTATCGCCAACTCCGGACGGGAAGTTCCTCATGGTTGCCGATGCGTTCGCCGTCACGGTCTTCCGCATCAGCCGCGATGGCGCCTTGTCCAGAATCGAGAACTCTCCCTTCCCGACACTCGAGACGCCGAACGCCGTGAAGGTAACTCCAGATGGTAAGTTCGTGGCCGTTTCCGAGCCTGCATTACAGCAAATAGAGATGTTCCGGATCGGCCACGACGGGAGCCTGGCTTCACTTGGAGGATTCCCGGCCGGCGGGGGTGGCGACTCCGATGGCATTGACATCGACTGTTCTTCGAGATTCTTGTATAGCGGCGAGGGGACTTACGGCGATACTACTGTGGACGTTTATAGGATTGAACACAACGGCTCACTTACGCCGATAGCAGGATCTCCCTTCACTCCAGGAGTTGGCGTCAATTCCAGCGTCGTGCTGCTCAGCGCGGATAATAAGCAGCTATTTGTGAGCAACCAGACAAGCAATACGATCACCGTATTCGATGTGGACCGAGACGGTGGCCTTTCGCTTCATCCCGGATCACCTTTTGCGATGAATGGCTCCGCCTGGGAGCCCGCAGGCATGGCTACCAGCAAACGAGGGAATCTGCTATATGTTGCAGACCTTTTCCCCTCAGGGAGTGGGGACTCTGCGATTTCAGTCTTCCGCGTTGGAGAAACCGGTACTCTGACGGAGGTCGAGGGTTCTCCTTTCGCACGGTATGATGGTCCGGGCGGCCAATCGCTCACCGCCTATCCATCCAAGCACTGTTTGCTGCCCCTGGATACCAGGCGCGACGGGCGCGAAGAGGATCGGCAAAGCGATCAGGAACAGGAATGAATCCGTCGTCCTGATTCCTGAGGCCTCCAGCCCTTTCACTTTCTTCCCGGTTGAGGCGGATTTCATTCTCCGCATTTCGCGTACCTGAAATCTCGTTTCGGCGAGGCGAAGTGAACGCTCGCCCAGGCCGCGTGGGTGAGTCTCTGCCCTTGGGAAGCTGTGCAGGGCAGAGACTCCCGCCGCGGCCTGGGCCAAACGACAAACTGTAACCAGCTCTATTTAGAATGCAACCATGCAATCACCAGCACGCTCAGGTTCTGCCCTCCTTTTTTCTCTTGCAGCTCTGCTGCTCGTCTTGTTGCAGCCCGCCGCATCCCCGGCCCAGGCCTATACCGCTCATCCCAAGCTAATCGTCATCGTGGTCATCGACCAGTTCCGCGGCGACTACATCGAGCGCTATCGGACCGAACTGAAGGGCCGCGGATTCCGCCTGTTCACCGACGAGGGGGCGTGGTTTACCGATTGCTACTACGACTATGCCAACACCAAGACAGCCCCCGGCCACGCCACCATCGGCACCGGCGCTTACACCGACGGGCACGGCATCGAGGCCAACGAATGGTGGGACGCCTCCCGCTCCAGCGAACGTAAGGTGACGTCTGTCGAAGACGAGCGCTACCGCCTGGTTGGTTCGCCGTCCACCTCCACACCCGCTGGTGCGCCACCCTTCGTCATCGGCGCGTCTCCGCGCAACCTCCGCGCCACCACCCTTGGCGACGAACTGCGCCTCGCCACCCAGGGCCGCGCCCGGGTCTTCGGCATCTCGCTCAAGGACCGCGCCGCCATCCTTCCCGCCGGCCAGGCCGCCAATGGCGCCTTCTGGACCGACGACGCGAGCGGCCGGTTTGTCACTTCCACCTACTACATGGAGACCCTGCCGCAGTGGGCGCAGGCTTTCAATACAAGCGGGCGTATTGCCGAGGCCGCGCACGAAGCTCGCGTCGATGACCTCTCCCACTTTCACGACCTGGTGGAGCGCACCCCGGCCGCCAACCGCTACGAGCTGGACTTTGCCCGCGCCCTGATCGACGGCGAGCGGTTGGGCCGCGGTCCGGTCACCGATCTCGTCACCATCTCGCTCTCCGCCAACGACCTGATCGGACACGCCAAGGGACCGGACTCAGAGGAAGAGCACCAGATGATTCTCGGCCTGGACCGCGATCTGGACGGCTTTTTCTCCTGGCTCGACAAGACCATCGGCCTCGACAATGTCTGGATCGCCCTCTCTGCCGACCACGGCGTCGCGGCCGTTCCTGCACAGGCTGCCAAACTCGGCATCGACGCCGCCACCCCTGACCTGACAGCCCTGCGAACCCGCCTCAACCTGCTCCTCAACACGCGCTTTTCCCCGCAGGAGGCCAAAAGCTACATCCTGCCTTCCGCCGATCTGCCTTACCTGACCCTCGATCGCCGCGTCTTCGAGCAGGCTCACATCGACGAAAAAACCGCCGAAGACGCTGCCGCCGAATTGCTGCCGCAAGCCCTGGCCCAACTGACGCCGTCAGCAGCCTCGGCTCTCCCTTCCGATCACCGTCTGCCGCCCACCCCCACCATTGCCGGCGTCTACACGCGCCTGGAAATGACCCATGGCCCACTGCCGCCGAACGAAATTGGGCGTCTATTGGCACACAGTTCCTTCGATCACGGCAACTGGTACGTAATGCTCATGCTGGGGCCTTACCAGATGCAGGAACTGCACTCGCTTACAGGCACCACTCACTTCAGCCCATGGTCCTATGACCGCCATGTGCCGCTGGCTTTTTATGGTGCGCCGTTCCTGCCCGGCACATACCGGGAGCGCGTGGCCCCGGTCGATCTCGCTTCGACCCTGGCATCACTTGCGGGCATCAATCAGCCATCGGCGGCGGTGGGCCGCGTGCTCACCGAGGCGCTCAGGCCCTCGCGTCCGGCAAGCGAGCAGCGAGTGCGCTGACACTCGTGGTGTAGATCGTGAATTCCAGAGGTGCCGAGGGCTTCAACCCTCGGACAGGGCGCGAATCTATGGCGCCTTCAAAGACAGTGGAAAAACGCGATCCGGGCGGTAGGCGCACGGTAGGCCGGGACTGGTAGGCCGGGACTTTAGTCCCGGCATCAACCCGGCAAAATCAATGCGGACTTTAGCCCTTGAGGTACATTTTTTGGGGTGTTCCCATGAGCCTAAGTGGAGTAGTCCGCGTTGATGTGGATGTATTCGGTAGTCAGGTCTGTGGTCCAGAAGGCGCAGGAGCCGGAACCCTGGTGAAGCTGGATGGAGATGGAGAACTCCGGCTGCGCGATGTAGGCGTGTGCGGCGGCCTCGTCGAACTCCGAGGCGCGGCCTCCGTCGCGGCAGATGGGGAGTTCGCCGAACCAGATGTCGATGCGCTCGGGATCGATTTTCGCTCCCGAATAGCCGATGGCCGCCACTAGACGTCCCCAGTTGGGGTCGCTGCCCGCCCAGGCGGTTTTGACCAGGGGCGAGTGGGCGATGGCCTTGGCGATTTTGAGAGCGTCGGCGTCGGTCTCCGCTCCTTCGATGCGCAGCTCGACGACATGCGAAATGCCCTCGCCGTCGGCAACAATTTGATGGGCCAGCGACATGCAAACCTGGGTCAGGGCGGTGGAGAAGGCGGCGTCCTCCCCGCCCACCTCCGCGCCGCTCGCGCCTGAGGCCAGCAGCAGCACGGTGTCGTTGGTCGAAGTGTCGCCGTCCACCGAGATGCGGTTGAAGCTGACTTCGATGGCTTGGCGCAGGTAGCCGTCGAGCACTTCGGGGGCGACCGCGGCGTCGGTCAGGATGTAGACCAACATGGTCGCGTGGGGAACGAGTTGGGGGTGAATCATGCCCGATCCCTTGGCGGCGGCGGCGATGCGGATTTCGCGGTTTTCGCCGTCGGGGCAGGCGATTTCAAGGCGCGCGAAGGCGGTCTTCTCCACTGTGTCGGTGGTCAGGATGGCCTGTGCGAGCTGTTGGAAGTGGTCGGACTCGGAGCCCAGGCCGGCGGCCAGTCCGGGCAGGGCGGCGATGAGTTTCTCGGCAGGCAGGGGAACGCCGATGATGCCCGTGGAAGAAGGAAAGACCTCTTCCGGACGGCAGCCGAAGAGCGCGGCGGCAGCGCCACACGTAGCGCGGGCGGCATCCAGGCCGGCCTGCCCGGCTGCGCAGTTGGCGTTGCCTGCGTTGATGGCGGCTACGCGCACTTTGCCCCCGGTGGCGCTCAGGTGCTCCCTGTCCACGATGAGCGGAGCGGCGATAACGCGGTTGGCAGTGAAGGCGGCAGCGGCGCTGGCCGGCCGATCGGCCACAATCAAGGCGAAATCGGTGCGGCCGCTCGCCTTGAGCCCGGCTTTGGCGGCGGCGAAGCGGAAGCCGCGGGGGATGACGAATTGGGAAAGGTCGCTCATTTCAGCAGTCGGATTCAATCCTTTAATCTAGCAGGTGAGAAAGGGTGGAATGAGCGAGAGCCGGAGCGAACAAGCGGAAATTGCTGAGAAGAGTGAGTTTCTTGAACTGCGCCAGGTGAACGTGGCGCGCGGCGAGCGGGTGGTGCTGCACGACGTGAACCTGACCATCCGCGCCGGAGAGCATGTGGCCATTCTGGGACCCAATGGCTGCGGCAAATCGACGCTGATCCTGGCCATGACCTGCCAGCTTTATCCCATCGTGCAGGAGGGGATGAAGGTGCGCATCTTCGGGCGCGAGCGCTGGGACTTGACCGAGTTGCGCAAGCATTTTGGCGTGGTGGCGGCGGGCCTGATCGGCGAGTTGCCGGGCGAGCGGACCGCCGTTACTTCAGGGCTGGACGCGGTGATCGCGGGGTTCTTTTCCGCCTCCACGCTGTGGCCCAATTTGCACGTGACCGGCGAGATGCGCGAGCGGGCCGCGGAGGCCCTGGAACGCATGGAAGCCAGCCACCTGAGCCAGCAGTTGGTGGGCGAAATGTCGGCCGGCGAAAAGCGGCGCATTCTCATTGCGCGGGCGCTGGTGCACCGACCGCGTCAACTGCTGCTGGACGAGCCCTCGAACGCACTCGATTTGGCGGCGCAACGGGAACTGCGCGAAACTCTGCGGCGGCTGGCGGGCGAAGGCACCGGCGTGGTGCTGGTGACCCATTACTTGGGCGACATTCTGCCCGAGATTGAGCGGGTGATTCTGATGAGCAGCGGGCGGATCGTGGCCGATGGTCCGCGGGAGGAACTGCTGACCGCGCCCCGGCTGAGCGAGTTGTTCCATGCGCCGGTCAGGATCGGGCGGGACGAAGAGTGGCTGCACAGTTGGTAAAGACAGGGACTTGGGTTTAGGGACTAGGGAACGGGGACGAGGGATCGGCTTGCGGGGCCACATTGGGAACTTGAAAAAAGTGTGCGAAATGGAACTTGACGCCCCAGCCGCTTCAGATTAGGTTAACGGTACACGGGAAAGGAGGTTGATCCAGCTAATGCATAAAGATTGCTCCAGATGTACCGTACGTGAGGTGACTGAGGCCTAGGGCATCGCGCCCCAGACCCATAGGTTGACTCCGGCGAGGAGCATTTCGTACGGAGCGCCGTGGCACTTTCATTTTTGAAGCAGTCTAGGCAGCGAAATGCCGGATGGCGATCTTTGCACTCGAGCGACGATGCTTGTCGCCGGGGAACCCGACTTAGCGGGTATCGCTACAGGGCACTTGCAACCTGGGCAGGAAACAGACCTGAAAATGCCTGGGCACTCGCGGAAGCGCGATGGCCTTAGTCCAATACCCACAGATCACCGGCGACGGCCTGGGTAATGCGCCCAGGCCGCCGTTGCGTTTGGGGTGCGGAAATGCGGCCGATGGGCGCTCTAAGACGGCTCAGGCCGCTGGAATTGCGGCTTCGATCTCCTCGGTCAATGCCTGGGCTGCCAATACACAGGCGGCGCGATCGACGTCGAGGTGCGTGACCAGACGAATCGCATCCGGTCCGACGGTGCTGCACAGGATGCCGCGTGCCTTGAGGCGCGCTACCACCTCGGATGCAATCAATCCGGCAGCGAGGCGGAAAATGACAATGTTGGTTTCCACAGAGTCGACGTCGATGGCCACACCCTCGATGTTGGAGAGGGTCTCGGCAAGCAGTCGCGCGTTGGCGTGGTCCTCGTGAAGGCGGGAAGGCCCCTGCTCAAGCGCGATCAGCCCGGCCGCGGCCAGCACGCCGGCCTGGCGCATTCCGCCGCCGAGCGCCTTGCGGAAGAGCCGCGCGCGATCCATCAATTCCGCCGACCCAACCAGCATGGAGCCCACCGGCGCGCCCAATCCCTTTGACAGGCAGAACATCACCGTGTCGAAGCCGCGCGTGAGAGTCTTCACGTCCACGCCCAGCGCTGTGGCCGCGTTGAAGATGCGCGCGCCATCGAGGTGTGTCGGGAGTTTACGCTCCCTGGCGCCTGCCCAGATTTCTTCGAGCACGGGCAACGGGGTCACGCTGCCGCCGGCGAGGTTGGCGGTGTTCTCAATTTCGATGAGTCCGGTTGCCGCGCGAAACGCTCCTCGCGCATAGATGGCGGGCTCAATATGCTTCCAGGTGAGAATGCCGCGGTCCGCTTGAACGGCGCGGACCAGGCAGCCGGAAAAGACGGCTGTGGTGGCCATCTCCCAGTCGAGAATGTGAGCGCGCGATTCGGCGATCACCTCCTGGCCGGGCTGGGTGTGCAGGCGAATGCCGATCTGGTTGCCCATGGTGCCTGAGGGCACAAAGAGTGCCGCCTCGCGGCCAAATGCTTCCGCGGCGCGCCGCTCCAGAAGATTGACGGTGGGGTCTTCGCCGTAAACGTCGTCGCCTACCTCGGCCGCGGCCATGGCGGCACGCATTTCGGCCGTTGGTCGTGTTACCGTATCCGAGCGCAAATCAATGAGGTCTGCCAATGCTTTCTACCTTTCCCGAGTTTCGATTGATGCTTCACGAACGGGGCTCGGAGATCAGAGACGCAGTCTCCCAGGTCTCAAAAACGGGGCGCCTGGTCCGTTCGCCTAATCCCTAGTCCCTGGTCCCTAGTCCCTGTTCCCTAGTCCCTAGCCCCTAATCCCTAGTCCCTAGTCCCTGGTCCCTGTTCCCTAGTCCCTGGTCCCTGTTCCCTAGTCCCTGTTCCCTAGTCCCTAATCCCTAGTCCCTGCCCTTAAGGAATCTGCGCCATGGGCAGTTCGATGATTGGCGTCGGCTTGCCGTCCTTCATGGCATAGGCCCACAGGCCGTGAAAATTCTGTTTCAGTCCCGGCTGCGCTTTGACCAGCGCGCTGAGCACGGCCACGGCCTCCGTACGCTGGGCGGCGGGGTCGGTGACGCCGGTGGACTCGTACGCCACGCCGAGATCGCCCTGGCCGAGGGTGACGTCGAGGTGCATGGCGACGATCTTCCAGGTGCGCGAGCCGTCCTGAATCGTCAAGGGGAAGGCGTCCTGGGGAGAGTTCTTGATGGCTGCCTGCTCCGTGCCCAGCTTTTCAAGATTGGGCGAGGAAAGGAAATCAACGGGGATCAGCAGCGATCGGGCGGCCTCGTAGGCGTAAAACGCGCTCCACGGCTGGTCGGAGCGGGCCAGGTCGCGAGCGTGCGACCACCACCAGACGCCGTCGTGGCCATCAAGAATGCCGGGCCGCACGGTGAGCCCGCCCAGTTTCCACCCGGAAGCAGGACCGTCCCAAGCCAGGATGAAACCCAACTGGCCGCCCATCTGCGCCCCGGCGGCATCAGCCAGCACAACCGCATAGCGGCCTGGCGGCAGCGCGCGCATGGTCAGGGTCACGGTCAAAGAACCGGTGGAGTTGGAACAGAAGAACTGGGTGTCGGCAGGAGCGGCGAGGCTGGTGGCGTCCAGCAGGTAAAGGCTGCGCAACTGCACCTGCCCGCCCTTGAACAGGGGCGCACCGCCCTCGACCACGGAGCGAATTCCCTGCCATTCCTGGGCGACGGCGGGCAACAGGGCCGCCTGCAGCGCGGTGTAATCCTGGTCGAGCACGGCCGCGGCCAGGCGTCCGCCGGCAGCGGTCAGAGCATCGCGGTCCTGCGGCGACAACTCGGCCTGGGTAGTGCAACTTGTGGCGCGGCCCGCAGCCGGCACACCTAACAGCAGCAAAAGAACCGCCGGCGCGGCCCAAACTTCAGCCCGAATTCCAGCCCAGAACGTTGACCGCAGGCGCATTGTGTGGACGTCCTCTCAGGCCGGAGAATCTCATTTTGAGCGTCTGCCGACCACTGATAGTCTAGTACACAGGGCGCAGCAGCGAATTGCCGCGTCCGGGGCGTGGGCTGTGCGCGCGTGAACCGTTTGGCCGCTGCTGCCAGGAGAGCTGAATTCGCGATAAGATCGGCGCGAGGAGCCGATTCCCATGTGTAACGTCGTTTCGCTCAAGTCGCTGCTTCCTCTCCGATCCATTGTCGGGCCCGTCTATCCGCTGGTTGTTCTTGCCGCCGCACTTTGCGGGGCTCAGGTGCTGGGAGCACAGACGCCGGCAACTTCGGGGCCGGCCGCTTCGTCCGCGAAGACAGCCGCGTCCACAAAGGCCGTCGCAACTACGAAGGCCCCGGCGGCGCACGCTCCGGCTCATCCACACAAGCGGCCGGCCGCGGCTCATCTGCAGCCCGCGGCTTACCAAGCCGCTTCCGCACCGGTGACTCCGCACGCGCCTGCTATGCCGCTTTGGCCGGCCAACGAAACGCCTGTGCAAGCTTCCGTCACCTGGGACAGCCACGGCCTGCGCATTGACGCCGCCAACTCCAGCCTGCAGCAAATATTGCGGGATGTGTCCACGGCCACGGGCATGAGGGTGGATGGATTGAACGCCGACCAGCGCGTCTTTGGAGCGTACGGCCCGGGACTGGCGCGGGACGTGCTGTCGCAGCTTCTGCAAGGCTCCGGCTATAACGTGCTGATGATCGGGGATCAGGGCCAGGGAGCGCCGCGGCAGATCGTGCTGAGTTCCCGGCGCACGGGGGACGCGATGCAGCCCGTGAATAACAACCAGGCCAGCGCCAGCGCCGCGGATGATGACGTCGACGCGGACGAACAGCCGCAAGCCCCACCCATGCGGCCCGGCTTTGCACCCGGCGCCCCGCCACGCTCTCCGCAGCAGATCATGCAGGAGATGCAGCAACGGCAGCAGCAGATGCAGCCGCATCCGAACGCTCCACAGTAAGTGCTCCGCCGTCGCGGAGCGCGGAGCGCAGGGATCAGAGGTCAGGGGTCAGGAAAAGCGGTTGCGGCGGAACACGGAGAGCATGCTGGTCTACAGCACCTGCGCAACTTCGGGACGGGCTTTGACCACGGGCGCAGGGCGCTGCTGGGGGCGCATCACAGCAAAACCGGCGCGGAGGATTCCGTAAGCCGCCAGAATGCCGAAAGCCATGGAGCCTACCGACGCCGCAACCAACATCGCCAAATTCAACAAATCCGCCATTGAACCCACCCTGATCTGCTCCTTCGAGGTATTAAACGCACGCGCTTGCCTGTCGGCTACCCGGAAACCTGCGCTGGGCCTGCCAACAAACGCTGTCCGTTATTGTCGCAGAAGAACCCACTGCGTTGACCCTTGTTTCTGTTGACCAATAGAATACTCCCAGGGGTGTTACAAACCGGCGAAAGGCCGGAGGAATCACCCGGAACCGCCCACCGCACCCAAACCATGCCCATCACTCACATTTCGGTGCGCGGGGCGCGCCAACACAATTTGCGCGACATCAGCGTGCGCATTCCCCGCAACACGCTGACCGTGGTCACGGGCCTCTCCGGCTCGGGCAAGAGTTCGCTGGCCTTCGATACCATCTACGCCGAGGGACAGCGGCGGTACGTTGAAACTCTTTCCGCCTACGCGCGGCAGTTCCTTGACCAGATCGAGCGGCCGGACGTGGATTCGATTGAGGGGCTGAGCCCGGCCATTTCGATCGAGCAAAAGACCACCAGCCGCAGCCCGCGCTCCACCGTGGGCACCATTACCGAGATTTACGATTACCTGCGGCTGCTCTACGCCTCAGTGGGCACGCCGCACTGCCCCAACTGCGGACGCCCGATTGCCCGCCAGTCGGCGGAGCAGATCGTGCAGCGCATTCTCGAACTCGGGCAAGGCGAGCGCGTGACGGTGATGGCGCCGATTGTGCGCGGGCGCAAGGGCGAGTTCAAGGACCTCTTCGACCAGCTCGACCAGCAGGGCTTTCGCGCCCGCGTGGACGGCGAGGTGATGGACCTGGCTGAGCCGGTTCCGCTCGACCGGCGCAAGAACCACAACATTGAAGCGGTGGTGGACCGCATCTTGCTGAAGAACCCTCCCGCCGACGCACCGCCCAGCTCGAAGCCCTCCGTGGAGAAGCGTCTGGACGCCGCGGTGGCCAAGGCGCTGCAGCTGGCCAACGGGCTGGTGCTGGTGGCCGTTGCCGGAGGCTCCGAGCCATCCGGGCCTCAGGAGCAGTTGTTTTCCTCCAGCATGGCCTGTCCCGACTGCGGCCTGGACGTGCCCAAACTGGAGCCGCGCAGCTTCAGTTTCAATTCGGCGTTCGGCGCCTGCCCGGAGTGCCACGGGCTGGGGTCGCTCTATGACTTCGATCCGGCCAAGGTGATTACCGACTGGTCGAAGCCGCTGCTGGACGGCGGCCTGGGTCCTGGGTCCGCGTCGCAATACCTGCTCAAGCTGGTGCACCTGGCCGCGGACCGCTACAAGATCGACCTGAAAACTCCTTTCGAGGAACTGCCCCCGCGTCAGCAGCACATCCTGGTCTACGGCCCGCCCAAGAACGAAGCGCCGCGCACCGGCTTCCACGGCGTTCTCGCATTTCTGCGCGACAGCATCGAAGAGGCCCGCAGCGACACCTATCGCGAGTACATGATGGGTTACATGTCCGCGACGCCGTGCCCGGTGTGCCGCGGGAAGCGGCTGCGGCCGGAATCTCTGGCGGTCAAGATCGGTGGCCTCTCCATCGCCGACTTCACCGCGCTTCCGCTGAATCGCGCACTCTCGGCGGCCATCAACCTGACGTTCACGGCGCGCGAGTCGCTGGTGGCCGAGCGCATCCGGCACGAAGTCGTGGAGCGGCTGGAATTTCTGTGCGCCGTGGGGCTGACGTACCTTGCCCTGGACCGCAACGCGGCCACGCTCTCCGGCGGCGAGGGCCAGCGCATCCGCCTGGCTACGCAGATCGGCTCGCGGCTGCGCGGCGTGCTGTATGTTCTGGACGAGCCCTCGATCGGCCTGCACCAGAGGGACAACAACCGGCTGATTCAAGCTTTAGAGAGACTGCGCGACCTGGGCAACACGGTCCTGGTGGTGGAGCACGACGAAGACACCATCCGCCACGCGGATTACGTGCTCGATCTCGGGCCCGGCGCAGGACGGCTGGGCGGCTACGTGGTTGCCCAGGGCACACCAGCCGAGATCATGGCCTGCCCCGAGTCGCTGACCGGGCGCTATCTCTCCGGGGCCTCTAGCATGCTGCAGCGCGAGCATCCGCGGCCGCTGACGGGCAAATGGCTGACCGTGACCGGGGCGCGCGAACACAATCTGCAGGACGTAACGATTCGCATCCCCATCGGCGTGATGACGGTGGTGACAGGCGTCAGCGGCTCGGGCAAGAGCACGCTGATCAACGACATTGTGTACCGTTCGCTGGCGCAGACCATCTACGGCTCGCGCGAGGAACCGGGCGCGCACGAATCTCTCACCGGCGCCGAGCAATTGGACAAAGTTGTACGCATCGATCAGTCGCCGATTGGACGCACGCCGCGGTCGAACCCTGCGACGTATACGCAAGTCTTTTCGCCGATCCGGGACCTGTTTGCCATGTTGCCCGAGGCGCGCGAACGCGGCTACAAGCCGGGGCGGTTCAGCTTCAACGTGTCTGGTGGCAGATGCGAGGCCTGCCAGGGGGACGGACAGCGGCGCATTGAAATGAACTTCATGCCCGACGTCTACGTGCAGTGCGAAGTGTGCAACGGACGGCGCTACAACCAGGAGACGCTGGCCGTCAAATTCCATGGCCATTCGATTGCCGACATTCTCGACCTGACCATCGAAGACGCGCTCGCGGTGCTGGCCGACGTGCCGCAGGTGCGGCAAAAGCTGCAAACGCTGGTGGATGTGGGACTGGGCTACGTGCACCTGGGGCAGAGCGCCACCACGCTGTCAGGAGGCGAGGCGCAGCGCATGAAACTGGCGCGCGAGTTGTCGAAACGACAAACGGGACGGACCCTTTACCTGTTGGACGAGCCCACCACGGGCCTGCATTTCGACGATGTGCGCAAGCTGCTGGAAGTGCTGCACCGGCTGGCCGACCTGGGCAATTCGGTGATCATTATCGAGCACAACCTGGACGTGATTCGCAACGCCGACTGGATTCTGGACCTTGGCCCCGAGGGCGGCGAAGACGGCGGGCGCGTGGTTGCGGAAGGACGTCCCGCGAAAGTAGCCGCCACAGCCGACTCCTACACCGGGCAGTTTCTGGCTCGCTATTACACTTCCGCCAACGGCCGGCTGCAGCCTGTTGATCTGGACGAGGAATTGGCTGAAGACGGCGCAGATCCGGGCACGCCGACCGCGGAACTGAATCTCGGGAATGGTCGTGTTTCCGATGGCGGAGATTCTGCTCCGCCTGCCAACGGTTCGAAGCCAAAGCGCACCCGGCGCGCCACGCTTGCCGAAGAAGACCTTGCCGCTTCGCGCGCAAAGGCCAAACGTCCGGCTCAAGACAAAGAGACTCCCAGGAAGCCCGGTCCACGCAAGAAGAAAACGGGGATCGCATGAGCGAAGCGCCGGAGAACGAGAAGGGCGATCTGGAAGACAGGCCGGTAGACAAGTTGGAAGCCAGGCAGGAAGACGGGCGCGTAGAAGTCGGGGCGGGCGAAACAGCGCGTGCGGCCGAGGCTCAGCCAGCGGAGACCTGGCAGCCGGACACATCGCCGCTCCTGTCAACTTTTGCGGTCTTTGAGAATCCACGTCCGGAGGTCGCTGCGGAGACTCGCACGGAG
>JBEKTB010000045.1:0-22324 GCA_049516495.1 Occallatibacter sp.
AAGTAGTAACCGCAAATACCAACCAAGCCCATGAATGGAACGAACATTATGCCGAGAAAAACGAGCATCGAGATCGCCATCGTTCTGAGAAAGCTGGCGTCGCTGCAAGCCTGATTTACTTTGGACATCCTCTCAGCGGCCACTTCCGCGGCTACCGGGTCAATGGCCACTGAACAGTAGCGACATTGCCGTGCCGAGGCGTCAATTGTCTGCTTGCAGTTCGGACACTCGAATATTCCCGAGTTACCGCCAGCAGAGGTGAGGCTCAGATTGTCTACCATGATCAATTCGTCCTTTCGGTTCCGCAAGCTTCTGCCCTACCGATCGCTATTCCCTGTTCCCTATCCTTTGCCATCTCCCAGCCAGCGCTTGGTGTTGAGGAGTTGGCGCTGATCCAACGCCCACACCTTGCCGGTCAGTTCGTCGGGGCCTTTGCCTTCGCGGATGGACTTGTCGAACTCGCTGGACATGGCTTGCATTTTGGCGTCCAGGTCGTCGAGGAAGTTGAGAACCAGTGCCTCGGGGATCATGGGGAGCTTGGGAGAACCGAACTCCAGCTTGCCGTGGTGCGAGAGGATCATGTGCAGCACCAGGGTCTTCAACTTGGGCGGGAAGTTGGGCAGGCTGTCGATGGCGCGTTCGACCAGGGCCGTGCCGATCTGGATGTGGCCCAGCAGTGTGCCCTCGAGGGTGTACTCAAAGCCTACTTCCCAGCTGAGTTCACGGATTTTGCCCAGGTCGTGGAGGATGACGCCGGTGAGCAGCAGGTCGCGGTCGAGGAGCGGGTAATGCGGAGCAACGCGTGTGGCCAGGGTGAGCAGGCTGATGACGTGCTCCAGCAGGCCGCCCAGCCAGGCATGGTGGAGTTGCTTGGCGGCAGGAGCCTCGCGGTAAGCCTGCGCCAGGGCCGGGTCGGCCAGCATGGTGGTCAGCAGGAGCTTGAGGTCGGGATTGGTCAAGCTCGCGACAAAGCTCTCGAGCTGGCTCCAGAGGGCGGCAACGTCGTAAGTTGTGGAAGGCAGCAGATCGGTCCGGTCCACCTCAGAGGGCAGGGCCACGCGGAGCTGGTCGATCTTCATCTGCAGGCGGTCGTCAAAACGGGAGGCGCTGCCGCGAGCCTTGACGACGTCGCCCTTGTCAAAATCTTTGGCGATGCGCGGGTCGGAAATCTCCCAGACGCGGCCCTCGAGCTGGCCGGTCTTGTCGCCCAGGATCAGGTTCAGATACGCCTTGTTGTTCTTGGTGGTGCGCTGCTGCTTGGCAAGGACCAGAAAGAAGCCGTCGAAGAGTTTGCCTTCGTCGAAGTTGGCCAGATCGGCAATATAGATGTCTTTCATTCTGACGAGAAGATTACCGCACTTGGGCGGGGCGTGGGCAAGAACGGCTGCGGAGCAAGGGCGGGGTCGGAACCATGTAGCAAGTTGGCCGCGCTGTCGCGCGCATAGCAGGTTAGAGGGATAGCGGGTCAGCGGGTTGGGCGATGGGCTTGCGCAACGGCACGGCTTCCCCCAGGGATGCAGTCTGTGGGGGAAAAAGAAACCGGGCCTGGGATGAAAATCCCAGGCCCGGCTGTTTTTATGTTCAGTGCGGCTACTTCTGCGGAGCCGGAGCCGGGGCGGGCGCAGGCGCCGGCGGAGGAGTTTGAGGAGCGGGACCCAGCGGAACGTCACCCTGCTGCTCGGTCTCGGTCTTCTTCTTCTCGGCCAGGCGGGTTTTTTCGCCGGTGGTGGTGGCCTTCTTTTTCTTCTTCTTGGAGGTATCGCCGGCCAGGCCTAGCGGTCCGGCCTGGGTCTGGCGATCGGCAACCTCGGCAGAGTCGGGCGCGGCGGGGGCCATCGAGTCCACCTTCGGCCCTTTGGCCTTTGCCGCCTTGGGCAGTTTGGCGCGCTCGCTGAAGCGGGTTTTCTTTTCCGGCTTGGGGTTGTTCTCCAGCGGATTGACCGGCTCCTGGCCGGAGCTGGCGGTCTGCTCGGCAGCGCCTGCGTCCTCGGTCTTGGCCTCGGGCGCACTGGGCAGGGTCTTGGTCGGCGCGCGGCCAAGGCGGATTTTTTCCTTCTTGCCGGGTTTCTGAGAGGCCTGGGCAGCGCTCGCGTTCTTCTTGCCCTTGGTTGCGGTAGCGGCAGCCGGAGTACCGGCGGTCTCGTCAGCCGGAGCGGCGACCTGGGCCGATTTCTGGCGGAAGGTGCGCGTGGTTTCGCGGAAACGGGTGCGCTCGACCTTCTTCTTTTTCTTGGGGGCGGGCGGCGTATAGGCGCTGTAAATGGGCTTGGTCTGGCGGGGGCTGGCGCCGGAATCGGCGAAGCCTGGCTTGATGTCGATGAAAGCCTGCTCGCGCATGGTGGTCAGGTACTCGCGCATGGCGGGCTCCATGCGGGCCATGTAGAAGTTCTGCTCGACCTGCTCCTGGACATCCTTATACGCTGGAACGCCACCGGGGACGTGCTGCGCCACCTTGAGGATGACGAAGCCCTGGCGGGTGCGAATGGGCTCGGTAAACTGCCCTGCTTTGAGGCCGAAGGTCTGGTCTTCCAAAACCTTGGCCAGGGCGCCGCGCTTGAACTGGCCCAGATCGCCGCCTTCAGCGGCAGTTGGACCGTCGCTGAAGCTGCGCGCCAGCTGGCCGAAGTCGCCGCCGGCGTGGAGTTTCGCCTCGATGTCGTCGGCCTTGGCTTTGGCTGCGGCCAGTTTCGCCGGGTCATCGGGCTCCACGGCACCAGGCGTCGTCGCCGAGGGAGCGGCTGTGCCGGTAGAGACCAGGATCTCCGCCAGGCTCACGCTTTCCTGCTGCGCGTAATCCTGCTTGTGCTGCTCGAAGTAGCGTTCGGCTTCGCCGGGGGTGAACTGAATCCTCTTGCCCACCTCCTGGCGCATCACCTCCTGGGTGATGATGCCGTTGCGGATGTTGGCCTTGAAATCCTCAAACGACACACCCTGCTCCTTGGCGGCCTTTTCAAGGTCTTCCATGGTTTCCAGGTTGTATTGTTTGCGGATCTCGTTGAGCCGGTTCACCAGCTCGGTTTCGCCGGTGATACCCAGTTCCTTGCCCTTGGAGATCCAGAGCTGCTGGTCGATGAGGTTGCGCAGCAGATCTTTATGGGCTTCGGAAGTCTCCTGCATGGAGGCTCCGTGCTGGCGCGCCTCGGCATCCAGTTCTTTCATGGCGCGGTCGTAGTCTGAGCGCGTGATGATCTGATCGTTGACCCGGGCGATGATGTCTTCGACCGTGGTGCCGCCGTATGGGCTCTCCGGCGCGGCGGGATGCGTTTGCGCCAGAGTGGAACTTGCGAGCAGCACCGTGCCGAACACGAAAGCCGCGGGAATGCGAAAGAGTCTCAGGGTCATAGGGTCAGGACACGGCAGGCGGCGTCAAATTGCTACCTGAGGTATAGACGCCATTGTAAATGCCTGGGGAGCAGCAAGGCGATTGCGGGGGCGAATCCGGCGTCGAATCAGCCACGAATGTGGGCCGATTGAGCGCGATTTGGCCGGAATTTGTGAATTTGGCAAAAATGACGGAGGGAACTGCGAGAGACGGTCTGTGGGAATCCAGGTCCCCAAAAGCGGAATCTGAGGCGCCCGGCCTTTTTCGAGTGGTTCGCGGGCAGGGTCCGGTGCACCCGCGTCGAGAGCGGGCAAGGCTACCGGAATGGGGCACTGCCCGTCCAACAAGCACGGTGATATACTTCTTGCCAAGATGGCTCCGCGGAGCCCCATCGATCGGCTTTCCAGCAAAGTTGGCCTTGCCGCAACCGGGCAAGGTCAATTTTTATCGAGGGACGGCTCCTGTTTTCGTGGCGGAGCGCGACTCGACAACCTGGAAATTCGCCCCTGGGAGCCGGCCGCACCCGCCGTCCGGAGGTTCCTTCTGCATATGACTCCCCGCGCCCGCCGCGCAATGTTTTCCGTGGTTCTCTTTTTTGCCGTCTGCGCCATTGTGGGCAGCATTCTGCAACGCAAGGTGGGAGCCCAGTCGTCGGCTGATGAAAGCCAGCTTCGCGACAGCCTGAAATCCTTCGCCAACGTGTATGCGCTGGTGGAGCAAAACTACGCCGAGCCGGTCGACGGCGATAAAGCGGACCTGGCCATCTATGACGGGGCGATTCCCGGCATGTTGCGCGTGCTGGACCCGCACTCGAACTTCTACGATCCCAAGGCCTACGCCAAGATGCGCGAAGACCAGCACGGCCGCTACTACGGCGTGGGCATGCTGATCCAGCAGCAGAACAACAAAGTGTACGTGGTAACGCCGTATGAGAATACGCCGTCCTTTCGGGCCGGCATCCGGCCGGCGGACATCATCTCGTCAGTGGACGGCAAGGTCGTGTCGGTGGACGGCAAGGTTCCCGACGGGCTGGTCTCGTCCGACCAGGTGGCCAAGGCGCTGAAGGGCCCCAAGGGCACGCACGTGCAGGTCACGATGGTGCGCGAAGGGCAGGCCAAGCCGCTGGTGTTCGACCTGATCCGCGATGAAATTCCGCATCCCTCCGTGGACCTTCAATATGAGATTCGTCCCGGGATCGGCTACATTCATCTGACGCAGTTTCAGGAGACCACGGCCCAGGAGGTCATCGAGGCTGTGGACGGCTTCAAGGACCTGCGCGGCCTGGTGTTTGACCTGCGCGGCAATCCCGGCGGCCTGCTGAGCCAGGCAGTGGAGGTGTGCGACCACCTGCTGACCAAGGGGCAGAACATCGTCTCCCAGCGCGGACGCGCCTACCCGGATCAGAACTACACGGCCACCCACGGCAACGATGGCAAGACGTTCCCCATCGTGGTGCTGGTGAACCGCGGCACGGCCTCGGCGGCGGAGATTGTTTCGGGCGCCCTGCAGGACCATGACCGGGCCCTGATCGTGGGCGAGACGACCTTTGGCAAGGGATTGGTGCAGACCGTCTATAACCTCAGTGAGAATACCGGGCTGGCGCTGACCACTTATCACTACTACACGCCCTCGGGCCGGCTGATCCAGCGCAACTACTCCGGCGTATCGCTCTACGACTACTACTACAACCACGCCGGCGCGCAGCCCGCCGACACGACCAACCGCGAGGTCAAGTTTACCGATGCGGGACGGACGGTGTACGGCGGCGGCGGCATTACGCCGGACGAGAAAATCGAGAGCCCCAAGAGCAATCACTTCCAGGATGAGCTGCTGGCCAAGTCGGTGTTCTTCCATTTTGCGGCCCACTACCTGTCCAACCGCACGGTGGACCGGAACTTCCAGGTGGACGAGCCGATGCTGGTGGACTTCAAGCAGTACCTCACCAGCCAGAACATTCCCTGGACCGAGGCCGATCTGAATGGGGTGATGGACTGGCTGAAGGTGAGCATCCGGGAGAAGATCGTGACCAGCCAGTTTGGCCAGTTGCAGGGGCTGCACACGCTGGCCGACTGGGACCCGATGATCCAGAAGGCGGTCACGTTCCTGCCTGAAGCGCAGGCCCTGGAAGACACCGCCCACAAGGTCCTGGCGCAGAAGGCGCAAGCGCGGAATACCGGGGCCGTGGGCGTACCCAACCAGCCGTAATGCGGAGTGGTTGTTTGGCGCAATTCAGAGTGCAGAAAGGCCATCCCGAAAGGTTGGCCTTTTTGCTGCCCGAGAGGCATTTTGAAGTAGCTTCTGCACTGCCGGTCGTCAACCCGCGATTCGAGAAACCCTTGATCTGTTTCTTAGAGCGATTGGAACAAGCGTAAGCAAGCTATCATCGGAATTGCGATCCAAGTTCGGCCGCCTTTCGAGCGAAACCAGAGTAATTATGCCCCGGTTGAGGGTATTCGAGGTGGCTTCTTCTTGGGGAAGAAGCCACTCGGCGCCAAGCCATCGGGTACAGCCACTCTGGTTTCGCTATAGGCCACGGCCACCCAAAAGGAGGGTACCGGATGCGCACCTCGCATTCAGATGCTCTTGTGGTTTACGGTGTGACGGGCGATCTCGCGCACAAGATGATCTTCCCCGCACTCTATGCGATGGTGAAACGCGGAACCCTCAGCGTTCCAGTCATCGGCGTCGCATTTCCGAAGTGGACTCTCGAGCGTCTGCAGAGACGCGTGACGCACAGCATCAAGCAATCGGGCGGAATCGACAACAAGCGGGCTTTTCAGCGTCTTCTATCGTCGCTCAAATATGTAAGCGGCGATTATAACGACGGCACTACGTTCGCGGCAATCAAGGAGGCGCTCGGGAAGGCACGCCGCCCCGCACATTATCTCGCCATTCCACCGTCGCTCTTTGAGACCGTAATCAAAGGGCTGGGCGCAGCGGGGTTAGCCGAGAACGCGCGGGTCATCGTCGAGAAGCCGTTTGGGCGCGACCTGGCGTCGGCTCGTGCGCTCAATCGCGTGGCGCGGTCGGTTTTCCCTGAGGATTCGATCTTTCGCATCGACCACTTCCTGGGCAAGGAAGCGATCATGAATATCCTTTACTTCCGCTTCGCCAATTCGTTCCTTGAACCAATCTGGAACCGCAATTACATCTCCAGTGTCCAGATCACGTTGTCAGAAAGCTTCGGCGTGGGAACGCGCGGTGCATTTTACGAATCCGCCGGCTGCTTGCGGGACGTCATCCAGAATCATTTGTTTCAGATTGTCGCGCTGCTTGCCATGGAACCGCCTGCGGGCCGGAATTTCGGAGCGGTGCAGACGGAGAAGGCGACCGTATTCAAGGCGATGCGTCCTTTGAAGCCCGATGACATGGTGCGCGGTCAATACGCGGGTTACCGGCAGGAGGACGACGTCGCAAGAAATTCCGACGTTGAGACCTATTGCGCCCTTCGGCTGTTTATCGATTCATGGCGTTGGGATGGTGTGCCGTGGTATCTGCGTTCTGGAAAATATCTGCCTGACACAGCGACCGAAGTTCTCGTGGAACTGAAGCCGCCGCCGCAGAAGCTTTTCGCGGACGCAACGGCAGCCACGGGCCAAGGGAATTATCTTCGCTTCCGGCTTTCTCCCAATGCAGAGATCGGGCTCGCCGCCCGCGTGAAGCTTGCCGGTGAGGAGTTTATTGGAGAGCAGCGAGAGCTTTATTTGCTCGAAGAACAGCCGGGAGAAGAAATGCCATACGAGCGGTTACTGGGCGACGCCATGAAGGGCGACGGGGGACTGTTTACGCGCGAGGACGCGGTGGAAGCCGCGTGGGCGGTGGTCGATCAGGTACTCAAGCACCATCCCCGGGTCCGCTCATACAAGCGCGGCACCTGGGGGCCGAAACAGGCGGATGCACTGATCACAGCAGACGGCGGCTGGCATAATCCCGGCGGCCCGGCTTCGTCCGGATCATGAATCTCGCTGGCATGGATGATCGTCCATGGGGTCTCGTTCCCAGCGAAATGCGGGCATTCTGCCAGCAACACAATCGCCACTGACGCCTAGGCGCTGATTCGACAACTGCCACAAATGCGGCTGTCATCCTTCACTTGCGGCCCAGGATGACATCGCTTCGCAATAGCAGTACATGGGGCGGACTGGGATGGTTGGACGTCGCCGACCCGGAAGTTGAACGCCTGTGAACAGAATCAACGGTTGTGCGCTGGCCCGTGCTCGCTCTGAACGCTGATCTCCAACTCGGCCGCGAAGGGCGCGGCGGCGGCTCAACGCAATGTAACCTGCATCACAGCCGGGGCCCTCCCCGCCCTCGTAGGCTCTTGAACGGAGTTGGGGAGGATTTTTCATGCCGGGAGTCGCTGCGGAAAACGCAATCACCGTCCAGAACCTGTTGGCCGCCTTTGAGGGCGAATCGAACGCGCACGCCAAGTACACCGCATTTGCAAGCAAGGCCGACGAGGACGGCTTGCACGGAGCCGCCAGCCTGTTTCGCGCCGCGGGGCGCGCCGAACAAATTCACGCCACGAACCACGCCCGCGTGATCCACCAGATGGGCGGGCACGCCGAGTGCGCCATCCACCCGGTCGAGGTGAAAAGCACGCTCGAAAACCTGAAGGCCGCCCTGAACGGCGAACAGTACGAAATCGACACCATGTATCCCGGGTTCCTGGAAGAGGCCGAGGAGCAGAAGAACACGGCCGCCATCCGCACCTTTACCGGAGCCATGGAAGCGGAAAAGACCCACGCCCGGTTATACAGCGAGGCGATTGCCCTGCTGGTGACCGGAAAGAAGGATTCGTGGATTGCCGAGGCGCGCGACTTCTACGTGTGCCCGGTGTGCGGCTATACGTCGGAAACCGAAGAGGAGCACGAGCGCTGCCCGGTGTGCAAATGCCCGTCGGAGAAGTTCGAGATTATCCGCTGAATCGTCCGTCGTGGACGATAGATCCGGTTTGAATTTGTGGTGTCCCAGGTCTCAGAAACTGGACATCCACCCCACGGATGAATGCCTGTCCGTGGGGACCCCGGCGGACATGGGACACCCAAATCTCAGAAGCTTCAGGCCGCGAAGGTCTGGTTGCCGATGCCCTGATCGCCCAGGCCGGCAAGCAAACCTGCAATCGAGATGTCCTCGTCGAGGGTCTCCCAATGCAGGCCGCGGCTGGTGATCCTGACCTGTTCGCGCTCTTCCGCGGTGGAGTGCAGCAGGCGGGGAAACCAGGCCAGCGGCACGCCGATCACGCGGCCGTCGCTCAGATCGACCCACATGCTGTCGGAGTCGAAGCGTACTCGCGTTGCGCTAGCCGAAATACTCATTCCAAGCCCTCTCGATCCGTTCCCTGTTGAAGCTGACTATACCCACCAACTCGCGAAGTGTGCCAGCGTCGTAGCCATCATTGTAGGCCACCCGAATCTCCGGATTCAGCCAGAACTTTGCTTCCACGTTGTCTTTCTCAACATGAATATGGGCCGGCTCACGAGGCGATCCTTCATTCGAATAGAAGAAAAAACTGAAGCCGCGTTCTCGAAAAAACTGTTGGCATTGCGCCGCCTCGTCGTTTGTTCTGCCGCGATGGACTTTCTTTCCTTACGGTTCGTCGCGATAGATGTGGACTTCCAGCTTGCCGCCTTCCGCGAGGCGGGCGCGGAACATGCCGGGCGTGTTGAAGCTGAAGGCGGTCTGGCCGTCGGGAGTGATGGCGATGACGCCGCCATCGCCGTGCAGGGCTTCGAGTTCCGTGTGAATAACCTGGTCGGCGGCCTGCTGGAGGGTCATGCCCTTGAAGGCGACCAGGTTGCAGATTTCGCGGGCCACGCCGAGCCGGATGAAGTACTCGCCTGAACCGGTGGAGGAAACGGCGCAGGACTGGTTCGACGCGTAGGTGCCAGCGCCGATGATGGGCGAGTCTCCCACGCGGCCCGGCATCTTGCCTTGAAGGCCGCCCGTGGAGGTGCCGGCGGCGATGTTGCCTGCCCGGTCGAGCGCCACCACGCCCACGGTGCCGTGGATGCTCGCCTCAGGCGATTCCTCAACGGGATGAAGCTCGGCTACCGGCACAGCCGGGCCCGGAGGCGGCACGCCAGAAGGACGCGGCGGGACGGGGCGGCCCTCCTTTTGGAGTTGCTTGACCAGCGACTGCCAGCGGGCTTCGGTGAAAAAGAAGCTGGGATCCACCTGCTCCAGGCCCACTTTGGCGGCAAAGGCGTCGGTTCCGACGCCGGCCAGCATCACGTAGGGCGACTTCTCCATGACCGCGCGAGCCAGGCTGATGGGATGGCGGGTGCGGGTGACGCCGGCCACCGCGCCGGCCTTGAGGTTGGAGCCATCCATGATGGAGGAGTCGAGCTCGTTTTTGCCTTCGGACGAGAAGACCGCGCCGCGCCCGGCGTTGAACAGCGGATCGTCCTCGAGAATGTTAATGGCGGCCTCGATGGCATCAAGGGCCGAGCCGCCGCGGTCGAGCACCTTGGCTCCGGCTTCAGTGGCCTGGGCCAGCGAGGCGCGATAAGCGGCGTCGCCTTTGGGGCCAAGGGCGGAGCGTTCGATGACGCCCGCACCGCCATGCACCACGATGGACCAGTGGCGCGCCGCTTGAGGAACCTGCTGCGGGGCCTCTTGCGGAGCCTGGGCGGCGGCAAGTGCCGCCAGTGCGAGAACCGGGGCAAACACGAAACAAAACTCTCTCATGGACAAACCCTTTCCGGCGCAATTCTGCGTCGATTGCTTTCGGTCACTTCCTGGGAATCGTCAACTCGGCGCCTTCGCCCACTTTGTACGTCGAGGAAAAATTGCCCTGATCGATGCCCAGCGAGAGACGGCCGCGGGAGTCGATGTAAAAAAGTTCCTTGCCCACCGGCACATCGCTGAAAGTCTTGACGAAGGGAAAAATGTAGCTCTTTCCGGCCAGGGTGAGGGGCACGCGGTCGCCGAGTTTGTAGCCCAGTTGGGTGAATGTCTCGGCGGGAACGTTGAGGACGAGGTTGCCAAACGGCCCATCGGTTCCGATGACCTGCCCGTGCAGGCCGCCGGCGTCCACGGTCGCGTTTTTGAGCTCGAGGTGAACCAGTTTGCTGACGTCGAGGGCGGGACCGGCCTGGGCGAAGTCGTCTCCGCGGGCCAGGTGTGCGCCGGCGGGCGAGAAGATGTCGCGGCCGTGAAAGGTTGACGAGATGCCGGAGCCGATCATCCATGCGGGGTTGGTGATCTCATGCGCCTCGGCGATGCCGTCGCGGTCCTGAACCAGGGTGAGCAGGCCGTTGTCGGGGAGCACGAAAAACTGGCCGGCTTTGGATTTGGCGATGATGGCCTTGCGCGCGGAGCCGACCGTGGGATCGATGACTACCACGAAGACCGCATCCCTGGGAAAGTAGGGCGCAGAGCCGGCCAGGAAACGCGCACCCATGGCGATGTTGTACGGCTCGGACTGGTGGGTGATGTCGATGATGCGCACGCCGGGAGCGACGCCGTCCATCACGGCCTTGCAGATGCCGACGGCATCGTCTTTCACGTCGAAGTCGGTCATGAAGCCGATGACCCGGGTGGGCGCGGACTGCTGCGCCGCAGCCGCAAGGGCCAAGGCGATGGTTATGAGCAAACTCGTCAGGATTCTGATTGGTTTTCGCACGGGAAGCCTCGCTGATTTCCTATGGTATAACCCGGCCGGGAGAGGCTTTGTTTCAATCGCCAAGGGCCGCTTCGATGGCGGCGACGAGCACGGCGGGCGGCGGAGTCAGCTCCGGCAGGAAGACCGAGAATACCGTGCCGCGGCGCGGCCCCTCCTGGCTTGAGCGCACGCGGATTTTGCCCTCGCGCTTTCCGACCATTTCACTGGTGACCCACAGTCCCAGGCCGGTGCCCGTGTCGAGTTTGGTGCTGAAGAACGGGTCGTAGATGCGCTGCCTGGTTTCGCGGCTCATGCCGTGGCCTGAATCGGCGACAGTGAGCAGGATGCCTTTGCGTCCGCTGGGCCAGTCGGTTGCGTGGCGCACGCGGACAACGATAGAGCCCCCGGGATCGACGGCGTCGAGCGCGTTGGCGACCAGGTTGGCGGCGATCTGGCGCAGTTCGCCGTCGAAAACCAGAACGGGCTGGGCGCTGGAGTACTGACGCTTGAGTGTCACTTCGCCGGCGCGGAATCTGCGTTCGTAGAGCGCGGCCACCGAATCGAGGATGGCGCCGATATCCACACGCGCCGGGTTTGTGCTTTGGCGGAAAAAGCGCAGGGTCTGG
This sequence comes from Occallatibacter sp., assembly GCA_049516495.1. Lineage (GTDB taxonomy): Bacteria > Acidobacteriota > Terriglobia > Terriglobales > Acidobacteriaceae > Telmatobacter. The sequence continues at coordinate 11,555 of JBEKTB010000045.1, forward strand.
GTGGTGATCTGGGAGATGCGCAGCAACTCGGATTGCGCCATCTCAAGGTAATTGCGAGTACTGGGAGTCAGCGAGCCGTCGCCCTGGATCAGATAAAGGAGATTCGTAATGGCCGCAAGCGGGTTATTGATTTCGTGGGAGACGGAGGCAGCCATGCGCCCGACGGCGGCCAGTTTCTCGCTGCGGAGCAGCGCCTCTTCCGTTTTCCTGGCCTCAGTAACGTCCACGCCCAGGACGATGACTCCGGAGACGGTTCCATCCGACTCGCGGAGAGGCTGATAGGCCGTGTTCAGGTAGCGCCGCTCCGGCGGTTCGCCCGGATGCCGGATCAGGTCCATGGGGTGGGCGTGCGAGGTGCCGGGCTGGCCAGTCCGGTAGGCGCGGTCGAGCCCTTCAATCACTCCCGACTGTTCGGCTTCCGGCAAGGCTTCCCTGATGGGCTTTCCGATCACATTGCGGTGTCCGATGAGTTCCTGGTGGAGCGGATTGCTGAATTCATAGATATGATCGGGCCCGCGAAAAACGGCCACGAATGCGGGCGCCTGATCGAACAGCGTGGTCATTCGCCTGCGCTCGTTCTGTTGGGCCTCATCGGCCAGCTTGCGGGCGGTGATATCGGAGTTGATGCCGAGGACGCGGAGAGCCTGACCGTCCGGCGAACGGATGATGGCAGCCCGGCCATCCAGCCAGTGGATGGATCCGTCTGGCCAAACGACGCGAAACTCGTGGTTGTACGCGCCTGATCCGTTGATGGCGCGCTGCACTGCCTCCAGAACCCCCTCGCGGTCGTCGGGATGGAAGGCAGCGGTGACGCTGTCCATGGCCGTCAATTCCTCGAGCGGCCGGCCAAAGACTTTGGCGCTGCCGGGGCTCCAGAGGACATTGCCCGTGGAAAGGTCCCAATCCCAGGTGGCCAGCCCGCCGGCGCTTTGCGCCAATCGCAACCGCTCCTCACTGGCGCGCAGCACCTGTTCCGCCCTGTGCCGTTCGGTAACGTCGCGGGAGGTTCCGGAAACGGCCTCGACCTCGCCGTCGGTCCCGAATACGGGCACAAAGATGTGTTCGTAGACCCTGGTTCCACGCGCGCAGTTGAACGGCGCTTCACCGCAAACCGGCTGCTTTGTGGCCACAACCTGGTCGATTTCGCGATCGTGCCATTGGGCGCGCCAGGGCGGATAACCGAGTTCCAGGCAGGTCTTCCCGATGGCCTCGTCCCAGGTGCGCCCCCAGGCTTGAAGCAGGGTCTCATTGGCATAGAGAAAGCGATGGTTGAGGTCCAGGACGAACACCATATCGGGGGTATTGCAGAGGGCAGCCTTGTAAGCCCTCTCGACGCGCTCCAGCCGGGCCTGCTCCTGTTTGTAAGCCGTCACGTCGCGAAAGGAGACGGCAAAACCATCCTCGATGAGATAGGCATGGAGTTCAAGCCATCGGGAGGCGCCTCGATCCATGTATTGAAAATCGAAGTGCTGAGCCTCGCCCGTCTTGATGGCAATCTCGCAGCGCCGCGCGATATCGCTGTTCCGTGCGCCGGGCCACGCCTCCCAAAGTGTACAGCCAAGCAACTGGCCAGGCTGCACCTGCGCGATATGCTCGGCTGCCGGGTTCAAGTAGGTAATCCGGTACTCAAAGTCAATCAGCACAAACGCATCCGCGATGTTTTCAAGCAGATGACCGGCGGACGACGGCTGAGGACGAAAACCGGTGGATGCAGCGCTCATGATGACTCACCCATAGGAGGATGGCGAGGGGTTTGGTGGTACAAGCATACCTCAGTTTCAGCGCATGGCAAGACCCGGGATCAAAAAGATATAAGGGAGATGATGAATGATTGGCGAATCACCATCGCAAACGAGAGGAACCGCATGCGTCAATTCCTGGTCTTTTTTGCGGCATCGATACTGGCGGCTTCGTCCGGAGCGAGGACAAACCCGGAAGCAGCCCGGCCCATTGCCGTGAAGGTGGTGGTGGTCACGGCATTCGAGGTGGGCGCCGACACCGGCGATGCTCCGGGCGAACTGCAGGATTGGGTGGAGCGCGACCATCTCGACCGGATTTATCCGCTCGCCGCGGGCTACCACGCGGTACGCATGAATGGCGAGGGCGAGTTGGCGGTGCTGACCGGCCAGGGCGCGGCGCACGCGGCGGCCACCATCATGGCGCTTGGCCTGGACCCGCGCTTCGATCTGAGCCATGCATATTGGGTGATCGCCGGCATTGCGGGCGCCAACCCGGAGCGCGCTTCGCTGGGTTCTGCAGTGTGGGCGCGGCGGGTGGTGGACGGCGACCTGGCCTACGAGATTGACGCGCGGGAGATTCCGCCGGAGTGGCCGACGGGCTATGTGCCGCTGCGCAAGACAAAGCCGTTTGAAGAGCCCATGGCCCCGCTGGACGGCCAGGTGTTTACGCTGAATGAGAGCCTGGCCATTTGGGCTTTCAACTTGACCCGCACAACGCCGCTGGCTGACTCAGATCATTTGCAAGAGGTCCGCAGCCGGTTCGATGGCGCAGCAGCCGGCAAGCCGCCATTTGTGACCATGGGCGACGAGCTTTCTTCCTCGACTTACTGGCATGGCAAGCTGTTCGACGCCTGGGCCGCGGAGTGGGTGCGTTACTTCACGGGCGGCAAGGGGGAGTTTGCTACCACGGCCATGGAAGATGCCGGAACGCTGCAGTCGCTCGAATTTCTGGCCCAGGCGGGGCGCGTCGATCTGCGGCGCGTTCTGGTGCTGCGCACGGTAAGCAACTACGACCGCCAGGCGCGCGGCGTGAGCGCGGCCGAAAGCCTGGCCAGCCAGCGCGCGGGCTCGAGCGGCGCTTTCCTGCCGGCGATTGAAAGCGCGTATACCGTGGGCCACGTGGTGGTGAAGGAACTGCTGACGCGTTGGGCGCGGTATGCGGAGACAATCGCGGGCGCGGATGAGGGTGCGCCGGCAAAGCCGTAGCGGAGGTTTGTCAAACGTCGCCGTCGGCAAGTGGCGGAAGGTTACAGCGCTGACCAGGACTCTGACCGTGTGATTTCGGACGTTGAGTTCTTCAATTCCCAGGTCTCAAAATCGAATCCTCACCCCAGCGACGAGGACCTGTCGTTGTGGATCCCGAGACCTGGGGCACCCGCAATCGGCGCGACAGCAGGCGGTCAGAGACCGAGATCACTGAACGCGTGATTTCGTGCTTCCCACCCTTGCGGCAAAAACAGATACGCCGCAAGGATGGGGCACCCTCGTTGGTGCGACAACAAGTGGTCAGATGCCTGGTTCGCTTATTCTGGCGATCTTGTGAGACGCAGCGAAATTATTCTTCCCGGAATTTGTTTTTTTGAAACGCTTCTCCTCCTCTCCGCACTATGGTGCATGGAACACATCGCACTCAACGGCGATGGACCAAAACCCCAGGAGGAGAAACCAATGAAATTTCGTGCAGTTGCGCTGGCAGCAGCGTTTCTATTGATGTTGAGCTCGGCTACCCTGGCGGTGGCCCAAGCCGCGGTACGGGAAGTGAGAGGTCCGATCTGGATCTCTGTACCAACTTCCGCACACGCCTTGCAGGCGATCCAGGTGAAGGCTCCTGCAAGCGGCAACCTGATCGTCACCGTCACCGGCACGGTGGTCTACGAGCACACGTCCGGGACCGAGGGATCCTATTGCCTGCAACTGTCCGAGGCGTCCGGCTTTGTGGGTGGATGCGTGCCCGACGCTGGAACGGATTCGGCCATTCGTTCTTACGTAGCCGCCGGAGTTGCGACGACGGTGCCTGGATTCGGCGCCAGCGCGCAATACTCGATTGTCCGGACCATTCCTGTCGCTGCGGGCGACACGTATACCTTCTACCTGAACGGATACGAGTCGAACCTGAACACCACCTGGCTGTTCCAACCGGCGATTACGGCACTGTACGTTCCGGACACGCTGCTTCCCTGAACCAATGGAACACGCTTGATGTTACAAGGACGGGGGCGCTCCGACCAGCACAGGCACTGTGCTTCGGACGCCCCTGTTGCAGTTTTTGGGTAACTCCGAAGTACTCAAAAGAAGACTCCATGAATCGCTCTCATTCAAATGCAGTCAGCCGGCGCTTGCTGTGCTGTGTTGGCGAGCGAGATGGCGAAAGGGGTGTGAATGGCGATGCGCCGGAATACGCGTCCAGGCTTTTCGCCTTGCGTATCGAAATGACGTGTTATTTTGAGTGTGATCGAGGCTGGCTGAAATATGGAGAGCAGATGGTTCCGAGCGCTGACGTGGGTGTTCTTCGCAGCGACCGCGTATCTCATGATTGAAGAAGCCGTGCGGCCGTGGATCAGGCTGCCGGCTTTGGGCAATATCGGGTTCACGCTGGTGTTTGTTCTCTTCTCGCTCCTCCATTGCGCCTCGGTCGAAGGCCTGCGGCGCACCGGCCTGTTTTTTTCCATCTCCGCCATCGTCTCCTACCTGATGGAAGAGATTGGTGTGCGCACCGGTCTGATCTTCGGGGCCTATCACTACGGCAATCTGCTGGGCGTCAAACTGGGGCATGTGCCGGTCATCATACCGCTGGCCTGGTTCATGATGATTTACCCCGCGTGGATGGTGGCTGCGGCAATCACGCGCGGCATCAACACGCATTCCCTTCCCGGCCTCACCGCAAAAGCCTTAATTGCCGCATGGGCCATGACCGCCTGGGACCTGGTGATGGATCCCGGCATGGCGGACGCTGGCAATTGGATATGGGAGGATGGCGGACCCTACTTCGGTGTCCCGTTTCACAATTACTTCGGCTGGCTGCTCACGACTTTCCTGGTCTACTGGATTGCGGGGCTGCTCTGGCGGAGCAGACATCGCGGAATAGCGGTTGCGAAGTTGTTTGACGCACTGCCGGTCATCATTTATTCCCTGTTCGCCGCTCGCTACGTCGCTTCGAATCGTATTCCTGCTCTGCGGATCATCGCCCTCTTCTCCATGGGAATGCCCGCGCTGGTGGCTCTGACACAAGTTTGCCTGAACAGGAACAACGAGGCGGCTGAACACCAAGGCCGAATGCCCCTTTCCCGGAGCATGTAAAGCGCGCGTTGATTCGGCTGCGACAGAACGGTCGACGGCGCGCATTGGCAATGCAATGAGGAATGCCGCGATTCCGGCAACACCGGAGATGCCGGCTGTGGTCAGAGATGTTTTTCATCGGGCCAGAGATGCCCGGCCCTGCAGCCGCCTGTCCGCGCCCAGGCCGCTTGGCGAAGTTGGGTCTGACAGTGGAGAATGCTGGAGTTCCGCAAATTTTGCAAACGACGGCGCCGTGACCATTTTCCCGCTGGACGGCGACAGTGCGGGCACAAGGAAGACTGGCATGCATTCTGTTTGGTTGGGCGAGTTTCTGGGCACGCTGGTTCTGGTGCTGCTGGGCAACGGCGTGAACGCCGGCGTAACCCTGCGCAAGTCTTACGCGGCCGACGCAGGCTGGATGGTGATCTGCGCCGGCTGGGCCCTGGCGGTGCTGTGCGGCGTTCTGGTGGCGCAGGCATTCGGCAGCCCGGGCGCACATTTGAACCCGGCCATTACGCTGGCCGCCGCCGTGAACACCGGAAATTATTCGCAGGTGCTGAGTTACTGGTCGGCACAGTTGCTGGGCGCCATGTGCGGCGCGGCGCTGATGGCGCTGCATTACGGACCGCACTGGAAGTTGACCCCCGACCCGGCGGCCAAGCTGGGCATCTTCTGCACCAATGCGGCTGTGCGCAACCCGCTGCTCAATATTCTGAGCGAAGCGGTGGGCACGGCGGTGCTGGTGGTGGTGGCCGCGGCGATCTTTTCACACGGAGTCTCGGCAAACGGACCGGCGGCAGGTCTGGGACCGTGGCTGGTGGCAAGCCTGGTGTGGGGCATCGGCCTCTCGCTGGGCGGTACCACGGGCTATGCCATCAATCCCGCGCGCGACCTGGGTCCGCGGCTGGTGCATTGGCTGCTGCCGATCCCCGGCAAAGGCGGCTCGAACTGGCGCTATGCGCCCCTTCCGCTCATCGGCGATCTGACGGGCGCGGTGCTGGCGGGACTGTTGCTGCACTACGCACATCTGTAAGTGCGGCGTGCGGAACGCAGAAGATCGTTTGGATGCTATTTCGCCGATGCAGCCAAGTTGTATTCTTGCCACATGAGGCCACCCTGCCGGTTGCACGCGCAGAGAAAAGACCAATGACACGAACTGTTTTGCAACTCGACCCGCGCGACAATACCGCGGTAGCGCTTGTTCCTCTTGCGGCGGGAACGGTGGTGCAGTTGGGCGGCCAATCGATTCCGGTGATCCAAGCCATCCCCCAAAAACACAAATTGGCGCTGGTTGACATTGAGCCAGGCGGATTGATTTTTCTTCACGGCATGGTGGTGGGCGAGGCGATGGAAGCGATTCCGCGCGGAGGTTTGCTGACCACGCGCAATGTGCGCCATCGCGCCGGCGCTTATTCGGCTGTGAGGCAGCCCGCGAAGTTTGCCACACCGGACACATCGGCGTGGATGGAACGCACCTTCATGGGCTACCGCCGCGCGGACGGCCAAGTGGGCACGCGCAACTACTGGCTGGTGTTGCCGCTGGTGTTCTGCGAAAACCGCAACGTGGAGCGGATGAAGGAAGCGCTCGAAGAAGAATTGGGGTACGGCGGGCAATCGAGTTATCGGAGGCACGTTCGGGAGCTGATCGAGCGGCAGAGAAACGGCGGAGAATTCCGTGAGTCGATTTCCTCTCCCACCCTTGCGACAGAAAACGTCGCAAGGGTGGGGCACACAATTCCTACCCCAGCTCTCGTTCCGAGAAACGATCTCGCGAGGACGGGAGAGCCGGCTCCGTTGGCGGCAGTTGCGTCTTCACGCGCGGAGCAGGTGTTCCCTCACATTGACGGCATTCGATTTCTGACACACCATGGCGGATGCGGGGGGACGCGCCAGGACGCGCAGGCGCTCTGCGGATTGCTGGCCGGTTACATTCACCACCCCAACGTGGCGGGCGCAACGGTGTTGAGCCTGGGCTGTCAGAACGCGCAGGCGGGCATGTTGCTGGACGAACTGCGGGCGCGCGATGCGGAAATGCGCAAACCGGTGCTGATCTTCGATCAGCAGAAGTCGGGGCGCGAGACGACGCTGATGAATGCGGCGCTCGATGCGACCTTTGCCGCGCTGGTTGAAGCCAACCGCGCGGAGCGCACGCCGGCGCCGCTCTCCGCCTTGACCGTGGGATTGAAGTGCGGCGGCTCCGATGGATTCAGCGGCATCTCGGCGAATCCAACGGTCGGCTATGTTTCTGATTTATTGGTGGGCACGGGCGCGAAGACGCTGCTCTCGGAATTTCCCGAGTTGCACGGCGTGGAGCAGGAGATGGTGAACCGCTGCGCGACCGATGCACTGGCGCAAAGGTTTTTCGATCTGATGCAGGCTTACTCTGCGCGCGCGAAAGCCGTGCATTCCGGATTCGAGATGAATCCATCGCCGGGCAACATCGCGGATGGGCTGACGACCGACGCCATCAAATCGGCGGGCGCGGCGCGCAAGGGCGGCGTCTCGACCATTCAGGACGTTCTCGACTTTCCCGAGTACGCCCACACGCCGGGACTCAACCTGCTGTGCACGCCGGGCAACGATGTGGAGTGCGTGACAGCGCAGGTAGGCGCGGGCGCGAACCTGGTGCTGTTCACCACCGGCCTGGGCACGCCGACCGGCAATCCGATAGCTCCCGTGCTGAAGATTTCAACGAACTCAGCGTTGGCCGAACGGATGAGCGACATTATCGACTTCGACGCTGGCGCAATCGTCACCGGTGAAACGACGATTGCCGAATGCGCGAAGAAATTGCTGGGGCTTTCAATCGAGGTCGCCAGCGGCGAGCGGCGGACCAAGGCGGAACTCTTGGGCCAGAACGATTTCATTCCGTGGAAGCGCGGAGTTTCGCTGTAGAGCGTTTTCGGCTCTACTGTTCACAACCGAAGCGATCGTCCATGCTCTCCCACCCATTCGCAAAGTTCGCGAATGGATGGGGCACTCCCAAGATTTTGTTAAGACTTGAATCGAAAACGCTGTAAGGAAATGGTTCGCGCTACTCGGAAGCGCAATGCGCGGCGGCGGAATTTCGCGCCCGTCGGCAATCGCAGCGCAAAACACATCGTTCATCTTTTGCAAACATGAAGCCGTGTGTCCCTTCCGGAATTTGAAACCCGGAAAATTCCGAGGTTTCTATTCCAGGCACGAAGCGACCACAGCGAGCGCCGCGATGGCCGCGGTCTCGGCGCGCAGGATGCGGGGGCCGAGCGACGCAGCGCGCCAGCCGTTTGCGTCGAAGAGCGCTTCTTCCGAAGGCGCCCATCCGCCCTCGGGACCGATGGCAATTTCGAGAGTGGGCATGTCGGCCTCGGCCGCGGCCACGGCTTCATCAAGCGCGTTGCGCAAGGTGGTGGTGCGCTCCTGCTCGGCGAGCACGATACGCGTGGACTCTGAAGCTTCGCGCACCCGCGCGGCCAGCGGAACGGGATCGTAAATGATGGGCACGTCGGAACGGCGCGACTGCTGCGCCGCCTCGTGGGCGATGCGACGCCAGCGCTCCGCGCGCTTTTCGGCGGCCTGCGCCAGGTGCTTTTCTGTGCGGCGCGCAATCACCGGCGCCACGGTCGCGACTCCCAACTCGGTAGCTTTCTCGATCACCCACTCCATGCGGTCGAACTTATAGACGGCCAGAACCAGCGTGAGCGGCAACGCGGGATCGGCTTCAAGCTCGGCAACCAGGTTGAAGCGAACCTCCTTGGGGGACACGGCAGCCACTTCGGCATGAAAGACGTGGCCTCCGGCAACCACGTCGGCCTGCATTCCCGGCTGGGCTCGCAATACGCGGGTCATGTGTTCGGCCTGCGCGCCCACCAGGGTTGCGGTGGCCTCGTCCCAATGCTCGGCGATCCAGCGGCGGCTTGTCACGTATTCCTCCCCTGCGTTGCTTGCGTGTATCAGTGTAATCCTATCCCAGAAACACGGAGGGGGATGCTTGTCGCATCCCCCCTGGTGTTGCCTTTTCGTAGTGTTGCCTTCCGTTTGGAGGTACCGCTACTTCTTCTTTGCGGCCTTCTTGGCGGCCTTCTTGACAGCCTTCTTGGCCGGTGCTTTCTTGGTTGCCATTTGCCTATTCTCCCTTTCGATGGTTTGCATCGATCCTGCAATACTTATTGCAGTTGAGGAATGTATAGATTCATGGCTCACAAGTGTCAAGAGAAAAACGAAGTAATGGTAGAAAAAAAGGCAACAATTTTTCAACATGGAATCGGACACTGCGCGAGCAACTCAGATCACGTGGGTGGATTTGAGCAGCGCCAGCGTCAACCCGGCAATCAGATCGTGCCAGCTATGCGCGAACATGCCCGCGCGCAGGCTGCGGCGATGAAGCGCCAGCAGGCCGAAGAGCACGCCGAAGATAGAGAGCAAAACAACATTGCGCACGCCCTGATACGCATGCGCTCCGCCGAAAACCAACGCGGAAAGCACCACGCCCGCCACTACGCCGCCGCGCGCCAGGCGGATGAACTGCTGTTGGAGATAACCGCGAAAGACGGTCTCCTCGACAAAGCCGACCAGCAAACACAGCAATGTCCAGGCGGCTATCTCCCTGGCGTTTGAAGGCGCCAGTTGCGCAACCGCGCGCAATGCTTTGAGTTGCGAGGGATCGGGATTGAACTCTTGCCCGGCCTTGTCTTTTTGTCCAGCATCGTGCGCAGCCGGCTGATGGTGATTCAGTGCGGCTTCAACGCCCGACCAGGCAAGGCCGATCGTGCCCAGCACCATGAGCGAAGCAATCCAGAAGACGAGCGCGAAGCCCAGGTCCGTTGCAATGGATCGAATGTTCGAAGAGAACGAACCGAGCAGCGAGCGCAGCGGAGTCTTCGAAAATCGCAGTCCCAGGACGACCCATGCAAGCATGGCAAGTTCCATGGCGGCGGTAAGGCCATACGTCGCGAGCCGGTTCACCGGGCCGTGCGCGGCAGAGAAGCGCGAGGCGCCACGAATGGAAATCGCCAGTATGACCGCAACCAGAACCAGGGTGTGCCAGGCAGGCGCAACGGCCGGCGGCGTAACCAGTTGCTGCGGCTTTTCAAGTTCGATTGGATCGTACTCGGGAGTCGGCAAGAAAAATCCTCTTCGACAGGATAGCGATTTTGACTGACGGCGGACGGCGAGCGAAACGGAACCTTCAGCACTCGATGATATTCAAGGCAAGTCCGGCGAGGCTGGTCTCCTTGTAACGCGACTGCATGTCGAGGCCGGTGAGATACATGGTGCGAATGACCTGGTCGAGCGAAACCTTGTGGGCTTCAGACTCGTTGAGCGCGATGCGCGAGGCATGCACCGCCTTGGCCGCGCCCATGGCGTTGCGCTCGATGCAGGGAATCTGCACCAGCCCGCCGATGGGGTCGCAGGTCATGCCAAGGTTATGCTCCATCGCAATTTCGGCCGCGTGCTCCACTTGTCCATTGGTGCCGCCGAGAGCGGCGGTCAGGCCGCCCGCGGCCATGGAGCAGGCCACACCCACTTCGCCCTGGCAGCCGACTTCCGCGCCGCTGATCGACGCGTTCTCCTTATATAGGATGCCGATGGCAGCCGAGGTGAGAAAGTAGCGCAGGATGCCTTCGTGGTCGGCCTCGGGAATAAATCGCTCATAGTAATGCGCCACGGCGGGAACCACGCCCGCGGCTCCGTTGGTGGGCGCAGTGACGACGCGACCGCCCGCGGCGTTTTCTTCGTTCACCGCCATGGCCCACACCGTAACCCAGTCGAGCGG
>JBEKTB010000046.1:0-33053 GCA_049516495.1 Occallatibacter sp.
GCCAACTTTGAAGCTTTCCGCGCCATGTATGAGGGGCGTAACGCGCAGATGTTCCACCCCACCACGGCCATCATTACCTGGATGAGCAACCCGGCCCAGCCCAGCTTTGTGTGGCAGATTTATCACTACGACCTGGAGCCCAACGCGTCGTTGTTTGCGGTCAAGAGCGCCGGCGAGCCGGTCCACATTCAGTTCAACGAAGCCACTGGCGATCTGGAAGTCATCAACAATCTGCCGCAACCGGTGACCGGCGCGGTTGCGCACGTCTACATTTACAACCTCGACGGATCGCTGGCCGCGCAACACTCGACGCCGGTCACGGCTCCCGCGTCAGCCGCCACCAGCCTGGGCAACTTGGAATTCCCCGCAACGCTCTCTTCGGTCCACTTTCTCAAGCTGGAATTGAAGGACGCGCAGGAAAAACTCATCTCGTCCAATTTCTATTGGCGGGCGCAGCCCGAGCACCCCGACGATCTGACGGACCTGAACAAACTGGCCACAGTGACTCTCGAAGCCCAGTTGGAACGCAAGGACGCGGATGGCCGGCGCGTGGTCACGGTAACTCTGCACAATCCATCGGCCAACATCGCTCTCATGGCGCATCTGCAGTTGCGCCGCCAGCACACGGGCGAGCGAGTGCTGCCCGTCTATGCGAGCGACAACTATGTGTCCCTGGTTCCCAATGAGAGCCGAACGATCACGCTGGATGCCGATGCGAGCGCATTCAACGGGGAAGATGCGCTGGTGGTCGTCGATGGCTGGAATGTGACGGTCGCGCCGGCCTCCGCACACGGAGTCGCCATTGCGCCCAATCTGGACGCTCAACCGGATCACTCGCCGGTCACGGGGCTGCCGTTCCAGACCACGGGCCTGCGATAGAAGACACACGTTGACTTTGCATGGCGGGGCAGGAGCTTCAGCCAGGCCGGCTCCGGCCCCCGCCCGCGCGGTCAGTGCCGCGGGGAGCCGGACTCGAGCGCCAGGGCTGACCAGATGAAATCGGACAGAAACTCCGAATCTGCGCGCGGAGCCGTTTCGGTTTTTCCGATCAGCCTCCGCTGAATGGTTCCCCGGGTCATGTCGGCGATGAGCCACGCGGTTTTTTCAGCAGGCACGCGTCGAATCTCGCCTCGCCGCGCGGCTTCTTCAATGGCCGCCGCAAGACGCAGCACCGGCTCTCGCAGCCAGGAATGGTACTGGCTGCGAGTTAGTGCGAGGCCACCGGATTCGCTGTCCATGATGCGGAAGAAATCCTTGCGCGCCTCCGTGCTTTCCAGGCGCGCCAGCGTGAAGGCGGCGATCTTGTCTTTCAGGGTCGCGGCAGCCTCAATCCGGTCGAGCGTGTCCTTCTTCAAGGTCTTCATGTCGTGATCGAGGACAGCCTTGTAGATCTCGGTCTTCGATCGAAAGTACAGATAGACGGTTCCCTTGGCGATGCCCGCCTCGCTGGCGATTTCGTCGATAATTCCATGCTCAAATCCACGCCGCGCGAAGACCGAGCGCGCCGCATCGATGATCTCGGAACGGCGAAACTCAGAAACAACCTTCTTCTTTGTTTTCATCAACTCTCGCGTCTTTCGCTCTCATCGGCGATTGGGCATGAGAAGCAACTGACCCGATAGTATATTAGAATGACTGTATGGTCAGTTGCAATCCAATCGCCTTTGAGCGCCGGGGCAGCTTCTCTGCCACAGGCTTGGGAGCATGCTCGGCGGGGTTGCAAGAGCGGAGCGCCGGATGAGCGCTGCCGGCACGCAGACGCGGGTTGAGGAAATCGATCATCGGGATTGGCGGCCTTCGGTGAATCCCTGGATGGTTGCCGCCTCGGTGATGATTTCCACCTTCATGGTGGTGCTCGATTCTTCGGTGGCCAACGTTGCCTTGCCGCATATCGCGGGCAATCTTTCGGCGTCGACAGACGAATCAACCTGGGTTCTCACCAGTTACCTGGTTTCAAACGCCATCATGCTTCCGGCCTCGGGATGGATTGCGCGGCGCATCGGACGCAAGCGGCTGCTGATGGCTTCCATCCTGTTGTTCACGGCCGCGTCTCTGCTCTGTGGGATTGCGATCAACATGCCCATGCTGATCGTGGCGCGGGTTCTGCAGGGCATCGGGGGCGGCGGCATGCAGCCGCTGGCGCAGTCCATTCTTCTGGAGAGCTTTCCGCCGCGCAAGATCGGCACGGCCATGGCTGTCTACGGGATTGGTATCGTGGTGGCCCCGGTGATTGGTCCCACGCTGGGCGGATGGATCACCGACAGCTACTCCTGGCGCTGGATCTTCTACATCAACCTTCCTGTGGGCCTGCTGGCCCTCTTCATGGTCAACCTGTTTATTGAGGACCCTCCCTACCTGCGCCATGCGTTTCGCGGAGCCATCGACTATCTGGGCTTCGGCATGATGGCCATCTGGCTGGGCACGTTGCAACTGGTGCTGGACAAGGGCCAGGAAGCGGACTGGTTTTCGACGGGATGGATTCGCTGGACGGCCGCGGCTTCCTTGATCGCCGTATTGTGCTTCATCGTGCGCGAATTCCGGATTCACGAGCCCATCGTGCAACTGCGCATACTCGCCAACCGCAATTTTCTGGTTGGGACGGTGATTACCTGCCTCTACGGCTTTGTCCTCTACGGCGTCACGGCTATTCTGCCGCTGTTTCTCCAAACGCAGATGGGCTATTCGGCGATGGAAAGCGGCCTGACCGTCAGCCCGCGCGGCCTGGGGTCGCTGCTCTCCATGGTCGCGGTGGGAATCCTGGTCAACTACGTCGACGGCCGTATTCTGCTGGCCTGCGGCTTCGCCATCTTTGGTTACTCGTGCCTGCTGCTCAGTCACATCAATCTTGCCATCTCCATGGGGTCCGTCGCCGTGCCCAACTTCATCAACGGCTTTGCCGGCGGGTTCGTTTTTGTTCCTCTCACCACCATGGCCATGGGCTTGCTGCGCAAACAGGAGATCGGCAACGCCGCGGGCATCTACAACCTGATGCGGAACATCGGAGGCTCGGTCGGCATCGCCACGGTGACCACCATGCTGGTGCGCGGCGCGCAGGTCCACCAGAACTATCTGGGCGCCAACATAACGGCGGGAACTCCAGCGGCGACTGCCCTGGTTCAGGGCTTGCAGGCAAAGCTTTCCATTGCGGGCGCCAGCGCCTGGAATGCGCATATGGAGGCCATGGGGGCGCTGTACCGCAGCGTGCAGCAGCAGGCGTCTCTGCTTGCCTATGCGGATAACTTCCGCTTGCTGGGGTTTCTGTCGCTGCTGTGCGTTCCGCTGGCCATGCTTTTCCGGCGGGTGAGGAAGCATTAGGGTGCACGGGGCGAACCATGAAAGCGGGCGCAGGGGTTCGACTGGCTACGGGAAAAGGGCAACGGCAAGACGAAAAGCAGACCTCAGGGGCTAAAGCCCGCGATGATTTTGCAGACGATTGCGTCGGGGCTAAAGCCCCGACCTACCAGCCCTGACCTGCCAGTCCCGGCCTACTGCCCGAATCGAATGTTTCCGCAGCCTATGAGACTCAGGTTTCCTCTGGAATCTGCGACCTACAACTGTAGGTCTAGCCCTCGGCGCGGACCAGCAGGCAGGTGATGTTGTCGTGGCCGCCGGCTTTCTTGGCGGCTTGCACCAGGCGGGTGCAGAGGTCGTCGAGAGGAAGCCCGGACATAAGGAGGGACTCAATCAGCGGGTCGGCCAACTCGCGCGTCAACCCGTCGGAGCAAAGCAGGAAGAGGTCGCCGGGGTCGGCTTCGAGTTCGAAGAGATCCGGCGTGACGCAGCACTGCGTGCCCAGTGCGCGGGTGATGACGTTGCGCAGCGGCGATCGCAGGGCTTCGGCGCGGGTCATGCGGCCCTCCCGCACCTGCTCCTCGACCAGCGAGTGGTCCAGCGTGATCTGCTCCAGACGGCTCTTGCGCAGGCGGTAACAGCGGCTGTCGCCCACGTTGAACACCAGTACGCGGCGCTCATGCACCAGCAGGCCCACCAGGGTGGTTCCCATGCCGTTGAGCTGGTAATTGCGCTCGGCGCGGGAGTAGATGGCGGAATTGGCGTCGCTGATGGCCCGCTCGGCTTCCTGGGCAAGCGGGCCGGGGTTGCCGATGGCACGGCTTTCGAAGTGGCGCAGAACCTCGTCGACGGCCAGGGAACTGGCGATTTCGCCGGCTGCGGCGCCGCCCATTCCGTCGCACACCACGTAAACTCCGTGCTCGACGGAGAAGCCGAATGCATCTTCGTTGGAGGGGCGCTTGCGGCCGCGGTCGGTAACCGCTGCTGCCGCGAAATGGACGAGAACCGTGGCCAAAAAAACTCTCCCGCAGCCCAGTCTACACGGGTTTGTAACTGCCGAACATGGCCTCTATCACAACTCAGCGAGCGGGCTTGTTGCCCGCAGGGTCGGGAAGGGGCGGCGCGGCGGGCAATTCAAACACTTGGATGGCGCCATCGACGAGAACGGCTACGCGCCGGCCGGAGGGAGAGATGGCCACATTTCCGCCGCCATCGAGCGCCGGACTGGCCGCCGCTTCAAGCTCCACTTTGCCGTCGGCCGCATCCAGGACCTCGACCAGCTGGCCTTTGATGTCCTCCCGGTCCAGAGGCGCATAGGCGTTGACCGCATGGGTGACAGCCAGGGCCTCGCGCACCATGCGCAAACCGTCGGGCGCGCGCACTACCATGGGCCAGACGGTTGCGTCGGAGGTCTGAGCATCCCAAAGACGCCGGCCATCGGTGGACATGGCCACCAGCTTGTTCGCTCCGGATGGCAGGCAGGCGGTGACCAGGACCTCCCGCTGGGATAGAAAATCGAACAGCGGCGAACAGGCCGAGTCCACCTGCCCAAGGATGGTGCTTCCTCCGCTGAAGTACTTCAGATTCAGCAGCCAGCCGCTGCCCCGGCCGCGCAGGCTCTCGAGGTAGCCGTCGGCGTTGATGGGCAGGTGCACGGTGGAGCGGACGCGGCTGACCAGCATCACCTGGCCGGAGTCGCGGCGCAGGATGCGCACCACCAGTTCGGGCTGACCTTCCGGTTTTTGTCCATCCACGGTCATGCTGGCTGAGGCGGTAAACGGGCTGGGAACCTCGCCCGGCTTTGGCGCGGCTTCGGGTTCATGCGAGTCCGTCACCAGGAACTGCTGGGTGGGATCCATCTCCATCCAGACGAGCGGCCCGGGAAAGCGCAGGAAGGGCTTCAGCTCCAGACTGGCGTCGCCCAGCTCAAGATTCTCCCGGTCGCGCAGCAGGAAGCGGCCGTCCTTGAGCATCCAGAGGTAGCGCGCGCGGTCGTGCACGGTCCACAGGGCCTCGGCTTCCACCTTGCCTTCGGGCAGCGCCAGCACCACGGCGCGAATCTGCCGCTCATCGCTGCCGTTTTCTTCGCCGGGCTCGCGGTGCATCAGCCCCGGCACGCGGAAGGTGAACAGGAGCCGATTCTCATTCAGGAAGTCGAGCGAAACAATGCTGTTGCGCTGGCCCAGGTAGAGAGGGCCGGGAGCGGAAAAGCCCAGCGGCTCGATGGGAACGGTGAACAGGGGAAGCTGCGAGGGCTTGTCGGGAAGCCGGTCGGGCAGCACGCGCCCCTTGATCGTATGGGAGGGATTCGGCGCGCTGACCAGGCTGTCCAAGCCTTCCTGGGCCAAGGCCCACGGAACCGCGCACAACGTCAGCCCCGCCGCCAGCCACAGGCCAGCACGCAGGCGCAATTCCGCTCCCAAAAGCCGCATCTTCATCGACAGCTATTCTCGCCGATGGGACTGCTTTTGAGGAGTGACGCAGGTCGCCTATGATTCGGCCGCGGAAACAGGCCACTCCGTTCTTTCAGCTTTATTTGGCGCATTCGATGGATAGCCGCAAGCATCTCTCTGGGCCGGAACGATAGGAGCGAAAGAATTCAGGCTTGTTCGGCAAGCTGTGACGACGTCGAAGAGTGTCGAGCCGTAGGCAGCCAATCGAGAATCTCCCACATTGCGACACGGGAATTGAGGTGCGTGGATGGGGAAACCGACTTAAGCGTAAGATTATAAATAGTTTATCAATTTAAAACTTTAGTATCATTTGGGATGTGTACCTCCGGGAGGGGGGTAGGGGGGGGCGGGCATGGGTAAAGACCGGTCGCATACCTGACATTTTGAATCTGGAACAAGTTCTGCATCCCGTTTCGTTCTCCATGGTCCATTGTGTGCCGTGCGGCCCTTAATTTCTGCAAAGCCCGAAAGGAAAGGCGCGAAGGAGGAGACCGGTTCTGATACGGCCCGGTTCCCGCATGTGCGAGAGTAAAAAAGATGGCAGAGAATGCAACCACGGGCTGGGAAGCCCGGCAGCAAGCCCCAGATGCCGGAGTGTCCGGTCGACGCGTCAGCGTGCTGGGGTATGGCGCCTGCTTTGTGGCTGGGTGCCTTTGGGGTACGGGGTTCTACTTCGGCAGGCTGGCGCTGAACGAGATGAGCGTGGAGCACATGGTGCTTTATCGCTTCCTGTTTGCCTGCCTGGGCATGCTGCCGGTGGCGCTGATGAACCTCCGCCGGTTCCGCTTGACCGCCGGAGAGGTGCGCATGCTGCTGATTTCCGCGTTCCTCGGCGTGCCCGTGCAGTTTCTGCTCCAGTTTCACGGCCTGGCCCGCACCACGGTGAGCCACGCTTCGCTGATGGTGGGCTCCATGCCGGTGCTGTTGGCGGCTGCTGCGGCGATTTTTGCTGGAGAACGGCTCGACCGGCTGGGCTGGGTGGCGCTGTGGGGGTCGACAGCTGGGGCGGCGCTGATTGTGCTGGGCGGGAGCCGGGGCCCGGCGACGCATGGAGAGCCCACGCTGACAGGAGACCTGATGGTGGTGGCCTCGCTGGTGACCGCGCTGGCCTGGATTTTGCTCAGCAAGAAGCTGATGCAGAAGCACAGCCCGCCGGTGGTGACGGCGTACACCATTCTTTCGGGAGCCCTGATGCTGGCCGTATGGGTGCTGGGGCCGTGGGTGCTGAGCCCGATTACCCACTCCAACGCCGCCCCGCCGCCATTTGCGCATGTCAGCTCCACGGCCTGGATTGCGCTGGCCATCAGCGGCCTGTTTTGCACGGCGACTACCACGCTGCTGTGGAACTGGGGCATCCACCACGTGCCGGCTTCGCGCGCCGGGGTTTTCCTGAACATCGAGCCAGCGCTTGGCTCCTGGCTGGGCGTCAAACTGCTGGGAGAACACCTGGGTCCCCACGCCTGGGTGGGCGGCGGGCTCATCCTGGCTGCGGCCGTGGCCCTGACCACGCGCGGCCACGAGCCGGAGCCGGATGTGATTCTGGAATAGACGAGGCGGGGAGGGCAATCGCATGAACGATATCTTGATGGCAATTTTGCCTCTTGCGTCGCCCCTACGGGACTGAAATGCAAATCTGGCCTCCTGCCCCACGCTGAAGCGCGGGGCTACTGACCGTTGCGCCTCGGGCGCGATAAAAATCGGAATCAGGCTCGTCAACAAGGTGGATTCATGCGATTGCCCTCGGGGCTTGGGCCGGCAGCCAGCCTGGATCTCTCACAGAGGGCGCAACGACCGGGAAGTCGAGGTCTGCCGAGACCTCTGAAGTCCGGGGGGCCCTCAGTACAGCCGGTCAGGAAACCGGCGGTACGATTTTTATCGGCCGGTTAGAAATGCGGGCTACTATCGGTTGCATGGCGGTCGGTGCGGCTCCCATTTCCGGCGGGGAAGGCTCCGCGATGGTGCGGACGCGGCGGCGCGACTTCGTGGAGCTGGCCCTGGCCTACGGGCTAATCCTGGTGGTGATCTGGACGCCCCGGCCCTGGCAAAAGCTGCTGTGGTGGGTTGCGGCTGCCGTGGTGGCGACGATTGCCTGCCTGTCGTTCGACGGCCTGAAGGCGGTGGGCTTGCGCCGGGCCAATTTCCTTCGTTCGCTCTGGGTGGCGGGGCTGGCGTTGCTGGTGGCCGCTGTGGCGGTCCTGCTGGCCGACAGACTGCACACCTTGCGCCTTCCCGCCGGCCTGGTCGCGTTCATCGAAACGTATGCGGCCTACGCGCTGTGGGCCTTTGTACAGCAATTCCTGCTGCAGGGATTCTTCCTTGCGCGGCTGATGCGGCTTTTGCCGGGCGAGAAGGCAGCGGCTCTGGCTGCCGCCACGATCTTTGCGGCCGCGCATCTTCCCAGCCCCATTCTCACGCCGGTTACTTTGATCTGGGGCTTTGCGGCCTGCCTGCTCTTTCTGCGCTACCGCAACCTGTATCCGCTGGCCATGGCGCACGCCATTCTGGGGATCGCGATCGCCGTCACCGTTCCCGGGCCGGTGGATCACAACATGCGCGTGGGGCTGGGCTACCTGACCTACACGCGCACACACCATGCAATCCACTCAGCGCAGCCATAGGGACCAGATGGCGTCCACCGAAGCGTGGGTGATGGCCGAGGCTCCGACACGACGCTCCTGCCGCCATGCGCGGCCATAGAAGAAACCCGCCACCGCGGCCAGCAGCACATAGCGCCAGTTAAAGAAAGCGGCCCGCTTGTTGAAGTGGGAGAGGCCGAAGAGAACTGCTGTCAGAAGCAGGGCCGGGAAGCGCCCCATGCGCCGTTCCAATAGATTTTGAAGCCATCCGCGAAAGAACAATTCCTCCGGAACGGCAATGAAGAAAAAGGTGAAGAGCCACGCGCCTGCAATGGGAGCCATTCCCGGCCACTGTGCATGCAGGTGCAGGAACCCCAAACCCAAACCCAGAGCCAGCGCAATGGGCGTGTAGCAGGCCAGTTCGCGCAATCCGATTACGAGGTCGCGGAGGCGCAGGCGCAGATCGAAGCCGGTTCCGTCCAGTTGCCGCATGGCAATGAAGCCGTAAATTCCCGCGTCCAGCAGCAGCATCTTGTTGAAGATGGCCAGGTGAGCGGGCCAGGCTCCCTCAAACCAGCGCAGATCGACCGCCAGGCCCAGCGCGGCCAGCACCAGAAAATCTCGCCAATTGCCGCGCTGACCCAGGCCTGCGCTGACAGGCTTTGAATGCTGGGGTGGAATGCCGGGGTCCCCGGCGACGGGTCCTGGTTGATGGGGTGAATTGCCGGGGTCGATCCGTCCGGCCTGAGCAAGCAGGATCGCCACCGCGACCGGAAGCAGCGCATACAACGCGAACCAGGTCCAGTGAAACGCCTGGGCGGCAGACGACACCATTGCGTAGGGCACGCTCAAGGCGGCGGGACACAGCCATTGCACCCACACCGGCCAGGAGCGAGTCCGAGTGGAAAGCCACTGCGGAAAGAAGGCTGCCGTCAGAAACGGAGCCAGCAAAAGCACGGCGGCGATCGAGTTTGCAGGAGTGATCATGCGGATCAGTTCCATTTTGCACCTCACGCCCAGGAGACAGCGGCGGCAGAGCCGCTTCGCGCCGGGCCGGACGCCGGCTTTTGTGGACGGAAAACTGCTGGCGCTGCGGCGAGGAGCGTTCCGACCGCGGTCGTTCGGGAGAAACCTTGGTCACATGAGGCGAGCAGATGGGTAGTAACTTCCGGCCTCGTTTGACCGATATACCCATTCGTGATCAGCGGAGACTCATGTGACCCTCTTAACCTGGAACTATTCGTGTACGGTCGGCGTCCGGGCGATGGACGACCAGCACGGCATCCTCATGGATACTTTGAACGAGCTTAGGCTGGCGCTGATGCGCGGCGCGGGCCGGGAGCAGGTGAGCGAAATGCTCGACCGGCTGATCGAGTTTACGCGCATGCACTTCTCCAGCGAGGAGCAGATGCTGCAGCAGAACGGCTTCCCCGCCTTGGCCGCGCACCGCGCTGAACACCAGCGGCTGCTGGCGCAGATTTTGCAGGCCAGCCATCGCACGCAACACGGCGGAGATTTGCAGGTGCGCTCGCTGCTCGTATTTCTGCGCGGCTGGTATCTCGCGCACATCGAGGGCCTGGACCGGGAGTATGGTCCATGGCTGAACGAGCACGGTGTGTTGTAAACGGGGGCGCTTCCTGGGCAGCGGCGGGGATTCTCTTTGAAATTTCTTACCACATCTGCCGATAGGTTCTTCTGCCAACTCCATCTGGCAGGAGGAACTTCATGGCCCTCGTAGTCTGGAATGACGCGCTCTCCGTCGGGGTTCAATCGATCGACGACCAGCATACCGTTTTATTTGAAACCATCAACGACCTTCATGCGGCCATGATGAAGGGGCAGGGGCGAGCGGTCATCGGCGAATTGCTGGCCAGGCTGCTGGTTTATACCCGTCAGCACTTCTCGGCCGAAGAGGATTTGATGGAGGCCACGCGGTATCCCGGGCTTTCCGAGCACAAAGTGCTGCATCGCAAGCTGACCAAGCAGGTGGAAGACTTTATCGCCCGCTACCAGAAGGGCGAAATCACCCTCAGCCAGGACGTGTCCGCCTTCCTTTCCGATTGGCTCAAGACCCATATTCAAAACGAGGACCAATCGTACGGTCCGTGGATGAATGATCACGGCGTGCGCTAGAGCGCATTTCTGACAGAGGGCGCAACCACCCGGAATTCAGTGCCCAGCGACTCTGAGGGCCAAGACAGGCGCACAGCCGGTCAGGAGACCGGCTGTGCGATCTTTCATGGCCGGTTACAGAATCAACGCTGGCGCTGTCCGAAGGCTTGCACATGAACGAATGATCCTGGGTGCTGCGGACAGCGCCCGGCCCGCTGCCTCAAGCACTTTGTTTTGAGAGGCCTGGGGAGTTAACGTTCGGGGCGGCCATTGAATTTTCCTTCCGCACCTGCCGATACCTCTTTCAGCCGGCTCACTTTGGCAGGAGAAGACGCATGAGCTTAATGACTTGGAACGAGAATCTCTCAGTGGGGGTGCACGCCCTCGACGATCAGCACACAGTCTTGGTTGAAACCCTGAACGATCTTCATGCGGCCATGATGAAAGGCCAGGCGCGAACGATCACAGGGAAACTGCTGCACTCGCTCGTGGACTACACGCGAGACCATTTTGCGGCGGAAGAGAAAATGATGGCCGCCACCGGGTACCCGGAGTTGCCTCAGCACCGCATCAAACATCAGGACCTGACCAAACAGGTGGAGGAGTTTGTCGGTCGCTATGAGAAAGGCGATATCACCCTCAGCGTCAACCTGCTCAATTTCCTGTCCGACTGGCTCACCAAGCACATTCAAGGCGATGACCAGAAGTATGGGCCCTGGCTGAACGAGCACGGCGTCCGGTAGCGCGACCTGCAGACGGCTCTCCTACCTCTGCGGGAGGCGCCTGTTGCGTCATGCCTCGAAGGAAAGCTGTGCGGAGGCGAACAAGGTTGAAGCGGGCTTCGGCTCGGAGGCCAGTTCGTAAACCAGCCGCTCCAGCACCAGCCGCTTGTCGGGCGGGGAAGAGCGCAGTTCAAGGTCGGCGCGGGCAATCAGCCGCAGTGCCCGCGTGAGGTCGCGACGGCTTTTGAAGCGGCGTGCCTGGCGGATGAGGTCGTCGGCAGCAAAGGGCGGCATGCGGAATCCCTGCCACAGAGCCTGCCAGATGGCGCGCGAGTCGCGGACGTTCTTTTCCAGGATCACCAGCATCTGGCGGAAGGTGCGCGCCAGCATGTAGAGGTGCCCGATGGCTGCGTCCTCGCCGGCCTCGGAGCTGTTCAAGAGGCCGTGCAGCAGAGCCAGCGCGCGCACCCGGTCTCGGGCGCTGATGGCGTCGGTCAATTCATAATGAGCATCATATCTGCGCCCAACGCGTCGACCAACTGGCGGGAGGCGTCGGGGTCCATGCGCGCGCCGGCCTGTTCGGCGGTGGCCGCGACCCAGCGCATGGCGTCGTCTTCGTTGACCCGCGCCAGTTCGACCAGGGAGCAGTGCTCGCCCAGCGTCTCCTTGAGGCGATCGAAGCGGTTCTTGTCGTCCAACTCCATGCGCCGGACGTCGGAGGGAATGCGCAGAAAGTCAGCGACAAAAATCAGCAGCGCCTGCGGGTTGGGCGAGCGGAAGTAGCGGTCGAGGGCGGCGAACTCGTCCTTCTTGGCGCCGCGGGTATAAAGCTGGCGGATATTGCGCACGAAGATCACCTGGAACGGCGCCATCAGCGAGGGAGTTTGCGCGCGGTCCAGCGCCTCGAAGATCGAGGCTCCGGCCAGGTCGAGGTCGGAGAGGCAGAAATCCTTGAGATCGGGCGGCACGAAGGCCTTGAGAACGGCCGAGCGGCAGCGGTCGAGCAGGAAAACCTCGTCCCCGGCCAGAACGTACCCGGGCCGCAGCGGTCCCTTGCCGGCAGCCGCGGCTTCAATCTCGGCGACAAAGCGGTCGGCTGCGGCAAAACCGGCGCCCCAGCGCGCGGCGGTCAAAGGACCGGCTCCAGAATTGCCGTGGAATGAGCGGCGAGGCGAATGAAGAAGATGATCATGCGGCTCCAGAATACCCTTCCCGGCTTTGCCGGGCCAACCCAGGGGTGACGATTGAGTTATCACAAACAAGGTCTATGGGGAGGCTGGCAATCCCCCAGGGGCTCAAGCCCACGCTGATTTTGTGCAGTTCATGTACGGGCTAAACAGGCTGCGGAAAAACCCTGAATGAATGGCGAAAAGCTCGACGAGCGTACCGCAGGGCCTGAAGGCCGGGCTCATTCTACGGCATTTACGGCACGGCTAAAGTCGTGCCCTGACGCTTACTGGGCGAGAAGCGAGTCTCTCCGCTGCATGTTTAGCCCGTACCCTTCAAGACATCGACGGACTCAGTTGTTCC
The DNA here is from genome assembly GCA_049516495.1 of Occallatibacter sp. GTDB lineage: Bacteria > Acidobacteriota > Terriglobia > Terriglobales > Acidobacteriaceae > Telmatobacter. The sequence goes on from JBEKTB010000046.1 coordinate 12,685, forward strand.
TGAAAGTTTCCGGCCTGGCTCAGACGCGGAAAGGCCCGCAGGCGATTGCGGCTGCGGGCCCCTATTACGTTGATTGACTGGTACCCCGGAACTAGGAGCCGGGAAGCTCGTCGGTCTTCGCCTTGGCGTTCATGCGAATGCGATTGTGCTTTTTGTAGTCGGCCAGAACGTTGCTCAGGAAAACGTTGAAGGCCTCTGAGCGGCGCTGTTCAAGCATCTGGTCGCGGGTCTGGTCGAAGTTCTTGGCGATCTCGTCCGCGGTGGGCTCCTGCTTGTCCACCAGCTTGGCCACTACGCCGGTGCGCTGCGCGTTGATGGGGCCGCTGATGTCGCCGACCTTCATCTCAAGCAGTTGCGGGGCCACCTGGCCAACCTGACCCAGGTCGGGAACCTGGCCTGTAGGACCAACCAGATCGCTGGTCTTGAAGCTGGCGCCCACAGCCTTGGCGGCCTTGGCGAGGTCGTTCATGCTCTTGGCCTTGTCGGCGAGTTCCTTCGTTTTCTGAGAGAGCAGGCCGGGCAGCTTCTCGTCGCGATAATCGTCGGCGATCTTGGCCTTGTAGTCGGCAAAGTTGGGCGCGTGAGCGGGAGCGATGCCGGTGACCTGGAAGATCGCGTAGCCTTCGCCGGTGGGCGCATACTGCGGCGGATCGCTCTGCTTGGCCTGGAAGGCCTTGCCGATGACCTGGGAGGAGTCAGCCAGCGCGGCAATCACGCCCTGCGCGCCAACCAGCGGCGTGGTGGCAACCTGCAGATGATGCGCCGCGGCGGTCTTCTCCAGGCCGTTCTTGATGGCCTCGGAAGTAAGGGTGCGCGCGAAGTTGTCTTCGGCCTGCGCCGCCTTCTGGCGGATCAGCGTTGCCTGGATGGTGGGCAGGACTTCAGACAAGGATTGGGTGTGCGCGGTCTGGCGCTCTTCCACCTGCACGATGTGATAGCCGTACTGCGTCTTCACGATCTTGTTGTCGCCGATTTTCTGGCTGAAGATGGCGGCGTCGAACTCCGGCACCATGTGGCCGCGCTGGGCAAAGCCCAGTTCGCCGCCCGAGTCCTTGCTGCCGGGGTCGTCGGAGTTCTTTTTGGCCAGGTCGGCGAAGTTTGCGCCCGCATCAATCTGCTTGAGCAGCGCTTCGGCCTTGGCCTTGGCTGCGGCATCGGTCTTGGCGTCCGCACCCGCGTCCACCTTGATGAGGATGTGGCGCGCGCGGGCCTGTTCCGGAACCGTGTACTCGGACTGGTGCGCGGTGTAGTACTGCTGAATCTCCTGCTGGCTGGGCTTCGGCTCTCCGCCCGGCAAATCGCCCGGAGTAAACGCAAAGTAGGTGATCTTGCGTTCTTCCGGCACGGCCGTGGCATAGCGCGCGGCGTTCTGCTTGAAGAAGGCTTCGAGATCGCTGTCGGAGGGGTTGATGGTCTTGCGCAGTTCGTCCGAGGCGATGACCGCGTAGTCGAACTTGACCTTGATGTTTTCCTTGCGATAGCTGTCGCGCACTTCCTGGTCGCCCACCGCGACCCCGGCGGTGATCAGCGCTTCAAGCCGGCGGACGGCGATGTCCTGCTTCACTTCCGACTCGAACTCCGCTACCGAGAGGTTGAACTGGCCGGCGACGAAAGCCGCGTAGCGGTCAGCTCCGATGTACTGCCCCTTGGGGAACAGGAACTCGCCGAACTGGCCGCGGTGCAGGAAGTCGCGCACATCGTCATCGGTGGCGTGGATGCCGAGCCGGTCGGCCTCGGCCAGCAGCACCTGATCCCGCACCAGTTGCGAGCCGGCCTGCTGCTCAAAATAGTTGACGATGAACGGCGAATCCGGCAGCCGCTGGCGCTGCATCTGCTGGCGGGCAAGCTGGCTCACCTTTTGCTGGCTTACCGATTCGCCGGAAGACAGGAAGCGGCTGTACCAGTGGGGATAGATGACGGCGTATGTATCGGCCGATGCGGCGCCCTGGCCGGTAAGTCCGGGAATCAGGTATACCACCATGGACACCGAAGCGGCGCCAATCACGACCACAAGGAGAGCCTTTGTCAGGCGATTGTCAGTTTGCAGGAAACGGATCATGGATGGACTTGAACCTTCAACTCTCTACGCGCGAACAGGTTGAACCCCTTGTGCAGCAGAGCTCAGCTGCGGGCGGCATTGGACTGCATGCGCAATTCTCGCTCGACGCGATTCTTTGCCATTATAGACGACAGGGAACCGGGCAAGGGGAGTGGTTGCAGGGCAGGATTCAAAGCCCGCCGTTGCCCTGATCGCCGGCCGGCCCTCGATTTACACTTTCGCCCGGGGCACTGTCATCCGGCTGCCCGGCGGCTGCATCGCTTTCCCCGTTGCCGACAGGACCAGAAGCTCCTTCACCGGCGGGACCCTCGACTCCCAGTCCCTCTCGAATCTCGGCCAGATACGGCTTTTCCGCATAGAAATCGATGTACTCATCGTGGCTGACGAACAGATTTACGTAGTCGGCCTGCGTCAGCAGGTAGCCGTCCCAGCCGTTCAACATGGCCACCTGCAGGAAGGATGCCAGGTCTTCCGCCTCGTATTCCAGGAACATGTGTCCAGGCGCTTCATCGAGCAGTAGACGGTCCCCGTAACTTTGGCGGAGTTTGTAATACAAATGCCAGTTTTCCGAACCGCCCCAGATGCCCGACTCGGTGATCCAGAGCAGGACGGGCATGCGGAAAGTCAACGACTTGGCAATCCAGTGGGCGAAGAAGAAGTACCGGTACGATTCTTCCGGAAACTGGATTCTCTCGAATGAAGAGAGCGGGTTGGCATCGGGCTTTTGCCGCTGCCGGTCCCGCAGCCAATCGTCGCATTCCTGTGCTGTATAAAAACGCATCCGCCCTCCCAGGAGTCGAACCCGTTCTGTTTGGAAACGATAGAAAAACGTGATCCTGCATCGTCCCAGGCACGGAGCTTTCATAATAACGCCGGGCGAGGTTGATGAGGGAACAGTTTTCTTGGGTTCAGGGAACTGTTTTCCTGTCGGTGGATGCGGGCCCGGATTTCTGCCGGCAACGGGCTCTGCTGCGGAAAGGATAAAGCTCAATCGTTTTTGCGGTTTGAGTTGCGGGGCGTGCGATCTTGCCTGGATTCCCGGCCCTGTCTTTTTACAGCCCCCAAATGCGGAACGGGCATCCCGCAAGCCGGGATGCCCGTTCCGTGTTCAGATTTTCAGGGCCTTACCGCCAGTAGTAGTACCCGCCGACCATGTAATACGGCCGGTAATAGACCGGGGGATAACCGTAGGGGTAGTAGCCATAGCCCGCCATGTACGGCTGGCCGTAGGGATAGTAGCCGCGCCGGTAGAGGCTCGGGCCACCCTGAAACAGTCCCTGCGCGAGCCGGGCCGCTTCCTGCTGGCTCACGGGGGTTACCGTAACAGCAGCAGCCAGGTGGAAGTCGACCCGCGCCTCGGCAGGAATCCAGATGCCCGGTCCGGGAGTCGCCGCGGAAGCCGCCGTGCCCGCAGCCGCGCCTGCCCCGGCGCCGATGGCTGCACCTTCACCGCGACCGACTGCGCCGCCGATGATCGCGCCCAGAACCGCGCCGCCGAAGGCGCTGCCAGCCGTATGGCCAGCCTTGTTCGGACCCTTGACCTTGAACTCGTCGCTGGAGAGCGGGTAGCTCTGTCCGCCCAGGTCAAGCGAGGTGAGCTTGAGCGCCAGTTCGGGACTGCCGGCCAGCTCTCCCGCTTTCTTGACCTCGGTGACGACGCCATGAACGGTCGCGCCGCGCGGAATCGCCAGGACGCCGCCGTAGGCCACATCCTGAATCACGGTGAACTGCACCGGCTCGCCGTCCTTGGCCCTCTTGCTGTTGACCGGCTCACTGGTGCGCAGTTGCAGCAGGGTTCCTTGAGGAATGGTCACCGGACCCTTGGGCGCTTCATACGCTGGGGCCGGGGGCGGATTGTAAGCCCGCGGGGGCGGAGGGGGCGCGTACTGAGGGCGCGAATACTGGGGCGGCGGAGGGGGCGCCTGCGCCTGAGACTGGTCTGGAACCGGTATTGGGCCATCAGTCGGCGCTGGAGCCGCTTGCGCCGTCTCGTCCGGCTGGTTGTCCGCCATCTGTTGATCGCCGGCATTGGCCGCGTCCTGCGGATTGCCGACCTTCAAATTGTTGTTCACCTTGGTCACGCCCGGCACATGGCCAGCGATGGACTCCGCAAGCTCGCGGGAAGCCTCGCTCGCGACGGTTCCGGAAAGGGTGACTTCACTCTGGATGGTGGCCGCGGTAATCAGATCGTTCTTCAGCGCCTGGGAGGCATCGAGGGCGTGCACCACGTCCATCTCAATTTGCCCGTCGGAACGTCCACCGGAGGCCGGGGCCGTGTCCGGGGTCGCGTTCTGGGTCGCGTTCTGGGCCAATGCCATGGCGCCGCCGAGCACAACTAACGCCGCCCACGCCAGGGCTTGTGGAATAACCTTCTTGAACAATGGCCGATTCATCGTCATGTTTCTCCTGCGCCTGAATTCCTGCTCCCGGTTTACCTCGTTTAGACGGTGATTTACGGGAGCCGTCATCGGTGAGAACCCGAAGCTGGGTAAAAAGTTCCGCGCTCAGGAAACGAGTTTACGGCAATTGGCAGGCAGGAGCCATGCCCAACATTCATCCCAGCCGTGCCGACAGCATCAAACTGACCGCGAAGAGTCGCATCCAACGGAATGGAGGTTTGCCGATGGCGGAACGGCTGAACTATGCGAAGGCGTTTCCGGAGGGAATCCACGCGCTCCTGAACCTGGGCAAGGTGATTGCGGCCGGCGGGTTGGAGCGCTCGCTTCTGGAGTTGGTAAAGACCCGGGCGTCGCAGCTCAATGGGTGTGCCTATTGCATCGACATGCACACCAAGGACGCCCGCGAGGGAGGCGAAACCGAGCAACGGCTCTACGCGCTCTCAGCATGGCGAGAGACGCCGTTCTTCACCCCCAGGGAGCGGGCCGCGCTGGCCTGGACCGAGGCGCTTACCAGCATCCACCAGGGCCACGCCTCGGACGATGCCTACGAAGAGGTGCGCCCGGCTTTCGATGAAGCCGAACTGGCACAGCTCACCCTGGCGATCGGCTACATCAACGTCTGGAACCGGATCGCTATTGGCTTTCGGGTCGAGCCGGGAACCTATCAGCCAGCGGCGCACAACACGGCCTGAGGGCAGGGAAGGCAAAGAAAAAAGGGGCCATGCGGCCCCTTTTTTCCGTTGTCGGGATCGCGATTCCTACGCGAGCGCCGCATCGACCGCTGCGGCCAGAGTTTTGAGCCCGGCGGCCACATCGGCCCCCAGGTGAACCCGAATCGCCCGTCGTCCGCGCGACTCCAGAACCGCCAGATCGCCGGCGGCCTGGGCGTCGATTACCACGCCAAAGCTCAGCTTCTGGCCCGGAATCTCTAGATCGATGGCGTGGTCGGAGGTGATCTGCAAAAAGACGCCGGTATTGGGACCGCCCTTGTAGTCCTGTCCGGTGGAATGCAGGAAGCGCGGGCCGAAGCCCATGCAGGTGGCTACGCGCTTGCTGCTGAACACCTTGTGCCGAATGGCCTGGATGGCCGTTTCATACTCAGGGAACATGGGAAGAAAGGCCAGCGCGGCAAAGTAGTCCCCGGCATGAATCTGGTCGAGATGCGCCTTGAGCAGTCCGGTCAGAGTCCAGGCGGGGGAGGCCGCTTTCAGCCTGGCGGCGTAGCTCTGGGTCGCGTACACCTTGATTCCCTCGTCCACGAGGACCGGCTCGCGCTCAGGCAGCTTGCCCGTCTTCTCGTAGGCCGAGGTAAGGGCGCGGGTTTCGATCTTGGCCGACTCCACATCGGGTTGGTTGAAGGGATTGATGCCCATCACCGATCCGGCCACCGCGGTGGCCACTTCCCAGGCGAAGAACTGGGCGAAGATCTCGTAACGGTCGAAGACGTCAAAATGCACCACAGGATGGCCGGCCGCTTCGATGGCGGCAACCTTGGCGTCCTGGGTCTTGTCGGTGGTGCCGGCGTAGCGGATGTAGGCAAAGATGCGGTCCTTGCCATAGAACTCCGGCGCAGCAATGGCTTCGCGGTCCACGGGGGTGATGCCTTTGCCCTGCTTGCCGGTGGATTCGGCGATCAACTGCTCCATCCACGCGCCCAGGTCGTACATTTCCGGCGAGGTGAAGATGGTAATCTTGTCCCGTCCGGTGTTGGCGGCCGTGCCCAGGATCAGTCCCAGTTCGACGGCGGGATTGTCGGCCGGGGGCAACTTGGCCGACGCCACGGCCTCCGCCGCTTCGGCCAACACCTTGCCCGTATTGAGGCCGAGCACGGAGGCAGCTACCACGCCAAAATTCGATAGGGCCGAAAAACGCCCGCCGATCTGCGGGTCGCCATAGAAGATGTTGCGGAAGCCGTCCGCTTTGGCCACCTGCTCCATCTTCGAGCCGGGGTCGGTGATGGCCAGGAAATGGCTGCCGGCGTTTTCCGCGCCCACGGCCTTTTTCATCTCCTCGTAAAAGTATTGTTTCAGGACGTTTGGCTCCAGGGTCGATCCGGATTTGCTGGCCACGATGACCAGGGTCTCGGCCAGGTTGACCTTGTCCCGGGCGGCCTTTACCTGCGCCGGGTTGGTGGAGTCGACGATGTGCAGCACGGGGAAGCTCAATTTATGTTCGAAGGTTTCGGCCAGCACCTCCGGACAGAGGCTGGAACCGCCCATGCCCAGCAGCAGGACCGACTTGAATCCAGAGGTTTGCACGTCATCGGCGAGCGCGGCAAAGGCGGCAATATCCCTTTTCTGGCGTTCGACGATGTCGATCCAGCCCAGCCAGTTCTCCTCGCCGTCATGCGTCCACAGGCTGGGGTCCTTCTGCCAGAAACGGGCGACCTTGTTGTTGGCAGACCAATCGGCGACGGCCTGGTCAGCGGCGCCGCGAAGTTCGGAAGGCAGTACAAATCGGAAGCTCATATCGTTATCGATTGTGCATCATGGGTTTGATTTCTGAAAACTTGCGGCCTTCAAGGCACAGGGTTTGCGGGTCCACACGCAGAGAAGAGCCAGCCCATCGGGGGGGCGTCGGCCAGCCCTGGGGTCCGAGACCGGCTTACGGCATCAAGCGCCAGCCTGCTCCGAGGCCCGTGCAATCGGAATTCGTCTCCGAAGATTCAGTGGAGGAGGTCCCGGGACATTCTATAAACCGCGACCCGGGACAAGACAGCAAAATTTCTTCGCTCGGAAATGATCTGCATTTTCCGGCTCCAGGCACCGCTGCCGACCCTTCCTTCAATAACGGAAATGGGGAGTATTGAAGTGGTAGGATGCACCGACAGTGACGCCGTTGGGTTGTGCCTGGTTGTGCGGAAGGAAATTGGGCCAGAACTGGTATTCATAGTCTCCCCGCACCCAAACCCGCTTCATGACCCTGTATTCTGCCCCAGCGCCCGTGATGACAATGGTTCGGCTGTCGTGGTTGTAGCCCGGGCCGCCGTGAAAGTCGATGCTTGCGTATCCGCCAAGGCCCTTCACGTACGGGTGGAACCTGGGATAGTGGCGCCAGGTGTAAATCAATCCGCCTCCAGCCGTATCCTCGCGTAGATTCGAAGGTTCGGAAGACGATTGCCCGAGGCTGACGTCGCGAGCTTCGATTTCGACGCCTAATCCCCGCAGAATCCAGGGAACACGGTTGGGGATGTAGTCAATCCATAGCGCGCCGCCGTAGATCTGGCCTTGGCCGGTATACCAGTCGGGATCGAAGTAGGAAAAACCGGCGCCGACGGCCAACGGCAGCGTGCTCTCCGTGGCGGCGGGAACGGTCTGTGCGGAGGCGGGGTATGCAGCGCCGAGAAAAATCGCTGCGAGAGTCAGCCCAAGGAACAGCTTCAAGTGCATTCTGCTTCTCCTCATACGGTTGCTGGACACTCCCCGGGGGGGTGATCCCTTGGGGTAAAGTGTACATCGGCAAAGGGTAACTACAAGGCAAAGAATCTGAGAGTGTTCCCGGCGGCGGGAAGCCAATCCCGGGTTGGCACATTGGCCCCGCATCGATCAAAAGAGTAACTCCCCCGCCTGGCATTCGATGGCGGCTCGAGCGGTTCCACAGTTGCTGTGCGCCGAACAAGTACGCCAAGTGGCTTTTTCATCAAGGAAAAGCCACCTCGGATAACGGCCGGAAATGAACATATGTACTGTGGAACCGCTCTAGCCGTGAGCTAAGCAGTTCGACGCGGGATGCAGCCAAAAGTTGCCCGCTGGCGGTCCCGATTTCTTCCGGCAAGTCGTTGATTGTCCGGCGCATAACGGAGAACTTCGGGGAAAGGGTGGAAGAAACGAGGTCCCCGGCCGACCTTGGCAGGGGCACAGAAGGCGCCGATGGCGCCCGGGTGTTCCTGGATATCGGCGTCCCCGAAGAGAACCGCCTCGGTCCGCACGAGTTCATTGGTTTCCGCCGGGCCAGCGGGGCGTGATGCGAATCAAGTCCAGACCGCCCAGATTCTCGACCACAAACTCCGGCGAAGCGGCGGGGATGGCCACAACGCCACGCGCGGGCAGTTCCACGGCTTCGAAAGCCGGTCCGCCCTCACGCGGGCTGGTGATGCGGGCCGACCCCTGGGAGGCAAACAGGAACTGCAGTCCGCGCGCCGGCTCGCTCTCGCCGGGCAGGGTTTCTCCTCGCCTGCTGCCCGCCACGGCGATGCGTTCGACGCAGAAATATTCCTTCTCGATCAGAACCGTACGGTCCGCAAGCACCCGGGGGGCAACTTTGCCGGCGTGGGTCTTGAGCCGTGTGGCCTCCAGCGACTTTTCAATGTGCAACTCGCGGCCCCGGCCGTAGTCGTACATGCGGTAGGTCAGGTCGCAGTTCTGCTGGGTTTCCAGCAGGATCGAACCCGGCCAGATGGCGTGAACCGTTCCCGCATCCACAAAAATCATGTCTCGAGCCGCCACATCGACCACGTCCAGGCACTCTTCCAGCGTCCCCGCTTCGATCCCGGTCTTGACGCCTTCCAGCGTGACCCCTGGCTTGAGCCCCAGCGCCAACTGCGCGCCCGGTTCCGCCGCCAGCGCGTACCAGCACTCCGTCTTGCCGCGCGGATCGCCGTATTTCTGCGCCATTTTGTCGTCCGGATGGACCTGCACGCTCAGCTTTTCCCTGGCAAAGATGACCTTCAGCAGCAGAGGCGAATCGGGCGAGGGAGCCGCCGGCCCGAGCATGGCTTCGGGCGCCTGGCGAAAGATCGCGGCCAAAGTCTGCCCGGTGTGCGGACCGGTCGCGGCCACACACTCATCTCCGGTCAGCCAGACTTCGCCGATCGGTTCACCGTCGGCAACCAGGTCGTACCAGGGACGAAGGTCCCGATAGCCCCAGGGGCGCTCGGATAACCACGGTGCAAGGCGAAAAGGCTCCCATAGTGGGGTGCCGGGCTGCGCGGGAATTGACATGAGGAATACTCTCTTTCTTGAAGAAAACAGATCTCTTGCCGCGTTATCGACGGGTGCAACGAGGCGGATGTAGCCCCGGATTTGCGGCTGCAATCTCACTTTACCAGAGAGCCAAACCATGGGGCGGGCTGGCCGGCGCCGGCGCCCTCGGGCCGAAGGGCCATCCGTGCGCCCTCTGAATTGTGCGTTCCATTTGCCCCATTCAGCCCGTACCGGATACCCTAAAGGCGATCGGCTCTTCTCCTTTTGGATGCGCGGTTTGCCTTCTGGTGTCTGCGCCGCAGGCAGGCACTCGGGACCGGCCCGACGGAAAGTCTGCCGAAGTCTCAAAGCGTTTTTTGAATGCCTCACCGGCCGGGTATCCCCTTGCCACCTCACAAATGGGCCTCAACAAAACTTAAAAGGAGACAGCACCAACAATGTCAAAGCCAGTTTCGATCTGTGTCATTGGGTCCGGTTATGTAGGTCTTGTTGCGGCTGTTTGCTTTGCGGATATGGGCCATCCGGTCGTTTGCGTGGATAACGACGAAGCCAAGGTAAAGATGCTCCGCGACGGGGGCGTGCCCATTTACGAGGAGCACCTGCCCGAACTTCTGGCCCGGCATGGGGGCAAGGGCGTCACCTTCACGACTGATCTGGCCGCGGCCGTGGGGAGCAGCGAGGCAGTTTTCATTGCCGTGGGTACGCCGCAGGGGGATAGCGGCGCCGCCGACCTGTCCTATGTCGAGGCCGTAGTCTCCCAGATCGCCCGCACCATCAACGGCTACAAGGTCATCGTGGAAAAGAGCACGGTGCCTGTCTATACCAACGAGTGGATTCGCCGCGTGCTGCACCGGCACGGCGTGGATCTGCATAGTTTCGACGTGGTTTCGAATCCGGAATTTCTGCGTGAAGGCACGGCCGTCCTGGACTTCCTTCATCCCGACCGCATCGTGGTGGGCGCCAACACGGAGCGCTCCGCCGGGGTGCTCAAGCGCATCTACGAGCCTCTGACCTCGGGATCCTATTATGCCCAGGCGAACGCCTTGCCGGGGCCATGCAACGCCTTTGCGCCAGCCAAACTTCTGGTCACCTCAGCGCAGAGTGCGGAGATCATCAAGCACGCCTCCAATGCCTTCCTGGCCTTGAAGATATCCTTCATCAACGCGGTGTCCAACCTGGCCGAGGCCGTGGACGCCGACATTGAGGACATTGCCGCCGGCATGGGCATGGACAGCCGCATCGGTCCCCGGTTTCTGAGGGCGGGACTGGGCTATGGCGGATCCTGCTTTCCGAAGGACGTGGCCGCCTTTCACTGGGTAGCGCAGCAGCAGGGCGTGAATTTCGAGCTGCTCGACGATATTCGCAAGATCAATGAAACCCAGAAGGACGTCTTCTTCAACAAGGTGCGCGCCGCATTGTGGACCCTGCGGGGCAAGCGACTGGCAGCCCTGGGGCTGTCCTTCAAGGGCGATACCGACGACATTCGCGAGTCGCCGGCGCTGGATGTGATTGCGAAACTGCTGGAGTCTGGCGCCTCAATCGCCGCCTATGATCCCGCAGCCATGGAGCGCGCCAAGGAGGTGTTGCCGCCCTCAAGCAAGCTCCGCTATGCGGAGAGTGTGTACGACGCGGCCACCGACGCCGATGCGGTGCTGATCCTGACCGACTGGAAGGAATTTGCCCAGATCGACCTGATCCGCCTCAACCAGGTGATCCGCTTCCCAATCGTGATCGACGGCCGCAACCTCTACAAGCCCAAGGACATGGCCAACCACGGCTTCACCTACGTGAGCGTGGGCCGGCCGGCAAACTACCAGGCGCAGGAGGGCAAACCCCGCCGCCTGGTTGTATAGGCGCTGGAATTTGAATTCACTCGTTGTATCCCGGGACGCACTGACCGTGCCGTCTATTCCCAAATTTCGGAGCACAAAATTTTAACCATGCGCGTACTTGTCACCGGCGCCGCCGGATTTCTTGGCTCTCACCTGACGGACCGCCTGCTGGGCGAGGGCCACAGCGTTCTGGGCGTCGACAACCTCTGCACCGGAAGCGCGGAAAACCTTGCTCACCTGGCACAGGAGCCGCGCTTCCAGTTTGAGCAGCGGGACATCTGTGCGCCCTTTGATCCGGGCGCGGTGGACTACGTCTTCAATTTTGCCTCTCCAGCCAGCCCGCCGGAGTATCTGCGCCTGGGGATCGAAACCCTGCGCGTCGGCTCGGTCGGCGTCGAAAACACCCTTGAAATCGCTGCCAAATACGGTGCCGGCTATCTGCACGCCTCCACTTCGGAGTGCTATGGCGATCCGCAGGAGCATCCGCAGAGGGAAGTCTACTGGGGCAACGTCAACCCGGTTGGCCCGCGCTCTGTCTACGATGAGGCCAAACGGTTTGCCGAAGCGCTGGTGATGGCCTGGCACCGCTCGCGCGGCGTGAATACTCACCTGGTCCGCATCTTCAACACCTACGGTCCGCGCCTGCATCCGAGCGACGGCCGGGTAATCTCAAACTTCATGATGCAGGCCCTGCGCGGCGAACCGCTCTCGGTCTATGGCGATGGCAGCCAGACGCGCAGCTTCTGCTATGTGGACGACCTGATCGAGGGCATCCTGCGGCTATCGCGCTCTGAGGAGCATTTGCCGGTCAACATCGGCAACCCCGACGAATTCACCATTCTCGAGTGCGCACAGGCGGTGCTGGAGGTGACCGGCTCAACCAGCGAACTTCGCTTTGAAGCCCTGCCCCAGGACGACCCCACCCGCCGCTGTCCCGACATTACCAAGGCTAGTACCCTGCTCGACTGGCAGCCCGAAATCACTCTCAGGGAGGGCCTGGTGAGGTCGCTGGACTTTTTCAGGAGCAAGATGGCGATCCCGGCGTAGAAACGCATTCCAGCAAATGTGCGCCCTTTCCCGGGTCTTGGGAGGCGCCGGACAGAGTGCACATCTTGTTGATTCTTTTATCAATATTGATAAGAATCTTTCGTGCAGGCGCGCGCTTTTTGCTACTCTTTCCCTACCATGAAACGTACGCCTTTCGTGTTGCTGGCAGCCTTTCTTGTTCTCACTGTGTCCCTGCCTCTGGCCGCGCAGAAGTTTCTGCCCAAGACCATCCAGTTCAAAGGTGACCCGGAGTACTCCGACCAGGAACTGCTGGCAGCCGCGGGGCTTAAGAAGGGCGTGGTTCTCACCTCGGCCGAGATGAACGAACACTCCAAACGGCTGATGGACACGGGCGTCTTCGATACCCTGACGTTCAAATTCGATGGGGTGGATCTCGTCTTCATCCTGGTGCCTTCCACCACGCTTTATCCCATCCGCCTGGAGAACCTGCCGCTCACGCCGGGCAAGGATCTGGACGCCGTGCTGCACGACCGTTTCCCGCTCTATCACGGCAAGGTGCCGGCCGAGGGCGGGCTGCTGGACGAGGTGCGCGGCGCCCTCGAAGAGATGCTCGCCGCCCAGGGAATCAAGGCGTCAGTGTCGGCCACTCCCGCCGGCAGTCTGGGTTCGCGCAAGTTGAGCGCCATGAGTTTTGCAATCGCCTCGCCGGTTCGGGTGGGCGCGATCCAGTTGCAAGGCGTTTCAGCCGCGATGCAGGCCAAGGTCAAGGCGGTGGCCGACCGCACCGTGGGGACTTCGTTCGACACCGCGAACTCGGAAAGGAACGTGGAACACGCCTTTGAGTCGTTTTACGCCGATGAGGGTTATGCGGCCGTGAAGGTTCATGCGGTGCAGGCCGCCAGCCCCGTGGCTACAGCCGATGCCATCGACGTCCCTTTCACGGTGACGGTCGAGGAAGGCCGCCTGTACAAACTTGGCGCCATCCATCTGCCGCCGGATTCCCTTGTCTCTCAGGCGGACCTCGACAAGGTTGCGGGCGTCCGTGCTGACGGACCGGCCAGGGGCCTGATCCTGCGCAGCACATGGTCCATGATCGCTTCCCGGTACAAGTCCAAGGGGTATCTTGATTGCGCCGTGACGCCGCATCCCGAGTTCGACGAGGCCACGGGAGCAGTCAACTACACGGTGGACATCAATCCAGGGCCCATTTACCACCTGGCTTTCGTCAAGTTTGAAAACGTCAGCGACGAAATGCGCAGCCGGCTGATGCGCGTCTGGCAGATGCTTCCCGGTGATCCTTTCGATGAGAGTTATGTCTCCAGCTTTGTCTTCAGAGCGCAAAAGGAAGATCCCGTTTTGCTGCGGTCTCTGGCCGGAGTCAAGGTCTCATACGAATCCCGCGCCGACCAGCAGACGCACGAGGTGAACTGCGTCATCCACTTCACGAGGACACTGCAAACGCCTTGAACGGCGCCAGGGCTCTGACCGCATGATTTCGCACATTGAGTCCGTGGTTTCCCAGGTCTCAAAATCGAGACCTGAGGCACCCACTATTGGTACAAGAACAAGCGGTCAAAGACCTAGTTCTTTGTTCGGCCGGGAAACCGTTCTATCCTCGTTCCATGCCGCATTCGCTCGTCTTCGACCACATGTTTCAGCTTCCCCTCCCGATCCTGGAGAAGCTGCTTCGTCCGATCATTGTGTACCTGGTGCTGGTGCTGTTGCTGCGCCTGTTCGGGAAGCGGGAACTGGCCCAACTCAATCCGTTTGACCTGGTGGTTCTGCTGTCGCTGTCGAACACGGTGCAGAACGCCATCATCGGCGACGACAACTCGGTGAGCGGCGGCATCATCGGCGCCTTCAGCCTGCTGGCCATCAACTGGCTGGTGGTCCGGGTGCTGTTCCGCTCGAAAAAGCTCACTCGCGCGCTGGAAGGCCGGGCTACGGTGCTGGTCCGCAATGGCCAGATCGACCAGCGGGCCCTGCAGCGCGAGTCGCTCAGCCGCGAGGAACTGATCTCGGTGATTCACCGCCAGGGTTTTGAAGACGTTCACCAGGTGCATCGCTGCGAACTGGAGCCCAACGGCACGTTCTACGTGGAAGCCTTCGACCCGTCGGCCGCCGACCGGCACCACGCAGAACTGCTGGCCAGGCTGGACGCACTCAGCCGCGAAGTGGCGGCGCTGCGTGTGCAGCCGACGGGCGAGTAGGGCACTTGATGCTGCGCGAAGACCGCGCCGCAGGCGCCTTCGCCTGGACGGCGAGTCCCGCCGCAGGCGCGTCTGCCTGGGCGACCAGTCTTATTCCCATTCGATGGTTCCCGGTGGCTTGCTGGTGATGTCGTAGACTACGCGGTTGATGCCGCGTACCTCGTTCACAATGCGGCTACTGATGCGCTTGAGAACATCGTAGGGCAGCGGGGTCCAGTCGGCGGTCATGCCGTCTTCTGAATGGACGGCGCGTACCGCCGCTGTGTAGGCATAGGTGCGCTGGTCGCCCATGACGCCCACGCTCATCACCGGCAGCAGCACGGCAAAGCTCTGCCAGATGGTCGAGTAGAGCCCGGCGGCCTTGATCTCCGCGACTACGATTTCGTCTGCTTCCTGGAGCAGGGCTACACGCTCGGGTGTGACCTCGCCGAGGATGCGCACGGCCAGGCCGGGGCCGGGGAACGGCTGGCGGCCAAGAACGTCTTCCGGCATTTGAAGGTCGCGGCCGATGCGCCGGACTTCGTCCTTAAACAGGTCGCGCAGGGGCTCGATCAGCTTGAGCTTCATCCCCAGCGGAAGACCGCCCACGTTATGGTGGCTCTTGATGGTCTGGCTTGGGCCCTTGACGCTGGACGATTCGATCACGTCCGGATAAAGCGTCCCCTGTACAAGCCAGTCCACACCGCCGGTCTGCTTGGCGATGCGCGTGGCCTCGTCGTCGAAAACCGCGATGAATTCCGCGCCGATGCGCTTGCGCTTGGTCTCCGGGTCGGTAACTCCGGCCAGTTGGCTGAGGAACCGCTCGCTTGCGTCCACGGCGACGATATTGAGACCCAGCTTGTCGCGCAGGTTCTTCTGCACGCTCTCAAACTCGTTCTTGCGCAGGACGCCGTTGTTGACGAAGATGCAGGTCAACTGGCTGCCAATGGCTCTGTGCACCAGCACCGCCGCTACCGACGAATCGACACCGCCCGAAAGCCCGCAGATGACGTGCCCCTTGCCGACTTTCTCGCGGATCGCGGCCACCGTGGACTCGATGAAATGCGCCGGAGTCCAGTCGCCGCGCGCCCCGCAGATGGCAAACAGAAAGTTCTTGATCAGTTGCGGCCCCAGCGGCGTGTGGTGCACCTCGGGATGGAACTGCACGGCCCAGATGCGGCGCTGCTCGTTGGCGATGCCGGCGAGGGCATTCGAGGTGACGGCGGTGCGGTGGAAGCCGGCCGGCAGTTCGAGCGCCTCGTCGCCGTGGCTCATCCAGACTTGCAGGGTCGGCGGCAGGCCGGCGAACAACGGCGTCGAGTCGTCTTCTACGGTCACTTCGGCGTGGCCATATTCGCGCTTGTCGGCTGAGAGCACCTTGCCGCCCAAGTGGTGGACGATGAACTGGAGGCCATAGCAGATGCCCAGCACCGGCACGCCCAGTTCGAGGAATCCGGGGTCGGCGGCCGGCGCGTCCGCGTCATACACGGACGACGGCCCGCCGGAGAGGATGATCCCCAGCGGTTGGAGCGCCTGAATCTGATCAAGGGCCGCCGTGCAGGGAAGCACGACGGAGAAAACGTTCTGTTCGCGGATGCGGCGGGCGATGAGCTGCGTATACTGCGAACCAAAATCGAGAATAACGATCGTTTGAGTGGCCACTCCCTAGTGTGGCAGGGCCATGGGCGGGATGTAAAGAACAGCGCACAAGGGCGGGAGTTTCCAGGAAAGCCCGCCCTCGACCCTTGCGCACTCCGCACATCGTCTGCCTGAGGCCCTGCCACCGTCCCGCCGCCGCGTTTTCCTCTTCGCGAAGCTGCCTTCCAATGGAGGTACGGAGAATTTCGCTTACTGGTCGTTTCCCTTGGTCAAGTCCGTTGAAACCGCGGACAGGAAGCCGAACAGGCCCCCAGTGCCGTGGTTGGGACCGGCGGTAAAGTAAAGCGCGGCGGAGGGTTGCGATCCGGTGTCAAGGTTGTTGCTTGGGCTGGTGTTTCCGGGACTGATGGCCCAGATTCCATTGATGGCGATGGGATTGCCTGAGGCGTCTTCCAGCAGCCCATCCAGATTCCCCGTTACCAGGTTGTAGGCGGCGATATAGCCGCTGGACTGGGTGGTTCCGCCGCCAGCAAACTGGGCGATCAGAAGGTCGTGGCTGAAGCGTCCAAAATCGAGCGGGGCCAAGGCTACTCCCCAAGGCGCGTTCAGCCAGTTTCCATGCTCCAGACGCTGCAGCAACACGCCCTCGGTGGAGTAAATGTCCACGTAACCCAACCCTGGACCGTCGGTTTCAAACAGGTTTCCACTTTCGTGAAGCGCATAGGTCACCACGATGTTGTTGCCGATGGCCTGCACGTTGTACGGCACATAGTCCGGTGGCAACGAGTCGTCTACGAAACTCGCCGGACCGAAGTGCGCGCGAATAAACCCACTGTTGTACACGTCCACGCTTCCCTTGGTGAAATTTGCCGCATAGAGGTAGAGGTTGCTCCCCACCCAAGCGCTGGTCAGGCCTGTGTAGGACGAGCCGTCCGTGGTCTTGATCACCCTGACAGCATGGGTCGAAGGGGGAGATCCGCCAGATGGCACATCTACGGTGGGGTTCCAGCCGGCGAGAGTCCCGTCGAGGGTAGAAAACACAAACACCGCCGGTTTGCCTGGCGCAAGCAACAAATCGGTTGGGCTGCCGTTGTAGATGGCCCCGGTGGGGGTGCCCTTATTGCCGGAAACAGCTGCCGGTATGGTGACCACCAGTCCCTCTTTGTCTCCGATGCCGCTGTAGAGCGTGCTGAGCCCTGTTGCATTGTCTGCAATCCACCAGGGGCTGCTGGAACTACGGCTCATTCCCCAGGGGTTGACCAGGTCAGAATCGGAAATGGGCGCAGCCCCGACCTGACTCGAGATGAGGTTGGTTTGCTTGTAATGCTGTCCAGGAGCGATCGTTCCCGCGAGAGAAAGAGCCAGTGCAGCGGGGGCTGCAAGGCGCAATAACGTTCTCATGTGAGTCCTCCGTGGTGCGGTAAGGCCCGCCTGAGCGTGAAATCTCACTGGCCGCATGGGGTCTCGGTGGCTGCCCGCTTTAACTCAGAGAGATGGGGATCCAGGCACAGACGGGGACGAAAACCGGAGTTCAAACTCCGAAGAGAATTCTATTCCCGCCTGGACCCCCACCGTGTCTCGAAAATGTCAAAATTTACCGTATTTGAAGCGCTCATTAACGGCTTTGACGCCATCAAATGGCGTCCTTTAAGGAAGCCACTGCAAACCCATCAGTAGTTTCTTGCCAGATAGTCGCGCAGCCGCGCCAGCCGGAAGGTCGAGTCCCCGGTCTCGACGCGCAACAGCAGTTGTACCGCCGTCAACTGGTTGTTGAAATCCAACGCGGCCGAAGTGTCGGGAGCGGCCACAACCGCCAGATTCTTGTCGATCTCCTGGCTCTCCAGCTCGAGCGACTTCAGCTTTGCCTCATCTCCGGCAACGGTCTGCTCCAACTGCTGCCGCAGCACTTCCATGTTGCGTATTACTTCTCCCTCTTCCGCTTTTTTCCAGTCGCCGTAAGCCGCCACGGATCGATCCAGGTGGTTGTCGATGGCGCGGCTGGCAAGGTTGTAATTGACCGTCACCGCTCCGTAGGGCTGGGCGCCCTGCGCAACCGGATTCACCTGCTGATGCACGCCAACCGACAGGGCAACATCCCAGTTATTCTGGCGGTTGAGCTTGTCCAGCGCTTTCTGCTCGGCTACTTCGCTGTCCTGTTTTTGCGCCACCAGGTCCTTCAGCGGCTTGTCGCTCAGCGGAGGAGTGTAGAGCGCGGCAATCTTGGTCTGCGTGTCTGCCCGGTCGGCATCCAGCTTGATCTTGGTTGTCTCCAGCGTAAACAGCATCAGGCGGGTCGCATTCTGCGCGTCCACCAACTTGCGCGTCTTCTCCATCAGCGCATCCAGTTGATTCTCCGCCAGGTCAATCAGGCCCAACCGGTTGCGCAGGGCTTCCTTCTCCAGGCTTGCGGCAGCAAATTGCACCTCCTGCTGCGCGCCGGCCGTGGCCTTGTATAACTCGCAGTTCTTGCGCGCGGCCTCCATGGTCAAGCCGGCTTTCTTCACGGAGGACAATCCCAGGGATGCGCCGCCCACCAACTGCATCGGCAGGCCGGTCTCAGGCTGCGTTATTCCGGCTGCGGCTACCGGCGTACGCAACAAGTCTCGCTGCGCCTGCGCCTGTTCCAGCGTATACGTGCAATAACTCTCCGCGTCCTGCGGATTCTGCGCCCACACGGCGATCGGCGCTGCGAGCGCTACAACCGCCAGCCTTCTCCAAATCGTACCGAACATTCTTTTTGACTCCCTTAGAATTGTGACCGCGTGATTTCGTACTTTGAGTTCGTGATTCCCAGGTCCCAAAACAGGGACCTAGGGCACCCGCAGTTGGTGCAGGAACAAGCGGTCAGAGAATTAGAACAACAAAGGCTTGCGGCCCAGGAACACCGTCTTCGACTTGGCGGACTCGGCGCGGTCCAGATTCATCTGGATCAGAAAGCCGCGAATCTGCGTTTTGAAAATCGGATGCGTGGCCTGTTCCTCACCGGTGAAAATTTGCTTCACCGTGCCCACCTTGCGGCAGAACATCATGTTCAGATAGCAGTCGTAAATGGGGCTGCCTACGGTTGCGCTCGCCTGGTTGTCATACGGGACAAAGCTGAAATAGAGCCGGTTTTCGCCCGATGCATTCAGGTAATAGGGGCTCTGCTTGGCGGTTCTGATCGCTTCCCGCAAGCGATCGATCTGCCGCGTCTCTTCCTGTAACTGTTTTTCCGCCACGCTGATGGCTACGTCCAGTTGCGCAGCCTCCGACCGCAGTTCCGATTGCTTTTCCAGCACATCCAGAGAGCTGGTGCCGATGGTCGTCTTGTCGAGAATGCTGTCAGTGAGCAACACTTCAGCAATCTTGCTGTCGGTATAAGTCCCCGCAGCCTGGTTCACCGCCGCTAACTGTGTGGCCGCGTCGCCCTGAGTTATCAGACCAGCAGACAGATCCTTGTGGATGTTACTCTCGACTTGCTTCAGTTGCGCCAGCACCTGTTCGGTCTTCGCGTTATCGGCTAACTTCTGCCGGTCGAGCGCCGCCAGTTGAGGGCCCGTTGCACGGTCATGCGCGCGTTCGCGTTCAATCGCCCTTTGTAACTGTGGCTCCAGCGGCACCAGCGAAGCGCGGTGAGATTTCATCTCTTCAAGTCCGCTCTGCAACTTGTTGGTGTCGACCTTGAGGTCTTCGATGGTCTGCTGGCTGACGACCAGCTTTTGTCTGAAGTCCAGGCTCTTTTCATCCTCGGCCGACAGGATCACCGGAGCTGCCCATGAGCTGTTCACCGCGTAAAATCCCATGACAAACGCATAGGCAATCACGCCGATCAACACCAGGTACAAGGTGACGATGGCAAACACCCGGTAGAGTGAAATCACCAGCCGATAGTGCAGCGGCTGCTTCGCTCCGGATTGTTTCTTCGTACTTGGTTTCGCACTAACTGTTTCCGTTGCCAACCGTCGCCTCCTCTGGTTCCTTCGTTCGCGTGCCCCAGTCCGCGGAGTCCATTGTGCCCAGCGCCAGCGGCGTCAGAAACAGACTGCTCGCCAGCGCCCAGGCCGCATACGCGCCGAATGCCAACGGATGCTTGATCGCCTCCGTGGCGCTGTATTTCTTGATAACCCAGCTCAGCACCGCAGCAATCGCCAGCGCCGTCACCATGGGCATTGGACCCGCCCACGCCATGGGATCGGCGGTCAGCGCCGTCACCACCACCAGCAGTCCCACCACCGCGCCCAGCGGCGTCAGCACCAGAGTCAGCACCGTGTTGGGATGCAGCTTCCACACATGCCGTGGCAGCGCTTTCAAGGTATAAAAGAAATCGCGCACGATGCTGCGCCGCCAGCGGAGCTGCTGCTTGAACAAGACCGATAGCGTGT
>JBEKTB010000047.1:0-21048 GCA_049516495.1 Occallatibacter sp.
GCCACGACTGAAAGCCGTGCAGAGTGCCCATCAGGCTCAGGGATGCTTTGCTGAATTCCGCCGGCCCATCGGCAATAAAGGTTCCCACCCCGTGTCGCACCTTCATCACCCCCATCGCCGCCAGATAGCCCAGGCCGGTGCGAAGACTGGCGCGGCTGATCCCGAGCGAGCGCGCAAGCTCGCGCTCCGGGGGAACCCTGTCACCCGGCTGCAGGCTGCCGTTCTCGATAAGCTTACGGATGTGGTCGACCACTTGCATGGTCCGGTCGGTATCGGGCATATCCTGCCTCGGCCGCGGCATAGGCGAGCTTACTCCAATAATTTTGCGGATTTCGCGAACAAGGCAAGTTTAGCATCAAAGTTCGTCCGCGCAATTTCTTTTCCGACTTATTGGCATTGGATGGCGTCCCGTGTATCCTAGTGGTCAGACCGCAGCTTTGGCTAAACGTCGCCGTCTGAGGCTCTGCGGCTTGAAGTTGCGAGTTCCAGGTCTCCCTTGAGGACAAGGGGCGAACGACCGATGGGTCAGGGTTTGTATATTCTCAAGGATGCGGAGTTGGACTTCTCGTTGACGTGTGCACGTCGCGCCGCTGGCCACCCTGAATTAGGTACGAGCTTTCACTGAGAACCGGTCGGCCCGCATCAAGAGGTGTAGAAGAACAGGCGTGTGGAACCGGTCTTCAGGTCATGCGCCGCAATCATTCGCAGTATCATCCCAGGTAGATTCAGGAGATAGTATGTCCGACGCTTCGTGTGATATTGGCCTGATAGGCCTCGCCGTCATGGGACAGAACCTTGTCCTCAACATGAACGATCACGGCTTCAAAGTTGCCGTCTTCAACCGCACCGTCTCCAAAGTGGACGATTTTCTGGGCGACGAAGCCAAGGGAACCCAGGTCGTCGGCGCGCATTCCATCGAGGAACTTATCAGCCTGCTCAAACGACCGCGCCGCGTCATGCTGATGGTCAAGGCTGGCGACACCGTCGACAAGATGATCGACCTGCTGCTGCCGCATCTTGAAGCGGGCGATATCGTCATCGACGGCGGCAACTCGTTGTTCACCGACTCCAACCGCCGCACCACAGATCTGGCCGCCAAGGGCATCCTGTTCATCGGCACCGGCGTTTCGGGTGGCGAGGAGGGCGCGCGCCGCGGCCCCTCGATCATGCCCGGCGGCAATCCGGCCGCCTGGCCCCACGTGAAGGGAATCTTCCAGGCCATCGCAGCCAAGGTTGAGGATGGAACTCCCTGCTGCGACTGGGTGGGCGAAAACGGCGCAGGGCACTACGTCAAGATGGTCCACAACGGCATCGAATATGGCGATATGCAGCTGATCTGCGAGGCCTATGACCTGCTCCAGCGTGGACTTGGCCTGAGCGCGGACGAACTGCACGACGTTTTCGCCGAGTGGAACAAGGGCGAGTTGGACAGTTATCTGATCGAGATTTCCAGCCATATCTTCGCCAACAAGGATGAAGACGGAAAGCCTCTCGTCGACAAGATTCTGGACGCCGCGGGCCAGAAGGGCACAGGCAAGTGGACGGCGATCAGCGCGCTCGATCTTGGACAGCCGGTCACTCTGATCGGCGAGTCGGTCTTCGCGCGCTGCTTGTCGGCACTTAAGGAAGAACGCGTAACCGCGTCGAAGATTCTTGCGGGACTGGCGACAACGGCCGCCATTGGCGACCGGGCCGCATTCATCGAGAATGTGCGCCGTGCCCTCTACTGCTCCAAAATGATCTCCTACGCGCAGGGCTATATGCTCTTGAGGGCTGCGGCCAAAGACAACGGATGGAACCTGAACTTTGGCGGCATCGCGTTGATGTGGCGCGGCGGATGCATCATCCGCAGCCAGTTCCTGGGCAAAATCAAAGAAGCGTACGACAAGAATCCTGCACTCGAAAATCTGCTTCTCGACAGCTTCTTCTCCGGGGCCATCAACCAGTACCAGGCATCATGGCGCAAGGCGTTGGTGCATGCCATCGAATTGGGCGTGCCCACTCCGGCTTTCTCCACCGCGCTGGCATTTTTTGACGGCCTGCGCAGTGAGCGGCTGCCTGCGAATCTGTTGCAGGCGCAGCGCGACTACTTCGGCGCGCACACCTATGAGCGCGTCGACCAGCCGCGGGGCAAGTTCTTCCACACCAACTGGACGGGCCGCGGAGGCCGCGTTTCGTCCTCCACCTATAACGCCTAGCATCCGTCTGAACAGCTTGGCTGTGACTACGGTCTTGCAACATCGTTCTCGCCATGGATGCGCAGGTTCTTATCGCTGCGCATCCATGGCGGGTGTAATTCTGCGCATTTTATCTGTGCATAGTTCGACCGGTTCGCGTCTCCTGTAAAGTGAGTTGGAAGCAATGAGCATTCTTGATCGTTTCCGTCTGGATGGGAAAACCGCGCTGGTAACCGGATCAGCCAGCGGACTCGGCGCAGCCATCGCGTTTGCTTTGGCAGAGGCGGGCGCCACCATTGCCTGCCATGGGAACCGCCGCCCTGCTGAGGAGACCTGCGCGCGCATTCATGCCCTGGGCCGCGAGTCAAAAAGCTTCTCTGCCGACCTCAGCAATCCCGACGGCGCAGACCGCCTGTTCGACGCCGTAACTGCTTCCATGGGCGCTCCGCACATCCTCGTGAACAATGCGGGAACTATCTTTCGGGAAGCTGCCGAGGATTACAGCGCCGATGCCTGGATGCAGGTGCTTCAGGTCAACCTGAACAGCGTCTTCCGGCTTTGCCAGTTGGCCGGGCAGCAGATGCTGAAGCACAACCAGGGAAAGATCATCAACATCGCGTCTCTGCTTTCGTTTCAGGGCGGCATCCGCGTCCCAGCCTATGCTGCTTCGAAGGGTGGTGTGGCCCAGTTGACCAAGGCTCTGGCCAACGAATGGGCTGGCCGCAATGTGCAGGTGAACGCCATTGCACCGGGCTATTTCGCAACGGCCAACACCTCGGCCCTGCGCAAGGACGAGACGCGCAACAGCCAGATTCTCGAACGAATTCCGGCCGGCCGTTGGGGAGATCCGGAAGATCTGGCGGGCGCAGCCGTGTTTCTCGCTTCGCCGGCCAGCGATTACGTAAACGGCGAGATTCTGGTTGTGGACGGCGGCTGGATGGCCCGGTAGAAGGGCGCGGAGCCGGCAGTCCCCTCCTCCGCTACTCCTTCACCTTGGCCACCAGGGCGCTATAGAGCGTACCCGGAGCAATCACCAACTGGTGCGGCACACCCGCCGGGACGACCACCACATCTCCCACCGCAATGGTCTGCGCCTTCCCGCCCTGGACGCTGGCCCCTTTGGTTTCGCCGTCGCTTTCCAAATGCGCGTCCACGACCGTTCCCCCGGTAATCAGCGTCGCGCTTCCTTGCTGAACGATCATCAGATCGTCATAGTGCGCATGAATCTCTGCGCCGCCGGTGCTGGTGCGCAAGGAAAGCTTCAGGGCAAGATTGCCATAACTTGCCAGGGTCGAGCCGCTGCTGCCTGAAGCCTTCGCCTGAGGCGCCAACTGCGCCAGTTGCGCCTGCACATCGTGCGCGGAGATGACTTCGGCTTTGTCTCCCGTCAACGTTGCCGCCGGAACTCCGAGCGCCAGGGACGCCACTATCGCCATCGCAATGTTCATCGCAAGCTCTCCAGCGGGGCCGGATCCATATCGGCGTAATCCTGATTCTCGCCGCCCATGCCCCAGCAAAAGCTATAGGCGCGTGTACCCACGCCCGCATGAATCGACCATCCAGGAGAAACCACAACGTCGCGGTTGGCCATCACGATGTGACGCGTTTCCTCAGGCGATCCCATCAGGTGAAAGACACGCGCATCTTTCGCTACGTTGAAGTACATATAGATTTCGGAGCGGCGATTGTGCGTGTGCGCGGGCATGGTATTCCACGAGCTGCCGGGATGGAGATGCGTAACGCCCATCACCAGTTGGCAGCTTCTCGCGCCTGCCAGATGAATATATTTGCAGATGGTTCGGCGATTGCAGGTTTCCGCACTTCCGATCTCGGTGGGATTGGCCTCTTCCTTGCGCACCAGGGCAACCGGGTAACTGGCATGAGCCGGATAACTCAGCAGATAGAAGATGGCGGGCGCGGCCTCGTCTTGCGATGCGAAGCTCACTTCAACATTGCCGCGACCGACGTAGAGCACATCGAGATTGTTCAGGTCGTAGCTTTTTCCCTCCACGCGCACCAGGCCACTGCCGCCGATGTTCAGCACTCCAACTTCGCGGCGTTCGGTGAAGTACGATGCTCGCAAAATCGGATCCGTTGGCAGTGCAAGCGGGGTGTCCAGAGGCGCGGCCATGCCGATCACGGCGCGGTCGGCATCCACATAGTTCAGGTGAATCCTGCCCGCCTCGTAGAGTTCATTCAGCAGAAAAGTCCCGCGAACCTCTTCCGTCGTCATGCGCGGATACCGCACCGGATCAGCCATCAAGATCGTCTTCATCAATTCTCCCGATCTGGCCACTTCGCTGCGCTCTTCCTGCCACCCGACGCCCGCTCGCGGCCTTTGCTGGAACAAAACCATTTTACTGTTTGGGGATATGCAGAGGGTCCCAGTTGTCGCTGCCGCGCAAAAATGCCGAGGGCTCATACTGCCTGGCCTGGTCTGCTGTAAGAAAGTGCGTGTGCGGATCGCGCTGGCCGTGCTGCGCGCCTGGCCCTGTGGAATTGTATTCGGCATAAAACGCCGTCTCGATCGAATGGGTCTCGCCGGGATGCCACTCTCTCCAGCCAGCCGGATCGATGTGGCCGCCCATCTCAGTATTGAGATAAACCACGGTAGCATAAGGCCGCCATGGACGGCCCAGATATACTTTGCCTTCCACGTCTTCGCCGGCCGTTAGCTTGCACTGGTTGAGGACAAAGCCGGAGTCTTCCCCGGGATAATGTTTTGACTGCGCAGTAATGTAGCCTCCCGCATGGGCCGTGCTGTGAATCTCGCAGCGATCAAACACAGCTTTGCCGTCCCCGAAGATAAAGTCGACGTTTCCGGCGATGTAACAGTCGGAGAAATACTGCCGCGCGGGAATGCAGCTTGGCCCATCTGGATCGCAGTTGCGGCTGCCGGCATACACCGTATCCTGGTTGCCCAGCAGGTGCACGTTATGAAAGCTCGCACGATCCCCGGTAACCAGCAAAGCCAGCGCCTGCGAACCGGCCGGAAGCTGCGGATGGGTCCGGTTGAAATCGTTCTCGAAGGTAATGTTCTCGGCAAGGAAGTTATCGGCCGTCACATTCACGGTGGCGGAGTGGAGCGTGCCGCCGTTCGCGCCCGCGCTGCGATCGTTCACCACGACAGTCTTTGCGGCATCGCGATTGGCGCTGCGAATCTGGATGTTTGGCTTATCCACGGTCAGTACTTCGCGGTACGTTCCAGGAGCCACCAGCACCAGCGCTCCTTCCTTCGGCGCCGCATCCAGAGCGCGCTGGATGGAATAAAAATCGCCCGTCCCGTCGGCGGCAACATACAGCGTCTTGTCTTCCGGCGGGACGACTCCCGCCATCTCCGGAGCCGTGGTCAACTCCGGAAACGGCACAAAGCGCGACTCGCATTCAAGCGGCGTTCCGGGTGCGGATCCGGGCGTGTGCTGCAGCGAGACATCATCGCCCGGCGGTTCCAGATTGCCACGCTTGCTGCCGATGGTGATGTCCGCGTCCTTGACCAGCATCTTCGCCTGGCCCTGATCGTCGGCAAACACATTGTCCAGCGTCAGACCCAATTTCCGCTCTGAATCCAGTCCAAGAAAGGTGTAGCTGCCCGCCGTGAGCACGTGCACATCCTGGAGCTTGATGTCACGATAAATGGGAAGCTGATCTCCGCTAAAGGTGGTGTAGAGCGGCGTGAAAACCAGCGGGTTGGTGACGTTGCGAATGCAGACGTTTCGATAGAGCACGTCGTGCACCAGTCCCCCCCGACTGCGGTCTGACTTGATACGAATGCCGTTGTCTGCGCCGTCAATGGTCAGGTCGTCGACCAGCATGTGATCCACGCCGCCGTTCGTTCCGCTGCCGATCGACATGCCGTGGCCGGTATAGAAGTGGTTGTGCAGAATGGAAATGTTCGACGACGGTCCCGCCTTGCTCGACTTCACCGCGACATCGTCGTCGCCGGTGTGGATCGAACAGTAGGCGATAGTGATGTTGCGCGACGAGCCCGGATCGATGCCGTCCGTGTTCCGAGCGGTCTTTGGCGTCATGATCTTCACGCCCCAGGCCGTAAATCCATCCGTCTGGTTGACCGCAACATGGAAACCCGGCGAATTGCGCAGCGTGATCTCGTAGAGCGTGAAGCGGTTCGCATTGCGCAAAATCATAAGCCAGGGAACGCTCTGCTGCTTGTCGGTCACCTTCGCCTCGTGCGCCAGGTCCCACCAGCTCACATCCTGTCCCAGCAGCTTTGCCCCGCCCCGGCCGTCGATCGAGCCCAGGCCCATGATGCCGCTGTCCTCGGCGCCATCCACCGTGATCAGCGGCTTGCATCCATGCCCTTTTTCGCTCACGATACCGCAGCTCCCCGGCGCAATGTCGTAGAGGCGCGGGTCGCGCGAGGCCACCAGCGAGGTGTTGGCATCCACCACCAGTGTTACTCCGGTGCGCATCGTCAGCGGGCCGGTCAGAAACGCATTCTTCTGTCCCTGGGCGCGCAACACCACCGCCTTGCCTGCCGCGCAATGGTCGAGTGCATGCTGGATGCGATCCGTTTCCAGGGCCCGCTCATCCGGCGCTGAAATCACGCCATGGTTAGCCGCAATGCCGGCCTCCAGCGTGGTACAGGCTGCGGGAATATGCGGCTCGGTGACCTTGCGGCTGTCCTGAGCATGAGCAACGGCGCCAGACAAAAGCAGAATTGCGGTGAACAACCAGGAAAAATGCAGAGAACGCATCGGGCTCCGATCGGCGCGGCTGGGAGTCGCGCCTCTTTGACACAGTGTTCCGCCTCACCGCGATTCCCCAATAGCGATGCTCCGAGGCCACGGTCGTCAGGCAGCCCCTTTTCCCAAGGAAATGCGGCCTTGCGCTGAGCCGGAAGCGCCACGTGAATAAACTGAGAAGTCGCCCTAGAGGACTGACCACTGGCAACATCAACTCTACAGGAGAACGACCGTCCATCGTCAAGAGATGTTCCCTCATTTTTCTGTAGCACCCTTATTCATGCACTATTCTCTCAATATTTCGCTGATTTACGGCATCCGTCACATATGTTCGTCTTCCCCTCCTGGATCATGCGGTCACGAATCGATGTCCTTGCTGGTCTGACCTCTGGTAAAGTAAAATCCTCATCACGTACCCTGGCACGCACAAGAGTGCACCGGAGCAGAGATCACACCATGAAGCCGCTTTCGCTTGCCGTTCTCCTCGGCCTCTTCACCCTCTGCAGTTCCAGCCGCGCACAGGTCCTCGTTCAGTTGGCCCCTCATCCAGCCGCAACAATCAGAATCGTGCTCGTGGGCGATTCAACGGTCGCCATCGGCGGAGGATGGGGCGCCGCCTTTTGCGCCTTGCTCGCGCCCAACATGGTGTGCATCAACCTCGCCAAAAATGGCCGCAGTTCCAAGAGCTACTACGACGAGGGCCTTTGGCAGAATGCTCTGGCCCAGCATCCGGATTACATCCTGATCCAGTTCGGGCATAACGACATGCCGGGCAAAGGGCCTGCGCGCGAGACTGATCCGGATACAACGTATGCCATCAACATGCGCCGATACATTCGGCAGGCGCGGGCGGCTGGTGCGCGTCCCGTGATCGTGACCTCGCTTTCCCGGCGCACCTATAAGGACGGCACGCTGGTTCAGGACCTGGCAGCGTACGCCAACGCTGCCAGGAGGGTTGCGCACGAAGAGAACGTTCCGGTCGTCGACCTGAACGCCGCCAGCGTAAAACTGCTGGAGACGATGACGCAGGAGCAGGCCGACGGGCTCGATGCAGAGGCTCATCCTGATGCCGCTGGTAACCGCGGGCCGGATCGCACCCACCTGAACGCCACGGGCGCTACCGTCTTTGCGCGCATGGTGGCCGATCAGCTGGCCAGGATCTGCGTGGAGCTATCGCTCTATATCAAGCCCAAACCGGCAGCGAAGTAGCAGCGTGAAAATGCGGTCTTTGCAGGGACAGAGCGGAGTGGCACTTGGCTCCCGGCCTGTGACCGCATGGTTGCGAGCGCTCTGATTCACTGCCGCTCTATCCCACCCCTCCGAATCGAGACTTCGAACGCCCTGATCCTCGCATTCTCCGTTATTGCTTCGTCCCGTTCACAGGCCGGCGCGGCACCTGCTCCAGAATCCAGCGGACCAGTTCCTTGCCGGCGGCATAGTTGTCATATGAGGCGGGCAGTTTCCGCCCATCCGTGTACTCGTTATAAAGCCATGGATCGACCGTGGCAAAGACCGTCCCCTTGCCATACTTCGCCGAGGCCATCAGGATGTCTCCGCGATCGCGCAGCAAGGAGATAGCCGGAGACTGCACTGCAATGGTGCAGATCTCCTTCATATACGCCGTGTGCGGGTTGTGGAAAATGGGCCCTCCGGCGTCCACGGAAATCTTGCCCATCTCAAATTTGTCACCTTCCACCCGGTTGCGCAGCACGTTGTTATAGTGGATTCCAAACTTCTCGGCCAGCAGGTTCAGATGTTCCAGATCGGCATTCCCTGGATCGTTTTCCATGATCATCAGCACGCCCCCAGCCTTCACCCATGCCGCAATCTGCGCCGCGTCCTCCGGCAGCACGTAATGCGGGTTGGGATTCTTGGCGGGAATATCGGGCGAGACAATGATATAGACTTGCGCCCCGTCGAGAGCCGCCAGCGTGGGCTGAACGTAGAGCGTCTTCGTCTCCGCGCCAAAATTGTTGAAGATGCGGCCCAGCAGCGAGTAACCGCTGTTGCTCTGATCGTTCCACTTGTAGTGGAAGGAAACCTGCTGGCCGAATGCGTCAGGACGCTTCTGGCTATTGAACCAGGCGTCGAGCAGCACCGCGGCACCGCGCCCCAGTTTCGCATTCTGGACGTTCTCCATCTCCGTGCTGGCCAGCAAAAATGCGCCCACGCCCTTGGGATCGTTCGTGACCGTCTTCTCACCGATGTAATAGGCATAACTTCCGTCGCGGTAGGGATCGCCACCCAGCCCCGCGCTCTTCACCGTCTCGGTCAGCGAAACCGCATCGTCTGCGCCGGCCTGTATGAAGTGACTGAGAATACCCTTGTATCCACGCTCCGCATTGGCCACGTAATGCGGTGGAAGGTACCCCTGGCGCACTCCCCGGGCCAGCGCGTAAACAAACATGCAGGAGGCGGAGGATTCCGGATAGTTTCCCTTCTCCCTGCCCTTGTCCAGCACCTGGAACCAAAGCCCCGTCGCACCATCCTGGTACCTTGCCACCGCGGCCGCATCCCGCTCCAACTCAGCCAGCAACTGCTTCCGGTCGGCATCTTCCTCGGGATAGTACGACAGCGTGTCTACCAGCGCCATCATGTGCCAACCCATGCCCCTGGCCCAGAACTGCGATGAGAGGCCGGTCTGCCTGTCGGCCCAGCGTTCCTGCCTGGACTCATCCCAGCCGTGATAGAGCAGGCCGGTCTTCGCGTCCCGCGCATGCTCGTCCATCAACGCAAACTGCCGGGTAATGTCGTTGAATGCTTCGGGATGATGAAACGTTGCCGCATATTCGGCATAGAAAGGCTCCGCCATGTACAGCCCATCTAGCCACATCTGATTCGGATATTTCTGCTTGTGCCAAAAGCCCCCCGACGCTGTCCGCGGCTGATGCACAAGCTGCTGGTAAAGCAGCGTCGCGGCCGTTGCATAGCGCCTTTCCTGCGTCACTCCGTACAACAGCAAAAGCTGCCGCCCCAGCAGAATATTGTCGAGCTGATTTTCCTCCACCTTCAACGTGGGGATGGACCCGTCGGCGGCCACAAACTGATCCACCGATTTCCTGATGTAGTTGTAGTAGCGCGCATCGGCAGTGTTCAGCCACATCGCATCCATGCCTTCCAGCAGCGTGCCCAGTTCGTAGTCCCAGGCCCAGCGGGCCTCGGGCGGCACAAATCTTCCGTCCGGCCAGCGCTCCATGGCCGCATTCGCCGTGCGCTGCGACCAGGGCTGGTCTTCAGCATGCGCAATCAAGAAAGTGCCGCCCGCCACTCCAGCGAGCGCAAGTAGCCAGCCAATGCCGCGATATCTCATCACCTGGGCTCCGTGTGTCTCATATTCGCCTGCACACGAGTCTATAGCCTTGCCGGAATGGGCGTACGCCGAAAGTGCGGAATTCCCGGAATGCACGTACGCCGTTTCGTAAATGAAAAGAGGGGCCGGTTTCCCAGCCCCTCCGGTTGTCCAGAATGCGCCCATCCTAGAAGTTGATGTGCCCAGCGAACTGCCACTGGCGCGGATTGTTGGCCTGGCCCACAACCGTGCCAAAGCTCGCGTTTCCGACTACCTGGTTGATCGACCCGGTGGCGTTGCTGGAGGTGCTGCCGAACCAGACGTGGTTCACGGCGTTGAAGGCGTTGGCCTCGAGCACAAACTTCACGTTCTCCCTGTTCCAGAGATCGAAAGTGCGGCGGAGGCTTCCGTCGATGTTGTAGTTGCCGGGACCGCGCAGACCCATGGGAGCAGTGCGGGCCACGTTGCCAAGCACGTAAGGATTGACGAGCGTGCCGGTCTGTACGAAGGCGCTGGGGTTGACGTATTGAATCTGACCCAGCGTGTCTCGGGTCGCACCGTGGCCCCACCCACCGTTCTGTCGCGGCGAGCCGGTAAATGCAGTGTTGTAGACGGGCATGCATTGGCCTTGGCCAACCACGCCTGTGCAAGTGCTGGAGGTAAGCGCCAGCGGATTGCCGCCGACGTAGGTGAAGATGCCCGAGAGCCGCCATCCGCCAGCCAGAGACCGCACAATGGCATTGCCATCGCCGATGTGGCCTTTGCCGAACGGCAGGTCGTAGGTGCTGGTGCCGGTCACGTTCTGGCGCTGATCGAAGGTACTCAACGACCGGTCGGCTTGGCCAATGCCATAGGCCTTGGTGCTGTTCGCCATCACGCCCGCGGGAATCGCATAACCCGTGCGGAAGGTTCCGGCGTTGTCGATGCTTTTGCTGAAGGTGTAGTTCAGCATCATGGTCAATCCATGGCTGAGCCGCTGGTTGATGGAAAGCTGAAGCGAGTTGTAGTTCGAGTTGCTCGTCGCCGCCACTTCGTCGGTCACGCCCTTGTACTGCGAATAAGGCAGCAACATCTGGCTGAGGTTCTGGCCGGTATTGAAGGTTGGGAACGGCAGGTTCAGCCCCAGCGTCGACAGGTTGAGCGAGGAGACCTTTTGGCCCAGGCTCGGTCCAACACTGGCCAGGTACTTCGGGTCCAGCTGGTTGTTGTAGAGTCCGCGCTCGGTGCTGCTTCCGTTGTTAGCCACCAGGAAATGACCTTCGTTGCCCACGTAGCTCAGCGTGGCAGTCATATCCTTTGTCACACTGCGCTGGAAGCCGAAGGACCAGCCGGAAAATTCCGGCGCGCGGCCGCCATAGTAAGGATCGAGGTAGGCAAGCGTGGAAGCAATGTTATCGACTCCGGTGGTTGCGGTCGAATAAGCGGTCGCATAGCCGGGGTCAAAGATCGGCGGAGCAGTAATCGAGTAGCCGGCGCCGCCAAAATTCACGTTGGTTGGATCGTCCGTAACGGAACTTGAGAGCGCACTCTTCGTCGCATTCGGGTTGCCGTTCAGGTAGAAGACAGGAAGCGCAAAGCCGGGAGACGACGGATTCGGCGCTACCGAATAGCCAAGTTCCAGTGCGGAGGCCGGCTGGGTGGAGTTTGATGTGCCGCCGACACCGCCGCCCAGCGCGTAATACATGCCGCCGGAAGCACGAATGACGGTCTTGTCGTTGACCGCATAGGCAAATCCCAGGCGGGGTCCGAAGTTCTTGTAATACGTGTGAATGGGAGTCCTGCAGTTGCAACTGTCCGTTCCGAATCCAGCAAACTCCAGTGTGCCCGCCGTTCCGCTGTAAGGATTGACCCCGGCGGTGTTCAGGAAAGAGAAGCGGTTTTGCGCCTCGCGCATGGGCGTAAGAACATCCCAGCGGAGACCGGCATTGATGGTGAGCTTGCTGGTCAGTTTGTAGTCGTCATTCACATAGAGCGCGTAGGGATGGAACCGCGTGCCCGTTTCCGTTGCAATCGGGGCGTATTGCGTGTAAGTGGCCGAGTCGAACGCGCCCAGCATAAAGCTCGCGTAGTCGTAGCCGGAGCCGGATGCGACGCTCGTCGAGCTGGATTTGAAGTTGGCGGTCTCCGTCACAGCGGTCTTCAGCGTCAGCGGACTCGATCCGGTGGCGTCAGCGTTGTAGTTATAGCCGAGCCACTGATACTGCCCGCCAAAGGAAATCGAGTGCTTGCCATGAATCCACTGAACGTTGTCCAACGCCGTAAAGTTGTCGGTGTTGGCCATCGAGCTGGCCTGCGGTCCCCAATTGGCAACGTCGCTTCCTCCAAAGGAGATCGACGGGAAGCTGTTCGCCGTCTGTCCGACCGGCAGCCCTGTTACGCCGAAGGTGGCCGCCTCCCACGGAGCGACATTCAATGTGGGGTTGATGCTGGGCGAATGATATTGCAAGGCCGCATACTTGAACTGGTTGACCAGGTTCTGGCCGATCAGGTAAGTGTGCTCGAACATGAAGTCCTTGGTTACCGGAGCATAGACCTTCGCGTACCGATAGGGCAGCGGAGCCACGTTGGTGGTCTGGCTGCCGGAGGAGCCGATCAGGCCCTGGCGGCCTATACCGAAAATGACCGACACTTTCTGCTTGTCGGAGACGTCGTAGTCCAGGCGGTTCGACTGGGTCCAGTTGCTCAGGCCCCAGGCATACGAGCCAAGGTAGTTGTTGGAGATGTTGCCGTTGCTCAGCGCCGGAAGGAAAGACTCCATTTTCTGGGCGATGGGCGAAATTTCGTTGGCAGGAATCACGTTGCCGGGGTAAGCCGTACGCGTGCAGCTCTTCCCATTCGCCGCGCAGGTTTCCGTGATCGGATCGTAGATTTTGATCGGCGTGGCCAGCCCCAGCAGCTCGCTGAAATCACCGCTCTGCATCTTCGCCGTCGGCATGTCCTGGTATTGCGACGTGGTCTGGGTGGAGAAGCGGTAGCCCATGTAATTGGTGAACAGGAATATCTTGTTGCGCCACACCGGACCACCGAGCGAGATGCCGTACTCGTTCATGTGCTCGGGAGGCGTATACCACGCACCAGTCACAATGTTGTGAGCAGGAATGAAGCCTGCCGCATCGAAGGCGGTGTTGCGCATCACATCGTACACGGTACCATGCAGCTTGTTGGTCGCCGACTTGATGGTGAAATTTTCGATGCCCAGGCCGCGATATTCAGCCGAGTAGGCAGCAGTCTTGAGTTGGAACTGATCGACGGTCTCGACGGAGAATGCCGACCAGATGTAGCGCGGATCGCCGGCAACCGAAACAGAGGTCACGGGAATGCCCTCCATGTACATCTCGGAGGAGGCCTGGTTGCCGTTGATCACCATCGGTTCGTCGGTTTCGTTGTTCTTGGTTTCGTTGGCGGAGACGCCGGGCATCAGCGCGGCAAAGTCAGTGGCGCGGCGTTGATCCTGTGCGCCCGCAGCTCCCATTTCGAGTGGCAGAGACTGATAGACATTGTTCTCCATCACTGAGCCCAAGGTCGCATTCTCTGTTTCCAACGGCGGCGGAACGTCGGTGACGGTCACCGTCAGGCTTGCTGATCCCACCTGCAAGG
Source organism: Occallatibacter sp. (assembly GCA_049516495.1). GTDB lineage: Bacteria > Acidobacteriota > Terriglobia > Terriglobales > Acidobacteriaceae > Telmatobacter. The sequence goes on from JBEKTB010000047.1 coordinate 13,767, forward strand.
TCAGGTCGAGTCCCAGCACCTGCATGCCATCCACGTGAATATTCTTGCGTACCAGCTTCTCAAAGCCAGGGGCCGTCACCGTGATCGTGTAGTCGCCGACATCGAGCGGGGAAAGTGTGTAAAACCCGGCTTGCGTCGTCGTGCGAACAATCTCGCTGCCCGTTCCTTCGCTCCGCGAAACCACCTTCGCACCAACCACGATGGCGCCCGTGGAATCCGTAAGCGTTCCTTGTATCGTCCCGCTTCCGCCGATCTGTGCCTTCGCGCAAAAGGGCGCCGTGAGGGCGAAGACCAGAAGTACCAGCCATCGCCATGCTGAACCGCGCAGGAACCCATGCATCAGGCTCCGCGATGTCCCGCTCATATTCAACCGTTTGTCGACGGCCAAAATTCTCATTCACTTGCCTCCAAAAAACTGCTGTTTCGCTTCAATCCATCGCTCGCAAGGCTGAACCGCACGGCGGGCTCTCCAAGGAGTGGTCAGACCTCACTCAAAACCACAACAGTGTCTAGCACAGGAACATGAACTGTCAAGAGAGAAATTTATCGATCGTTGAAATTTATACAAGTTGCTTTAAATGAATAATATGCGTAAAACATCGCGCAAGAGACCTAAACAACTGGTCAGACCTTATCGCACGATAGTCGGCGCACATAACGTGCGGTCTTGCGCCGCAGCTTCCGAGGCCGGAGACCCTCGGAAGCTGCATTCCATGCAGGGCTATAGACCGCAGGCTCGAAGGCCGTTACGTGGCAGGAGAATTCTGGAAGAGATGAATCGCTGTGACTTGTTACAACACGACATTATCTCTGCCCGGGCGGCGGCGCCTCGGGAGTTCGCAAGCTGAATCGGACGTTGGAAACGCAGGTCTCCTTCGAATTCGCTCGGGGCTGGCTCCCGATCGCAGTGCTTTCATATCGGATTATTGATTCTTGTCAATGTCTTGCAGGTGTTGTTACAGCCTCGGGCGGCGCCGACACCAACTCCGCCCGCAGGGTCTTCGGCTTGGCCGCCCCATGGACTGCCTTCCGCGACGGGCGTTCCACCTCCTGTGCGGCTTGTGCCAAACGCAGGTGCTGTTCCATCAGCCTTCGCGCTTCCACAGGGTTTCGCGACCGAATGGCGCGAAAAATCAAGCGATGCGCCTCTGCCGATTCGCGCAAATCGGTTGCGTGCTCTACCGTCTTACTGCGCTTTTCGTAAAGTGCCGACGTAACCGCCTCCATCAGAACCGCCAGAATTGGATTGCCTGAAGCTTGAGAGACGATACGGTGAAAGAGAACGTCGTGAATCAGGAAATCGGCGGGGCGATCCACGTTGGCGAAGATCTCGGCGACCTCTTCGGCCAGCGCCGTATGATGTTCTTCCTTGCCCCGCTCGGCTGCGAGTGCGGCCAGATTGCTTTCCAGAATCAAGCGCGCCTCAAACATCTGCCACGACTGAAAGCCGTGCAGCGCGCCCATCAGGCTGAACGCGGTTTTGCCGAACTCGGCCGGCCCGTCGGCAACGAAAGTCCCGACACCATGCCGCACTTTCATTACCCCGATCGCTGCCAGGTACCCTATGCCAGTGCGGAGGCTCGCGCGGCTGATATTCAACGATTGCGCAAACTCCCGCTCCGGAGGAATCTTGTCGCCGGGCCGCAGGGTACCGTTCTCAATGAGAGAGCGCAGATGGTTGACCACCTGCATCGTCCGGTGCGTATCCGGTGCTGCCTGTTTCTTTCCTGGCATAATAGGCGGACACCTTCTAGCATTGCATGAATCGCATACCAAAACGAGACTAGCACTGACAGCCTTTTCCCAGCCAGAAAAATTTATCCGACCACCTGGCGCTTCTCATACAGGTGTGTATACTGGTGGTCTGACCTCTCCAGTGGTCAGACCGCACCGTCTTTCCGCGAAAGGGTAAACTTCCAGCCATGCTCATTCATGAAGATCGTTTGTTTCCTGCCGAGCCTAGCACACGAAAGATCGCCCGGGAACTCTATTCCCACATCAAAGGCCTGCCCATCGTCAGCCCCCACGGGCACACGCAGGCATCATGGTTTGCCAGCAACGAGCCGTTCCCCGACCCGGCCAAACTCCTCGTGCAGCCCGATCATTATGTCTATCGCATGCTCTACAGCCAGGGAGTCAGCTTGGAGGATCTGGAAATCGGGCAACCGGAAGTCAAGAACCCGCGCCGGGTCTGGCGACTATTTGCCAGCCACTACCACTTGTTCCGCGGGACGCCGACGCGATTGTGGATGGACTTTGTCTTCCAGGAGGTCTTCGGGCTGCAAGAACGGTTTTCGGAGAAGACCGCCGACCATTACTTTGACGCCATCTCCGAGAAGCTCAAGACGCCGAAGTTCCTGCCTCGCTCTCTCTACGAGCGTTTCAACATCGAGGTCCTGTCGACGACTGATTCACCGCTGGATTCTCTAGCCGATCACAAGGCCATCCGCAACTCAAGTTGGAAGGCGCGAATTCTGCCCGCCTTCAGGCCCGACCCGGTCGTCGATCCGGAGTTTTCCGGATTCGCTGACAACATCGCAAGGCTGGGCGAGCAGACCGGCGAAGACACCATGAACTGGGCCGGCTACCTGGCGGCGCTGCGCATTGCGCGCATCCGTTTCCGCGAGCTTGGCTGCACATCCACCGACCACGGTCATCCCACCGCCCGCACTGCCGACCTTCCCGCGGCTGAGGCTGCGGAACTGTTCCGCAAGATTCTGGCCGGTAACGCAGGCAAGGATCAAGAGGAGCTATTCCGCGCCCAGATGCTGACCGAAATGGCGCAGATGAGCCTGGAAGACGGCCTGGTCATGCAGATTCACCCGGGCAGTACACGCAACCACAACCGCAAGGTCTATGAGCAGTATGGCCGCGACACGGGCGCCGACATTCCCCGCCCCACCAACTACGTGGACGCCCTCCGCCCGCTGCTCGACCGCTTCGGCAACGAAACCGGCCTCACCCTTATTCTGTTTACGCTCGACGAAACGACTTACAGCCGCGAACTGGCTCCCCTCGCCGGCCATTACCCGTCCTTGCGCCTGGGTCCGGCCTGGTGGTTCAACGACAGTCCCGAGGGCATGATGCGCTATCGTGAGCAGGTAACGGAGACGGCAGGCTTTTATAACACCGTGGGTTTCAACGACGATACCCGGGCTTTCCTTTCGATTCCGGCGCGCCACGACGTGGCGCGGCGCATCGACAGCGCCTTCCTGGCCAAACTGGTTACCGAACACCGCTTGCCGGAAGACGAAGCATTTGAAGTGGCGCACGACCTGGCTTATGGGCTGGTCAAAAAGGCCTATCGGCTGTAAGGAGAACGACATGGCGCGCAATTTGGCTTCCGGTGCCCAGCTCGAAGACGAACCCTCTGCCGGCGCACGCCTTGGGCGCGTGCGTTGGACCATTTGCGCCATGCTTTTCGTCGCAACCTCCATCAACTACATGGACCGCCAGGTTCTGGGCCTGCTGAAGCCCACGCTGATGCAGAGCGTCGCCAACCACGGCATCGGCATGACCGAAGTCGGCTACGGCTATATCATGGCCGCCTTTCAGGTCGCTTACGCGCTGGGCCTGCTGGCTGCCGGACGGTTCGTCGATAAGGTCGGCACCCGTATCGGCTACATGGTCATCATGGCCATTTGGAGCCTTTCGGCCATGGGCCATGCCCTGGTCAATACCATGTTTCAGTTTGGCATCGCCCGCGTCTGCCTGGGACTGGGCGAGTCCGGCAACTTTCCCGCCGCAATCAAGACCACCGCCGAATGGTTTCCGCAGAGTGAGCGCTCCCTGGCCACCGGCATCTTCAACTCCGGCGCCAACCTCGGCGCCATCCTGGCTCCTATCATTGTGCCGTGGGTGGCGTTTCACTATAGCTGGCACGCGGCCTTCCTGGCCACCGGCTTCTTCAGTGCCGTGTGGATCGTGCTGTGGTACAACAAATATCGCAAGCCTGCCGACCACCCCACGTTGACCGGCGCCGAGTTGCGCCACATCTACCAGGAAGCGGCCGCGCAAATGGGGCCGTCCGCACCCTGGCGCAAGCTGCTGGGCTTTCGCCAGACCTGGGCTTTTGCCATCGCCAAGCTGCTCACCGATCCCATCTGGTGGTTCTTTCTTTTCTGGCTGCCGGATTTCTTCAGCAAGCAATATCACCTCAACCTCAAGGGCGTTGGGCTGCCGCTGATCATCGTCTATAGCGCCTCGACGGTTGGCAGCATCGGCGGCGGCTGGCTGCCCGCGCCGTTTCACAAGCTCGGTCTCTCGGCCAGTTCCGCGCGGCTGGCGGCCATGCTGTTATGCGCCTGCGCGGTCACTCCCATCTTCTCGGTCAACTTCCTGCAGTCGGAGTGGGCGGTCATTGCGGTCCTGAGCCTGGCCGCCGCCGCGCACCAGGGATGGTCGGCCAACCTCTTCACCACCGCTTCCGACATGTTCCCGCGCACCGCCGTTGGCTCGGTCACCGGCATCGGCGGCATGGCTGGATCTGCCGGCGGATCGCTGTTCGCCATCTTTATTGGATATGTCCTGCAACTCACACACAGCAACTATGCGATTCTTTTCGCAATCGCAGCCAGTGCCTATCTGCTCGCCCTGGCCGTCATGGTTCTGCTTGCTCCCGGCCTGAAGAGAGTGAGGTTTGCCGAATGAGCCTTTACTGCGCGATTGGAAGCGCCGATACCGATCTGTCTCCGCAACAGCTGAATGACCTGCTCACGGAAAGCCTGGCCAAACTCGGCGAGCGTCACCAGGTTCTAGCCGTGCCGCCCGATCAGACGCGCGAGCACTCCCGCGCCGGGGAGTTGACCCGCTACGCCTGGCAGTATTATGGCGACCGCCTCAAGGCGGTTCTACCTGCTCTCGGCACCCACTCCGCCATGCAGCCCGGCCGGATTGCGCGCATGTTCGGCGACCTGCCGCAGAATCTGTTCCGCGTCCATAACTGGCGCACCGATGTCGAGACGCTGGGCGAAGTTCCGGCCGAGTTCATCCGCGAACAGTCGGAAGGCAAGCTGAATTACTCCTGGCCGGCGCAGGTCAATCGCCTTCTTACTCAGGGCGGCTTCGACCTGATTCTCTCCATCGGCCAGGTGGTGCCGCATGAAGTCATCGGCATGGCCAATTACAACAAGAACATTTTGGTGGGCACCGGAGGCCGCGAAGGCATCAACCGCAGCCACTATCTGGGCGCGGTCTACGGCATGGAACGGATCATGGGCCGCTCCGTCAATCCCGTGCGCAATGTGCTCAACTACGCGAGCGACAAGTTCCTGCGCCACTTGCCCATTGTCTATGTACTCACAGTGATCGGAACCAGGGCGGACGGACAACTGGCCGTGCGCGGGTTATTCGTAGGCGACGACGTGGAGTGCTTCAACCTCGCCGCCGCACTCAGTCTTAAGGTCAACTTCGACATGCTCGAAGAACCCATCCGCAAGGCCGTCGTCTATCTCGACCCGCATGAATTTCACTCCACCTGGCTGGGCAACAAGGCCGTCTACCGCACCCGCATGGCGCTTGCCGACGACGCCGAGTTGGTCATCCTTGCGCCTGGCGTGAAGGAATTCGGCGAGGACAAGACCATCGACGGGTTGATCCGCAAATACGGTTATCGCGGAACTCCGGCGACCCTCGATGCGGTCGATGCCAACGCGGATTTGGCGAACGATCTCAGCGCCGCCGCGCACCTCATTCACGGCTCGTCCGAAGGACGCTTCCGGATTACCTGGTGCCCCGGCCATCTCAGCCAGCAAGAGGTGGAGGGCGTTGGCTTCCAATACGGCGACCTGAACACAATGCTTGGGCGCTACGACCCGCGCAAGCTCAACCGCGGGTATAACCGGGTCGACGGCGAAGAGATCTTTTTCATCGACAATCCAGGATTGGGGCTGTGGGCGCACCGCAGCAAATTTTAAGTCGGGAGTAATCATGGGGGATCAAGGTTTGAAGCTCAGCAAATATTCCGTGGGGACCGGAGACCGGTTCGCGCATCAGGCCAAGGCCCAGTTGCAGGCCTGCCTGCAGGCCCTGGAGTGCGGCATCGAAGTTGTTCCCGTGTGGAACAAGTCGAATCGCGAACACACCATTATCGGCTCAGAGCCTCAGTCGGCGCGGCAATCCGCCGATGCCGCCGTCAGGGAGCTCGATTGGAAGCTTCCCTACTTTTGCGACGCCGACCACATCACTCTGCAAACCGTCGGCCGCTTTCTCGGTTCGTGCGATTTCTTCACCCTCGACGTTGCCGACTTCATCGGCCAGCCCGCTTCGCCGGCCGACATTGAGAACTTTGTGAAGCGGCATCTGGAACTCCTGGGCCGCATTCAGCTCGAAGGAATTGGCGAAGCTTTCGAAATCACTGCGGAAGATCTCCGGCAAACCGCGCAAAAGTACTTGACCGCAGTGAAGAAGGCTGGCGAAGTCTACCGAGCCATCGTGGCCGCCAGGGGCGAAGGCAACTTCATTCCCGAGGTCTCAATGGACGAGACCGATAGCGCGCAGAGCCCGGTGGAGCTGCTCCTCATTCTGGCGGCGATCGCCGACGAGGGCATTCCCGTGCAGACCATCGCTCCCAAGTTCAGTGGCCGTTTCAACAAGGGAGTCGATTACATCGGTAACGTGGCCCAGTTCGAACGCGAGTTTGCGCTCGACGTTGCAGCAATCGCCTACGCCGTGCGCCACTTTGGCCTGCCCGAAAATCTCAAGCTGAGCGTGCACTCCGGCAGCGACAAGTTTTCCATCTATCCCGCCATCCACCGCACCATGCGGAATTTCAACGCAGGTGTGCACCTGAAAACCGCCGGAACCACGTGGCTGGAGGAACTGATCGGCCTGGCTGAAGCCGGCGGCGACGGACTGGAACTGGCCAAGGAAATCTACGCCGAGGCCTTTGCGCACCGCGATGAACTATGCGCCCCCTACGCCACCGTCATCGACATCGACCCGGCCCGGCTGCCCGCACCCGATGCGGTTCGCGGCTGGACCTCGGACCAGTACACTTCAGCCTTGCGCCATGTGCAGGCAGACGCGAACTACAACAGCAGCCTGCGCCAGTTACTGCATGTGGGATTCAAGGTCGCGGCCAAAATGGGACGCCGCTATCTTGACCTCCTCGAAGCCAATGAAGCTGTGATTGCGAAGAACGTAACGGAGAATCTCTACCATCGCCACATCGCGCCCGTCTTCCTTGGCCGCAATGCATAATGTTGTGTTCATCGGCAGCGGCTCAAGCGGCCTGCCCATCACCGGAATGGAGAAGCTCGTGAGTACTCAGATTTTCAGCCTT
>JBEKTB010000048.1:0-21043 GCA_049516495.1 Occallatibacter sp.
ATGCCGCGCTCGCGGTCCTTTACGCGCTTGACGATGCGCGTCGGCTTGCTGCACTTGGGACAGTCGGTCGACTTCGTCGTGTCCATTTCCTTCTTGCGGTCACCTGTTTTGGCAATCTTGGCCATCGGTAGGGTGTTTCTCCTTCTTGGGGTGTCTCTGCACACACGCCCGAAAAAACTGGGCGCGGCTTCAACGGCGCGGTCATTTCGACGCTTTCACTGGCAAGAAAATCGCCCGAGGGCGGCGGGACTCGCTTTGATCAGTTTACATCAAGGCCGAAGGAAACGGCTTCAGTTCGGCTGGCTTGAGCTGGGCGGCGGCGTTTGCGCCTTGGGCGGTGCAGGCTGCGAGGCGTCCGCCGGCGCGGGCTGCGCTGTGCCAGGGGATGACGCCGAGGCCGTTGGCTGCGAAGAAGCCGGCGGTTGGGCGTCAGGCTCCCCATCCGGATTGTCGCCGGGCTGCGGAGCAGGCTTCGGCTTTGGGAATTGCACCGGCCTCATCACCTCGGTGTTCTTGCTGTCGTCGGTGGGCAGTTTTTCGCCGGGGTTGCGGAGGCTGGGCGGAGCGGCCGGGGCCTGTGTGTCAGGATTGCGCTCGACATCGCCCTCCGCTACCGTGCGGGTGTTCGTTTTGGCGGCCTCAAGTGGCGTGCCGTCTGTACGCATCAGGCCTTCCACTTCGTCCTTGGTAAAAATGATGGGCGTTTCGCCCATTTTGGCCACTTCCACGCGAATCACGCGGTTGCCGTTGATGCGGACAAAGTCGACTTCCTGGGGCGGGCGGCCGTAGATCCACTCCTCAAAGGGCATCTGCCCTTCCATCTCGCGCGACTTGTGCTCCGGCTGGCCCTTGGCAAACAGCACCATGTCGGTGCTCATGCCCACCATGACATGGTGGTTGAGAATGGCATCTTTGAGCTTGGCGGGAAGGGTGTCGGTGAAGGCCTGGATGGGGGTCTTGACGTCGAAGGAAATCAAGGGCGCCAGCAGGGCCTTCACCTGGGCGCCGGTCAGTTCAGGCACATGGCCTTTGAAATCGAGGGTAAGCCGCGCGCCAACCGGATCCTCGTCTTGCCCCTGGACTACGGGGTTCATCACCGGCCCGGCGCCGATCTCAACGTGGCGCAGAAAGCGGTGCTTCCTGTCCGGCCCGCCGTTCAGTTCGAAGATGATTTTTGCGTGATCGATCTTGATGTCGCTGAGCACAACGCGGTCACCGGGCTTGGCGGAAAGCCCCTCGCTGGTAACCATATTCAGATATGCTTCCCCGGCAGGGTTCAGCTTGCCGTTGGCTTCCAGGCTCAGCCCCTTGTGGCCGCGCGGAAATGGGCGCATGGCAAAGCCCTGCTCCGACTGCAGCAGCCGGATGAGTTCCAGGCGCGTCTTGGCGTCGAGTTCGGAGTTGGGGAGCGGGACGTGGGTCGGCTGAATCTGCTGAAAGCGGCGATCGACTGTGCCGGCAACACCCGTGGAACCGTTGGTGACGGCGCCCGTGTGCGAATCGATGGTGATGACCTGGGTGAGGGCGGTGGTTGCGGTCAGCAACAGGCCAAGGACGCAGTAAGCTGCAATCCGCGGGGGCCTGCTTCCGCAGTGGGCGTTGAAGGCTGTTTGCGGGGCTGGCCGCGTCCCCTGCGCCAGAGATGGCCGATTCATGGGAACCTCCCATGCATGCGAACGCACTCAAGCAAAAGATAGCGCCGTTCCAGCGAAAATAGCAAATGATCTGGCCGTCCCAGTCGTTTCACAGGAGACGCAGGCGTCTCGACTCTCTGCGCCTGCTCAGTACGACGGCATTTATGAAGCAGACATCAGAGACGAAGCGCTACTCGGAATCGGTAGTCTGGCCGACTCGCGGCTCTTCAGGCGGGTAGATGGGCGGCGGCGCGGCCGCAGGGAGAATCTGGACCAGGCTGGGGGGTGCGGACGGGCCCGATGCGGACTCGGCCGGGCCCATGGCTATTTCGTGCTGTCGGCGCGCGGCTGCGTCCAGGTCGACTGGAATGCCGCCGGGCACAATCTCAGGAGCGTTGTAACGGAAGTCCAGCTCGCGGGTGAGGCGATAAACCACCGGCAGCGCCGCAATGAGGACTACAAACGTAACCCAGGTCCCGTCCAGGCCATAACCTCCGCCGGTGAGCCAGAACGGCCCCATCGGATTGCCCTGCACCACGGGCGAGTGGCTGCCGACGCCTCGGATGGCCAGACCGAAGACGAGAGCGCGGCTGGCCTTCCAACCGAAGTTGAGTCCCCAACTCAGCCACAGAGCACGGGTGCGCAAGTAGGCCGTAGCCAGCACCAGGCTCAAAGCTACGGAGACGGCGATTGAGGCGTGGCTCGATCCCGGCACAAGGGCCTCGACGATGGCATAAAACGCCGCGTAACCCAGCGCGGCGCCAAGCGGGCCGACCGCAACAGCAAATCGCTGGAACCCATAACCGCGAAAGGCGACTTCTTCGACGAGTGCAAGCAAGGCAAAGAACGCGGCGTCGGCCACCAGCCAGCCCCAGGCCGAAGGTTCCAGGACGAGCACAATGGCAATGCCACCCACCACGACCATGGGAAGGACGCACACCACGGCCAACGACCAGCCTATCGCCAACCCCATCCCGGCCTCGGCAGGCCAGCCCGCTCGCCGCGGCAAGCCTTGTTCGCTGATCGGGTGTTGCTGGCGGTCGAGGGTGTATCCCATACCCGCATAACCGACGAGAAGCAGGAAGGCGAACATGGCCTGCTCGACCAGTGGCCGCCACTGTTCATTCGCCAGGCCTATCGCGCCACGGTGGGCCAGCGCTCGTGCCAAAAAGAAATAAGCGACCGCGGCAAGAAACTGAATGTAGGCGCGCAGCCGACCACTGGCAGCCTGAAACGTGCTCATCGGCATCCCCCGGCCATCGTCCGGCGCACGCCGGGAACGCGCGCGAAGTTGGGCATTTCTGCCGGGAAAACGGAGTTGCCGGATTGTTTCGCCAGCCTTCTCGCCAACAGAGTTAACCTTCCGTGTAGAACTGTGCGATATTGCGGAACTTGGCCTGACGGGCGGCCACCAGTTCATCGATCGGCACCGCCTTGAGCTCGGCCAAGTGCTTCTGGAGGACTGTGCCCAGCAATCCGGTGCCGGCCTCGCGATCGGTATGAATGCCGTCCGAAGGTTCGGGAATGATCTCGTCGACGCAGCCCAGCGAGGCAACCTCAGGCGCGGAGATGCGCATGGCCTCGGCGGCCAACTGCTTGTTGGACGCATCGCGCCACATGATGGCTGCGCAGGATTCCGGAGTAATCACGAAGTACAAGGCATTTTCGAGAATCAGGACGCGGTCGCTGACGGCCAGGGCCAGCGCGCCACCGGAACCACCCTCGCCGCTGATGACCGAGATGGTGGGCACGCGCAGGCGAGACATCTCAAGGATGTTGCGGGCGATGGCCTCGGCCTGGCCACGCTCTTCGGCGCCCAGGCCGGGATAGGCACCGGGCAGGTCGATGAGGCTGATGACCGGACGGCCGAATTTCTCGGCGATTTTCATGGCCCGCAGAGCTTTGCGGTAGCCCTCGGGATGAGGCATGCCGAAGTTGCGCCGCACCCGCTCCTTGGTCGTGCCGCCCTTGCGGTTGCCGATGACCAGCACCTCTTCGCCGCCGAGCCGGGCCATGCCGCAGGCCACGGCTTCGTCGTCGCCATAGGCGCGATCCCCGTGAATCTCGCTGAAATCGGTGAAGATTCGTTCGATGAAGTCCATGGGGTAGGGCCGCTGGGGGTGCCGTGCCCGTTCGATCCTGATCCACGCAGGCGAAGTTGCCGGCGCTTGAGAGTTAGTCCCTGTTTCCAGTTCGCTCATCGGTTCCTAATGCTGCTCCAGATTAGCGCAATCGACCGCCAATGGTGATTCTAACGGATGGCCGCGCCTCACGACGCCAACAAGAATTTTCCGGATCAGGAACTGAATGTACCCGGAAGCTGGAATGGGCTTCGGCTGCGCGAGAAGCACCCTGGAAAGCCTTACAATGTTGTCTTTGAAAGAAGAGGTGGTCATGATGCACGCAAGAACTCTCATGCTCTCCGCTGCGGCGCTGGCTTTGGGCCTGGCCGCATCGTCGGGCCTGCTGGCCGCGCAATCCGCGCCGGCGCCCGTCGCGCACACTCTCCGCGCCAACGGCGATCATTTTGAGCTCGATGGAAAACCTTTTCAGATCATCTCCGGGGCCATTCATTACGCGCGCGTGCCCCGCGCCTATTGGCGGGACCGCCTGCGCAAGGCGCGGGCCATGGGACTGAACACCGTGGAGACGTACGTCTTCTGGAACCTGCATGAGCCTGCGCCCGGGCAGTTCGATTTTTCAGGGCAGAACGATGTTGCCGAGTTCATTCGCGAGGCGCAGCAGGAGGGCTTGTTTGTCATCCTGCGGCCTGGACCGTACGTCTGCGCGGAATGGGATTTCGGCGGCTATCCGGCTTGGCTGCTGAAGGAACCGGGGATGGTGGTTCGCACCTCGAACCCTGCGTTCATGGCCGATGCCAGCCGCTGGCTGCATCGTCTTGGCAGGGAGCTGGCCCCGTTCCAGAGCGGCAACGGCGGGCCCATTATCGCTGTTCAGGTTGAAAACGAGTACGGCTCGTTCGGGTCGGACCACGAATACATGGAGCGGATCCACCACCTGCTGCTGGACTCGGGGTTTGACCGGGCAATGCTGTATACCGCCGACGGAGCCGACGAAATGCGGAAAGGCTCCCTGCCGGAGTTGCCCGCAGTGATCAACTTTGGCAGCGGCAATGCGAAGCAGGAGTTTGCCAAGCTGGCCGCGATTCGCCCCAACGGCCCCAGGATGTGCGGAGAGTACTGGGACGGCTGGTTCGACCACTGGGGCGAAAAACATCACCGCACCGACCCCGCCGCCGAGGCTGCTGAACTGAAGTGGATTCTCGAGCAGGGCTACTCGGTGAACCTCTACATGTTCCACGGCGGAACCAGCTTTGGCTGGATGAACGGCGCCAACATTGACGACGGCAAGTTCGGTGTCGACGTCACCAGCTACGATTACGACGTGCCGGTCACCGAAAGCGGTGCGCTGGGGCCGAAGTACGCTCTGTTTCGCGACGTGATTCGCCAGGCGACCGACGCCACGCTTCCCGAGCCGCCTCCGCCGCTGCCGGTAGCGGCGTATGCGCCGGCGGCGCTGACACAGGCTGCTTCGCTTTGGGAGAACCTTCCCAAGCCGGTTGCTTCAGACCGGATTCTTTCCATGGAAGACGTGGGGCAAAGCTACGGCTACATCCTGTATCGCACGACCATTGCTTCCGCACAGGGCGGAGAATTGCGCCTGGACGAGTTGCACAGCTATGCGCAGGTCTACCTCGACGGAGTTCTGGCCGGGACGCTCGATCGCCGGCTCGATCAATCCACGCTACCGATTCATCTAACCCACGCAAACACGCGACTCGACATACTGGTCGAAAACACGGGGCGGATCAACTTTGGCCACCAGTTTCCCAACGAACGCGCGGGCATTACGCATCGCGTGACGCTGGGAGACACCGAGTTGGCTGGATGGCAGATCTATCCGCTGCCCATGCAGGAGATGACTTCGATCAAGTTTTCTTCCGGCCCTTGTGCGGGCGCCTGTTTCTACCGCGCCGTCTTTCCGGTGGACAAGCTCGCCGACACGTTTGTGGACGCCCGGCAGTTTGACAAAGGAGAGGTGTTTATCAACGGCCGGCCGCTGGGCCGCTTCTGGAAGATCGGGCCGCAGGGAACGCTCTATCTGCCGGCGCCCTGGCTCAAGCATGGTGAAAACGAGATCGTCATCTTCGACCTGGACGGGCAGGCCGGGCGCACAGTTCCCTTCCTCGCGAATCCGATCCTGGACGACAACCGCCAATAGAGGTGTGTGGATCCCACCCTGCTGGCGGTAAGTCTGAAGTTCGTTCCATGAGTCAGAAAGGTGAAATACGGGTCCCCTTCAACGTTGCTCAGAGCAGGCTTTTGACTCAGTTTGGCGCGGAAGGCACGCAAACTTCGCCCAGGATCACAGCTTTGCGCTTGGCATGAAACCGCCGTTCTCAGGGAGATAGTTTCGTGGTGGTCTCATGTGCCGGATGGATGGCCGCGTAACTCGCGGCTTGATATGAGTCGCGCAGCTCTCCGCTTGACACGATCAGCTTCAGCCATGAAACTCTGGAGCAAGGAAAGCGGAACGATGCGGGGGCGATGATGGCCCGGCGCTTTCCCAGGAAAGGCGGAGACAAAGCCGGTGGACGGACCCAAGGCAGGACGGCTGAGTTTTCGGCTGAGCTCCACCATGGAAAGCGTTGGCGAAGTGGAGCAGACTGCGGACAAGCTGGCATTGGATGCCGGCCTGGACGAGGACGAGCGTTTCCGGGTGACCATGGCGGTGCGCGAAGCGGCAGTGAACGCCGTGCTGCACGGCAATGAATACGATCCCGCCAAGCAGATCACAGCGAGCTTTGAGAACACCGGCGCGGCGTTGGTGTTTACCATTGCCGACCAGGGCAAGGGGCTTGACCCGGACACTCTGCCTGACCCGCTGGCGCCGGAAAACCTGTTGCGCGGAACCGGCCGCGGCATCTTCCTGATCCGATCGTTCATGGATGAGGTACACTTTCGACAACTGCATCCGGGCACCGAGTTGACGCTGGTAAAACACTTGGCGACAAGTGGCGAAAAAGCTTAGAGTATTTGCGCAGGAGCTTTGGCGGTGAAGGAGGGTCAGTCCTTTTCGCCGGGGCACCGGAGAGGTGGGGGATTTTCCTCCTACCGGAACTGAGAGAGCGGTATAACCGTAGTACCAACAAGGAGGACTTTCCGTGGCACTAACAATTGCTTCCCGTGAAGTGGATGGCGTCACAGTTCTGGACCTTAGCGGGCGAATCACTCTGGGCGAGGGCAGTGTGCAGTTGCGCGATGCGATTCGCGACCTGATCAGCAAAGGCCAGAAGAACATCCTGCTCAACCTGGGAGACGTGAACTACATCGATAGCTCGGGCTTGGGCGAGCTGGTGAGCGCCTATACCACGGCCCGGAACCAGAGCGCCGCATTGAAGCTGTTGAGCCTGACCAAGAAGGTTCATGACCTGCTGCAGTTGACCAAGCTTTACACCGTCTTCGACATCTACGACGACGAAGCCAGCGCCATCGCTTCATTCAAGTAAGCGAGGCCTTCCCCAGCCAGGCAATCCAACAGGCAAGGCCATCCCGCAGTGCGGGGTGGCCTTTGTTACGTGCGCTGTTGAAACGCGAGAAAGGCCCCTGAACGCAGGCAACCCCGGCCGAGGCCGGGGTCGCGTGGGGAGGGTGATCTGTTCGCCGATTCAGACCAGGACTGGAACCGGCTCGGCCATGTTCACTTGAGGAGCGACCATGGACAGGGGCAGGGGCGCCGGGGCGGACGCAGCCGGCTGCTGCTGCGGCTGGACGTGCGCGCCGCGGGTCAGGCTGTGAACGAAGTGATAGGGCGGCCAGGGCCCGGAAAGCTGCATCTGGCACTCCCGCATCATCAGGCTGGTGGTGGAGAACTTGTTCTGATAGCGCTCCACAAACTTGCGGTCGATCAGGTGAGCGATGTCGAGAACCATTCTGCCGCTCTCGGTGAGCCGGCAACTTACCTCTTCATCCAGGGGCATGAAGAGCCGGTGCATCTGGAAGCTGACGGCGCGGGCGCGGGTTTGCCGTTCGCGCTGGCGGGTGGCGTTCTCGCGCAGATTGGTGAGGTACTCGCGGCCAACGCCCTCGGCCGGCAGGCTCTTCAGAAACTCCTTGGAGCAGCAGTCGTCGACAAAGATCTTGAGGTGCATTTCAGTTTTGCCGCGCAGCTTGTCAATGTTGGTGAGGAACTGGCGCTGGTTGGAGCGGATGGATTTGCGCAGGCTTTCGTCGTCCGCAAAGACCGTTCCGAAACGGAAAGGCAGCACTGTGGAGTGCTGGAAGCAGTCGGCGATGACTCGCGCATGGTCTACGCCCGACTTCTGGTTAAGGGCATCAGCTGGGTTGTGTTCGCTGACGATGATGGCGAGGTCACTGGCGGGGTAAAGAAAAACCTGATTACCGCTTACTCCGACAACTGAATCCATCGGAATTGGTTTGCGATGACGGGACAATTCAGGAAAGGCTTGTTTTTCACCGATGCAGTAGGCATACCATGCCATGACGAGACACTCCGTCTGCGTGCGCCGGTAAGCGCCGCTCGTTGGTAAAGCTCTGGGAACTTGGGAACAACTGCATAGCGGGCAATGGCCGGGCTTTTTCGATCAGACCCGGTTGAACTATGCCGAATACTAGCCCCCCGAAAATACGACTGGCAACAGTCCTCATCACCAACATTGTGAAAGTGAGCAGAACTGCCCAAGTTAGTATTCACGTTATTGAAATAAAAATTGACAGGGTAAATACTGGTTCTTTTTTGGACAGACGACCCCATTTGGAGCCCAAATCATCAAGATCCGGGGGCTCCGGCTTCAGGGACATCGACGCGTGAAACGGGAGAAGCTTCTAGGGCAGAACGCGACGGATGTGGAGGTAGAGGATGACGTTCAGCAGGATGGAGATGCCAAGCAGGGCAAGGGCAAAGAAGGCGAACGCGTTGACCTTGTTGCCGACGGCCTTGAGGTCTTCGAGGAGTTCCTGCTGCTCCAGGGTATTGCGGTCGGTGGCCTCGCGCACCATCTCGAGTTGGTCCTCGACGCGCTTGAGCGAGCTGTTCTGCTCGACAACCTGATCACGCAGGTCGCGTTGGTCCGCGGCGAGCTCCGCCAGGCTGTCCTCCACGTGGGTGAGGTTGACGGGCGGTGCGGGAGGGGGCTGCGGGGTGAGGAAGTTGGAGAGCGATGTGGCGATGTTGCCGTCCAACAGGGGCAGGATTCGCTGCACGAAGGGCAGGGCCAGACGCAGTGCGCCGACGGCCCGCTGAAATCCATTGGCTGCATGAGGCGAAGACTCTGCCGACACCTGTGCATTGCTCAGCGCGCGCCCGGGCGGAGGGACAGGCGGGAAGCTTTCTGCGCCGGCGGCATCGACCGCGATGGCGGTGCGGCTGCCGGAGCCCATGGGCAGTGGGGCGCCCACAACCCGGGGTTGCGGATCGGTAGCGCTCTTTGTCTGTTGGCTCAAATCCTTCAAGCCAATACCCTCTGAATCGTTCATAGACTCCCTGCTTCCTACTATATAAGGAATTTCGCGCATGAAGTGGATTTCAAACCGGCATGGAAGGCGGGGGGACCGCTGTGCTCAGATGGAGACCACCCGGCGCCGATGAGCAGTTCGATGCGGCAACGGAGAGCAGGTCTTTGACCGGATGATTCCGTGCTGTCCCAGGAAAGAATGCTGAAGACCTTTGATGGAAAAGGTCTGTCTCCTAGCGCACAGTCGATTCCAGGCCGTCTCGCTTATTCTCAGACGCAGGAGAAATGCGTGAGACCAGTTCTTGCCCGAACGCTGCGCAGCATGCAACGCAACATTCTGGCCGGCATCATCACCGTCGGACCTTTATTTGTAACCTGGCTGATTTTCAGTTTCCTGGTTGGCGCCCTGGCCAAAGCCGGTTTGCCGGTGGTCAAGCTCTTTGCGGCCATGTTTCCGGGAGAGTGGCTGAGCGAGCCGTGGCTGCAGTACATTCTGGCCACCCTGCTGACGCTGGCGGTGCTCTATGTGGTGGGCCGGGTCACGTCGCTAGTGGTGGGGCGGCAGGCCTTCAACCTGTTCGAGACCGTGCTGGCGCGACTGCCTGTCGTGGCCAAGATATACACGTCGGTACGCCAGTTGCTGGACAGCATGATGGTCAAGAAAGACAGCAGCCAGCGCGTGGTGCTGGTGGACTTTCCGATCCGGGGTCAGAAGTCCCTCGGATTCCTCACCCGGACCATGACCGACTCGACGACCGGGGAACTGCTGGCCACGGTGCTGCTACCCAACGCCATCAATCCGACCTCGGCGTTTCTGCAGATCCTGCCCATCGACAGGGTGACGGAAACCGACCTGAGCATGGAGCAGGCGATGAGCATGATCATGACGGGCGGCGCGGTGGGGCCGGACGCGATCCGGTTCTCAAAGCCGGCGCTCATGGAGGAAGAGGAAACTAAGCCGCTTGCTCCCTTGGCTTGACCTTGGCAAGGGATTTGTTTTTGGCGGCAACCCAGAGATCGTGCTTGTTTTGGAGGTTTAGCCAGAACTGAGCCGAGTTGCCAAAGTAGGCGCTGAGGCGCATGGCGGTATCCGCCGTAATCGACCGCTTGCCGCGCACCAGGTCGTTCACCCGCGGCGCAGAGACATGCAGTTCCTTGGCCAGCCGGTAGCTGGAAAGCCCGAGCGGCTCCATGAACTCCGTCTTGAGAATGTCGCCGGGATGGATCGAGTAACCGAAAGGAATCTTTTCCATCATGTCCTCTAGTGATAATCGACAATTTCAACGTTGTCTGCGTTCCCTGCGCTCCACACGAAGCATAGACGGAACTGATCGTTGATGCGGATGCTGTACTGCCCCTTGCGGTCTCCCCTCAGGGCTTCCAAACGGTTCCCCGGCGGCCAAAGGAGGTCCGGCAAAGTCTCAGCCGAATCAAGCAACGAGAGCTTCTTCAGCGCTGAAGAACGAATGTTTGTTGAAATGCGGCGGCACTTGCCCGTATTCCACAACAGCTCCGTATCGTCGTCCGCGAAGCTCTTGATCACGACCACATCATAACGCCGCTCGTTAAGAACGGCAAACGTTACGGTGCCGCGTCTTAGCTGGCCGGCTCGTCCACTGCCAGTTCCTCTTCGGCGTGCTCGCTTTCCACGGTGACCTTGCGCAGGCTGACGTGCTCGAACTGAGCCCAGAGGAGGCCCACGGGAACGATGCTGAGGAAGGTGACCAGCAGCAGTGTGGCGGCGCAGGCGGTAGCGGGCTCCGCGTCCACGCCAAAGAAGGCGGACATGGCCGCGGCGACCAGGCCGATCTGGGTGAACCAGCCCAGGATGGGCAGTTGGAAGCCGCTGGCCACCATGCTGGAGGCCATGAGAACCAGGCACCGGGCCAGGGTCATCGAGGCCAGTTGCGGGCTGGCGACAAAGGCCTGCGTGGTCTCGAGGTAGGACAGCGTGATAAGGCCCCACATGCCCAGCGAAAGCGCGGAAGCGGCGGCAAAGTCGGAAAAGGAGCGCAGGGTATCGAGACCGGCGCGGAAGGTGCGGATTTTGTGGCCAACGGAATGGGCCAGGCTGGTTGAAAACACTCCCAGGGCCTTTTCCATGAAGGCCGCGACAGCGCCCCCTGCCATGCGCACAATGAACGTGAAGACGGCCAACGCCACTGTGGCAAGAAGGCCGCCTTTGGCTACCTTCAGCAGCAACTCAGGGTGCGGCAGAACCTCGTGCGCGGTGAGCAGGACGGTGGAGAAGATCAGGGCCATCGAGCCCAGATCGAACATGCGTTCGACAATGTAGACGGCAATCTGATTGCTGACCGGCAGGCCGGTTTTGCGGGCAACCAGGTAAGGCCGGACAGGGTCGGCGACACGGCCGATGAGCGCGACGGCGGTGAAGCCGATGACCTGCGTTCCCAGCAGCGAAAGCGGTGGCACCTTCTTGTTATGCCGCAGCAACAGAGCCCAGCGCACGGAGCGGAAGACGTAACCCAGGTAGATGCAACCGATGGCGATGCCGATCTTGCGCCAGTCGGCCTGGGCCAATTGGGAACGGAAGACGCCGAAGTCGAAGTGAATCCTGTCGTGTCCCCAAATGATGAGCGCCACCAGCGCGGCCAGCACCACCAAACCCAGAATCCACTGTCTGCTCTTCAAGAGTTCTCCGTTCCGCTGCAATCTCCTCTCATTCTACCGAGCGCAGCGGGGTCGGGTTTGGCGAGAGCTTGACGGACTAGCGCAGGCGGCGCAGGGCGGCGATGAGGGCGTCGATGTCGTCGTAGGTGTTGTAGACGGCGAGCGACGGGCGGACGGTTGTTTCCTGGCCGAAGCGGCGCAGGGCAGGCTGCGCGCAGTGATGGCCGGAACGGACGGCGATTCCCTCCTTGTTGAGCGCTGCGCCTACTTCCTCGGTGCGATAGCCGTCGAGGACGAAGGACAGCACGCCGGCTTTCTCTTTGGCGGTGCCGATGATGTGCAGGCCGGGAACTTTGAGCAGCTCCTTTGTAGCGTAGAGCAGAAGGTCGTGCTCGTAGAGGGCGATGTTTTCCATGCCGATGCGCTCGACATAGGCAATGGCCGCGCCCAGGCCGACGGCGTCGGCGATGTTGCCGGTGCCGGCTTCAAAACGGCCCGGAGGCGCCTGGTAGCTGGTCTTCTCAAAGGTGACATCGACGATCATGTTGCCGCCGCCCTGCCAGGGGGGCATGTCGGCCAGCACATCCTGCTTGCCATAGACGACGCCGATGCCGGTGGGCCCAAAAACCTTGTGCCCGGAGAAGACGAAGAAGTCGCAGTCCTGCTCCTGCACATCGATGGGCATGTGGGATACGGCCTGGGCGCCATCGACCAGCACGCGCGCCCCGTAGCGGTGCGCCATCTGGACCATGGCGTTGACCGGCGTGACAGTGCCCAGCGCATTCGAGACCTGTGCGAACGAAACCAGTTTGGTGCGCTCATTGAGCAGCTTCTGGTACTCGTCGAGCAGGATCTGGCCTGTGTCGTCGACGGGGATGACGCGCAGCCGCGCGCCTTTTTCCTGGGCCAGCATCTGCCAGGGAACGATGTTGGCGTGGTGTTCGATCCAACTGATGACGATTTCGTCGTCCTTGCCGATGAAGCGGCGGCCCCAGCTTTGCGCGACGAGGTTGATGGCCTCGGTGGCGCCGCGAACAAAGACGATCTCTTTGGAGGTGGAAGCCTTGAGGAAGTGAGCGACCTTGTTGCGCGCGTCCTCGTAGGCGTCGGTGGCGCGGGCGGCAAGCTCGTGGGCCGCGCGGTGAATGTTGGAGTTTTCGTGCTCGTAGAACCAGGAGAGGCGATCGATCACCACTTGCGGCTTTTGCGTGGTGGCGGCGTTGTCAAGCCAGACGAGCGGGCGGCCGTTGACCTTCTCGTTGAGGATGGGAAAGTCGCGACGGATGGAGGTGACGTCGAAGGGGCGATGGCGCTGGTCGGTTTCCGGCAGCAGGGCAGGCTCGACCTGGCGGGCGCTGTATGGGGAAGGAGCGGCGCCAATCGGCTGCGAAAGCGCGCCAGCCTGCTCAAGGAAGTAGTACTGCGAGGCCGCGGTCAAGGCCGTTTTGGCCAGATCGTCGTTGGCCAGGGCGGGCAGAGGCGGAATGGTGGGCAGGGCGGCCTGAAAATCCGGGGCCCCGAAGTTTGCAAATGGAAAGGAAAACTCCGGCAGCGGCAGGCTGAAGGGCGACAGCGGAAATTGCGTCGAGGTTTCCGGCGCAGGGACGGGCTGTGCGGGCGCTGCCTGGGCCGGAGCGGCCTGGGGCGATGCGGGCAGAGTTGCAGTGGAGTAGCTCGCCGGAATTGGTGCATCGTAGGGCGAGACAGCAAAAGGAGAAACAATCGGGCTCAGGCCGACAAGGCCGGCTTCGGCGGGCAGGCCGGCAGGAAGGCCGGTACTGGCCGAGTCAACCGTCGAAAGCCGCGCCAGATCGGCCTCGGTGGGGAGTTTGTCGATGGATGGAATGGAGGGAACCGACGGCGCAGCAACTCCGAACTGTGGAAAGGCAGAGGGATTGGCCGGAAAGACGTTCTGCATGGGAACCGAAGCGGGAATGGGGCCGGGAATGGACGGCGCGGGAACGCCGAACTGCGAGGCCTGAGCGGCGGGCGAATCCCAGGTCCCAAAACCGGGACTTGAGCTATCCGAGGCTGAAACGGGCTGAGCGGCGGCGAGCGAAGAACCCGTCGCCACGTCCAGTCCGGGCAGAGTCTGGCCGGGCAGGGCGCGGAAATAGGCGTTCGCCATTTGGGTGAGGGTGGCCACGTCAGGAAGCGCGGCGGCTACCGCTTGCCTGGCAGCGGATATGGCCGCCTCATCCAGTTCGAGGGTCGGATTGGGTTCACTTGTACTCATGGTAGTGACCGACCTCGACCTGCTCCAGAACGCCCAGGGCGTCCTCTGTGAGTACGGCGGCCGAGCAGTAGAGAGAAACCAGGTAGGAAGCGATGGAACTGCGATCAATTCCCATGAAGCGGACCGAGAGGCCGGGAGTCTGTTCGCCGGGCAGGCCGGGCTGGAACAGGCCGACCACTCCCTGGCGCTTCTCGCCCGTGCGCAGCAGCAGGATGCTGGTTTTGCCGGCGGCGTCGACGGTCAGCTTGTCAGAGGGAATGAGGGGAACGCCGCGCCAGGTAAGGAAGGGCGAACCGAAGAGGGTGACGGTGGGCGGAGGAACGCCGCGGCGCGTGCACTCGCGGCCAAAAGCGGCGATGGCGCGGGGATGAGCCAGGAAAAACGCCGGCTCCTTCCAGATTTTGGCCAGCAGGTCGTCCAGGTCGTCGGGCGTGGGCGCGGCCTTGCGCGCCTTGAGGTGGAATTCGGGAGCGACATTGTTCAACAGGCCGTAGTCGGCGTTGTTGATCAGCTCGCTCTCCTGGCGCTCCTTGACCTTTTCGACGGTGAGGCGAAGCTGCTCGCGAATCTGGTCGTGGGGATGGCTGTATAGATCGGAGACGCGGGTGTGCACATCGACGATGGTGGAGATGACGCTGAGGGAATACTCGCGCGCCGATTCCACGTAATCGACGAAGGTCTCCGGCAGCTTACGCTCGTCGCGGGAGCCGCAGACAACCTCGGTGACCTGTTCCTTCTTGACCGCATTGACCCGATAAGTTCCCGACTCGACCGGAACCCAGGACAGCAGTTGAACCAGCCAGCGGGGGGTAATGGCGGTGAGTTGGGGGACGGTCTTTGTGGTGTTGGCTAACTGGCGTGCTACAGAATCGTTAAGAGAGCGGCGATTTTCACTTGGGGACACGGCGAGGCTCCTTCAATGGCATTCTCAGGCATTTTAGAGGGGTTTTGGAATTTAGTCAGAGAATTTTATCGGCTTGCCTTTATTCTTAGCGGCTTGCCTGTTCAGGGGATGCGGCGGCCTGCGAAACCGCGGCTCGCACCGCCTGACGGGCTGCGGCCTCCCGCGCCAGCACGCGGCGGTTGAACTCGTGAATCACCCAGGCCACATAAGCGCGGGTCTCGTGGTAGGGCGGGATGCCATGGTACCGGTCGACCGCCTCCGGGCCGGCGTTGTAGGCAGCCAGGGCCAGGGCCATGTTGTCGTGGTAGCGGGTAAGCAGCCCATCAAGATAAGTGGAACCGCCGCGCACATTCTGGTCGGGCTTGAAGCTGTCCTCGACGCCCAGGGTTTTGGCGGTACCGGGCATAAGCTGCATCAAGCCGCGGGCTCCGGCGCGGCTGACGGCGCGGGCATTTCCGCCGCTCTCTGCTTTCACAAGGCTGGCGAGCAGATCCACATCCAGGTTGTGCTCCTGGCCGGCCTTGGTGAGCATCTCGTGCAGATCGGCGGGAGAGAGTTTGGCGTCGGCTGCGGATGTGGGGAAGGGATCGGAGCCGGCGGCGGGCGTCGGCAGATCGGCGGATTTGGGCGCTGGCGGCGGGTCGGGAACCGATTCGACCGCGGCGATCTGTTCAGGCTGGAATTCGATGTAGTTGTCTTCCCCGGCGCTCAGGTAGAGGCGGACGCGATCCTCGACCGGGGTGTGATGGTCGCAGCGAATCTCAAAGCCGTTGCGCAGGGTGATGCGCTCGGCCGCACGGGCGGCAGGGGCCAGGGATGCGAGAGCCACCAAGGCCGCGATGAGCGCGCGAATGTTGAGCGATTGGTGCAAAAACGGTACCTCATGGGCTAAAGCCCCGCGTTCATTGATTCACATTTGCGGCACGACTCAAGTCCTGCCCTGTTACAAAGCCGAACTTTTACCGCAACCGGCCAAGCCCGGGCCAGCTTCCCTGCCGGTCTGCCCGGTCGGCTCCCGCCTGCCTGCCTTCGACGGTCAGATTTTAGCATCTGCTTGAACGGCCGCGCATTTGGCTACGGCAGCTTCAAGCACCACGGCCACGCCGTCCTGGTCGTTGGGCGGGGCCTGCTTCCAGCCGCGCATTTTGGCCAGGGTGCGCAACTCGACAGCCGCATTGCCCATCATGATTCCCTGCCCGGCCCACTCCAGCATATCGACGTCGTTCCAGTTGTCGCCAATGGCCATGGTCTCTTTGCGGTCCACGCCCAGGCGCGCGGCCAACCGTTCCAGCGCCGAGCCTTTCGAAACGCCGGCCGGCAGCAGGTCCAGAATCGACAGGTCGCGGCCCGGGTACTCGGTCTTGATGCACTCGCAGGAGCCGGACCACGAACTGGCCTCGAGCGCCTTTTCGGCCGTGCGCATCTTGCCCAGGTTTCCGGTCACCATGCCCTGGATCGGGTCCTCCCCGTCCCGGAGCGCATCTTCCAGCGGCTTGACCACCTCAATGGCGTTTCGGTTGGCCTCGACCCAGAGGGCGATGCGCCCATGCGCCTGTTCGAGGTCTTCGAGTACCAGTTCGCCGCGCCCCGGACGGTCAAAGGTAAACACCACGGCCCCGAACTCCCTCATGAGCCCACACAGGCCGCGCGCCACCCGCGACTCAAGCTGGCAGCGGTCGATGGGGTCGCCCCCCAGCGTGCGGATCACTGCTCCATTGGACGTGATGAGCGGCATATCCGCTCGCAGACCCAGCCCTTCAAGCAGGGGCGCGGTGTAGGCGGTGCGGCGGCCGGTGGCGATGGCCACCGTGATTCCGGCCTCCTGCGCAGCCTTGAGCGCCCGCGCGGTGCGTGAACTGATCTGCTTGGCAAAGGTCGGCAGCAGGGTGCCGTCCATGTCGATGGCCACCAGGCGGACGGGAGGGTGCATATCTCCAGTGTATGCGTGCGGGTGGCAGGCGAATCGCGGCACGATGCGGTAGACTTTTCGGATATGGAACGGATTTGCAGCCAGTGCCGGGCAGTTCTGGACGAAAAGGTCATTGCGGACTGGTGTCCTGCGTGCGGCGGGAAGTTGATTGCGCGGGCAAGCTTGCCTGCTCTCAAGCAGGCCGGCGCCGGCGGACCTGCCGCCGAAGTAGATCATCGCGGCATCGTGCTGCCCCGGCGTCACGCGCTGGGCGGGATTATTACGCCGCAGTGAATTTGGGCGCCTCATTTCTCGTACGACAGTCAAGGTCAATAAGATGAGCGCACAAAACATCGCGCGTAGATTGTTGTGCTGATTCTGAGTTCTGCCTTCAGCAATGACCTTGTTCACTGCGGGACAATTGCCTGGCAGACCATCACCCGACGAAGTGCCAACCCATTGAACAGCGCGACTGCTAGGGTTAGCTGGATGCTGATGCAGGACGCGGCTGCGTTGAGCGCAAAGAGGAGCGTCGTTCACGTCGAAGCAGGAAGTATCCTGCCCCGGTGAAGAGCACTCCTAGGCCAGCGCACAGCACGGTTTCAAACCACAATTGCCAAAAATAAGACAGCTTTGCAGACATAGGGTCGGTGGGGAGATAGCGCACGCGAACGTCTTCGCCAATTTCGAAGCTGGGAGGATTCGTGGCGACACCCGCTGTCGCAATGTAGACCCTTCCGTCATTTGCTTTGAATCTGAAACGAGCTGAGTAATTGATGTTGCCATCGGCATCACTCTGTGGGATCAGATCAATGACTGTGCCCCGCCCCGGAACGCTGCGGAACAGCCACATCGACGTATACATCACAAATCCAAAACCCAACACGAGAGTAACAAGGCCACATACAAGCCAGGCTCTGCAAAAGAACCAAACGGCTCGCCCCACCCACCCCGTCGGTTTAGTTTTTGGCATGATTGAACGATACCACTGCCCTTCAGACGCGAGTAGATGACGGCGCTTACGACGAACCTGGGCTGGTCCGAACGGAGACATTGGAGGGCGGATTCCCCAGGTCTCCATTTGGAGACCTGGGGAGTTAAAGTTATCGGGTTGGCGTTACCGGGTCTTTGCCACTTCTTCCACGGTGACCGGGTCGAGGAAGGGCATGGCGGCGCGAAGCTGCTTGCCAACGATCTCCACCGGGTGCTTGGCTTCGGCTTCGCGGAAGGCCAGAAATTCCTTGCGGCCGGAGTTCTGGTCGGCGAGGAAGCGCTTGGCGAATTCGCCGTTCTGGATTTCGGTGAGGATCTGCTTCATGGCCTTGCGGCTCTCTTCGTTGATGACGCGCGGGCCGGAGACGTAGTCGCCCCACTCGGCGGTGTCGGAGATGGAGTAGCGCATGTAAGCCAGGCCGCCGCGATAGATGAGGTCGACGATCAGCTTCAATTCATGCAGAACCTCGAAGTAGGCGCTCTCGGGTTGATAGCCGGCTTCGGTGAGAGTTTCATATCCAGCCTTGATGAGGGCGCTCACACCGCCGCATAGGACGGCTTGCTCGCCGAAGAGGTCGGTCTCGGTTTCTTCCTTAAATGTGGTTTCGAGGACTCCGGCGCGCGTGCCGCCGATGCCCTTGAGGTAGCTGAGGGTGAGGGCGTGGGCCTTGCCGGTGGCGTCCTGGTGGACGGCGATGAGGCAGGGCACGCCGCCGCCTTCGGTGAAGACTTCGCGCACGCGATGGCCGGGAGCCTTGGGCGCGGCCATGCCCACGTCGATGCCGGCTGCCGGAACGATGGTCTTGTAATGGATGTTGAAGCCGTGCGCAAACAGGAGCAGCTTGCCGTCGGCCAGATTCGGCCCGATTTCTTCGGCATACAACTTGGCCGCGGTCTGATCGGGAACCAGAACCATCACCACGTCAGCCCACTTGGTGACATCGGCAACCGTGCCGACTTCGAGGCCGGCTTTCTGTGCCTTGGCGACGGACTTGGAGCCGGCGGCGAGGCCGACCTTTACCTGGACGCCTGAGTCCTTCAGGTTGAGAGCATGGGCGTGGCCCTGGGAGCCGTAGCCGATGATGGCTACCTTCTTTGCCTGGATGAGGGTGAGGTCGGCATCGTGATCGTAATAAGTCGTGGCCATGATTTTCTCTTGTTTTCCTTTTTGCTTGCAGTGGTTGAAAGCTGGTTCATTGCAGTTCCGGCAGCGGCCGCGCGGGCGGGGTTATTCCGGCTCGACGGCTGCGCCTTCCTCAAAAGTCTCCGGCGCTTCCTGCTCGGACTGGTCGGGTTCGCCCGCGTCCATTGCGCGCAGGACGCGGCTGGTGTGCTGGCCGCGGCGCATGGTCATCTTGCCGCTGCGGCAAATCTCAAGCACCCGGCCCTCGCTCTCGTTGAGCATCTGGATCAGGCCCTCGATCTTGCTCTCCACGCCTGTGATTTCAATCATCAGCGATTCCGGCGCGAGGTCGACGATGCGGGCGCGAAAAACCTCGACCAGTTCGAAAATGTAAGAACGGTCGGTGGGCGTGGCGGCCACCTTGATGAGCGCAAGTTCGCGGGTAACGGACGGCGCCTGGGCGATGTCGTCCACATCGACCACATTCTCCAGTTTAAACAGGCTGGCGCGGATGCGATGGCCGGCCTCGGCTGAAGCTTCGCAGACGATGGTCATGCGGGAGAATCCGGCCCGCTCGCTGCGGCCGACGGTGAGCGACATGATATTGATGTTGAGGCGCCTGAAGAGTGAGGCAACGCGGGTCAGGACGCCGGGCTTGTCATCAACGTATGAGACGAATGTGTGCAGCATAAAAGCCTTTCAGTGGACAGTGAACAGTGGTCAGTGAACAGTGACCAGTGAACTGATGTGCGCTTCGGAGCAGCAACGCGGCTTGTCGAACGGTGATCTCAACTGTTCACTGACCACTGTCCACTGTTCACTCCGTAACTACTTGTCATCCGGCGATTCTTCCAGGGGATCGCGGTCGGGGCGGCGGATCATTTCGTGAAGTGCGGAGCCGGCGGGAATCATGGGGTAAACCGACTCTTCCTTTTCAACCATGAAGTTGAGCAAAAACGTGCCGGGAGCCGAGCGCGCCTCTTCAACGGCTGACGCCACATCGGCGCGGGTGCGGACGGCGCGGCCGGCGATGCCGTGCGCGTCGGCCAGCTTGACAAAGTCCGGACTCACCAGCGGCGTGGCTTCGTAGTTGCGCTCGTAGAAGAATTCCTGCCACTGGCGCACCATGCCCAGGTAGCCGTTGTTGATGATGGCGATGTTGATCTTGATGCCTTCCTGGGCGATGGTCGAAAGCTCAGAAGAGGTCATCTGGAAGCCGCCGTCGCCGGCGATGACCCAGACTTCCCTGTCCGGGCAGGCGAACTTGGCGCCGATGGCCGCGGGCAGCGCAAACCCCATTGTCCCCAGGCCGCCGGAGGTGATGAGGGTGCGCGGCTGTTCGTGATGGTAGTACTGCGCCTCCCACATCTGGTGCTGGCCCACGTCGGTGACCACGATGGCGTTGCCGGCGGTGATGCGCCAGATGTCGTGAATCACATGCGCCGCGTAGAGGTGGCCCAAGTCGGGCAGGTTCTTGATGTCGCGCACGGCCGACGCGCCTTTGCTGGCATCGATCTTCTTCAGCCATGCGGAGCCGTCGCGGCCGGGGATGCGGGGCAGCAGGCCTTCCAGCACTCCGCGCAGGTCGCCGACCAGGGCCACATCGACCTTGATGTTCTTGTTGATCTCGGCGGGATCGACCTCGATGTGAATCTTCTTGGCCTTGGTGGCGTAGGTTGAAGTGGAGCCCGTGACACGGTCGTCGAACCGCATGCCGCAGGCGATCAGCAGGTCGGCTTCCTGAATCGCGTGATTGACCCACGATTCGCCATGCATGCCCATCATGCCCAGGTTGAGCGGGTGCGAGGCGGGAAAACAGCCGAGACCCAGCAGGGTGAGCGCGACAGGGATCTGCGCGCGCTCAGCCAGAGTGCGCAGCTGCTCCATGGCGTCGGATTCGGAAACGCCGTGGCCAGCCAATATGACGGGGCGCTTGGCGTGGCGAATAAGTTCGGCGGCCTGCTCCAGGCCGTACTCGTCCACCTTAAGCATGGGATGGGGGCGATGGGGACGCGGCTTGGCAGCGGCATAGTCGAAGATGGCCGTGGCCTGCTGCGCGTCTTTGGTAATGTCGACGAGCACCGGGCCCGGACGGCCGGATTGGGCGATCTGGAAGGC
>JBEKTB010000049.1:0-20987 GCA_049516495.1 Occallatibacter sp.
GTGTTCAGGCGGGTTTGTGGATCGAAGATGTGCACCTCGCGGAGCGGTGGAGTGCCGTGGAACGACTCCAGCATCATGCCGCGATTCTCGCCGTGGATACGCCCCAGAGAGTCGCGGCCGATCAAGTTGATGGTGTGCAGGGTTTCTACTGTGCCATCGGGAAGAGGCCGCTGGTTCTCGATGAGGACGGTTGCGGAGAAAGGCGCGCCGGCAACCGGCGTAACGAAAACCAGGCCGAGATGGGTATAGGTGTTGTGGTAGAGAGGAGGGGCTCCGCTGTCTGATTGCTGGGCGGGCAGGGCAACCATGCCAGCCGCCAGCAAGATTGCGGTCAGAAGGAGCTTGCGCTGCATTTCGTCCTCCTTTGCTATAGCGTCGCCAGAGTACCACAAACCGGAAAGCCCAACGCCGGGGAAAACGCGGCGGCCATTTAAACTAAGCGGTGGTTAGGCGGTGCTCCCCTGCGAGGGCAGCGCCCCGGAATGGAGTTCCCTTGGCAGATACGATTTACGACGTGGCAATCATTGGCGGCGGCCCGGCCGGCTACACGGCGGCCATTCGCGGCGCGGAGTATGGGTTGAAAGTCGCATTGATCGAGACGGCCCCCAAACTGGGCGGCACCTGCCTGCACGTGGGCTGCATTCCCACCAAGGCCCTGCTGTTCAACGCCGAGATCTGGGACCATCTGCAGCACGGCGCGGAGTTCGGCATTGCGGGCATCGGGACGCCCTCGTTGGACTGGACCGCGGTGCTGAAGCGCAAGGACGCCATTATTGGCAAGCACGTAAAGGGTCTTGAATTCCTGATGAAAAAGCACAAGATTGCCGTGATCGCAGGCTACGGGCGGCTGACCGGCCCGGCCAAGGACGGCGTACACACGATTGATGTCACCGCCGCGGGCGAGGGCGGCGCGGCGAGCCAGGTGATGGCGAAGAACGTGATTCTGGCCACTGGTTCCGCGGCCAAGATGCTGCCCGGACTGGAAGCGGACGACCGCATTCTGACCAATGTCGAAATCCTCTCGCTCGACCAGGTTCCCAAGTCTCTGATCGTGATTGGCGCGGGCGCGGTGGGCATGGAGTTCACCTCTCTGTTCCGCACCTTCGGGTCAGAGGTGACGCTGGTCGAATTCCTGCCGCGCGTGGTTCCTGTGGAAGACGAGGAGATTTCCAAGGAGATCACCCGGCTGTTCAAAAAGCGCGGCATCGACGTGAATACCGGCGCCAGGGTGGAGAAGGTGGAGAAGACCGAGGCCGGCGTGAAGGTGACCTTTACCGACTCGAACGGCAAGACGCAGGTGAAAGAAGCCGACAAGGTTCTGGTGGCTGTGGGCCGCGCGGGACGAACGAACGACATTGGCGTGGAGAAGACGCGGGTCGAGGTTGAACGCGGACTGGTGAAGGTGAACGAGGCCCAGGAAACCGCGGAGCCGGGCGTGTTTGCCATCGGCGACATTGTGGCCGGGCTGCCGCAACTGGCCCATGTGGGCGCGATGAGCGGCATGGTAGCCGTAGCCAAAATCGCCGGCCGCAAGTTCCGCCCCGTGCGCCGCGATCGCATTCCCGGCTGCACCTATACCGAGCCGCAGATCGGGTCAGCGGGGCTGACGGAGACGCAGGCCAGGGAAAAAGGCTACGACGTGAAGGTGGGCAAGTTCCCATTCGCGGGAAATGCAAAGGCCACCATCGTGGGCAATCACGACGGGTTCGTGAAGATCGTTTCCGATGCAAAATACGGCGAGATTCTGGGCGTGCACATCCTGGGACCGCAGGCGACGGAACTGGTTGCCGAAGCGGTTGCGGTGATGGAGTTGGAAGGGACCGTCGAAGAAATGATGTTCACCATCCACGCGCATCCAACCCTGGCCGAGTCGCTGCTGGACGCCTACGGAGCTGTCGAGGGAATGGCGATCAACGCTTGAGGCAGCGAGTTGGGCAGCGCTGGGCGCGTTAGCGGAGTTAGCGAACTGGACCGAGTTACGCCCGGTCCAGTTCGGCGAACAAGTCGGCCAGGACGATGCGGATGGGCGAGCCGGGAATTGCGAGTTCGCCGGAGCGGGCCAGTTCCAGGCCATTTGCTGCGCCGCGATAGCCGACGCGGGCATTGGGATCGACGATCCAGACATGCTCAATGCCAAAAGCGAGATACTCTGCTGCCTTGGCTGCCGTGCGACGCAATGTATCTTCCGGCGACAGGATTTCAATCACCAAAAGCGGAGGGTGGGTGAGGATGCGCTCCCTGGGCGTGCCTGTGCGCAGGATGGTGACGTCGGGAACGCGAAAATGGTCCGACTGGGTTTGGACGCGCTGCTCTGGAAGGCAAACAATGCCCCATTCCACACGGTGATTGTTGAATAGAGCAACCAGAATTCCTTGCAGGAAGGCATGCTCGAACTCGCCCAAGTCGCGCTCCTCGATGATCCCGTCCACGTACTCGCAGTCGTGCTCGAAGACCGTCGACAGGTACTGTTCGACAGAGACAGGTTGATCGAAAGCGGGCTGCGTTGCCATGGAGACAGTATCCTCCGCATTGCGGGCTTTCGCCACAGAATTCTCTGCCGCGTCACAGAGGGGAAAACGTAAAAGGAGGCTTCCCCTTGGCGGAAAAGCCTCCTCTTACATCCTCGCGCAGACCTATAGGAATTCAGAAAACTTCTACAATTCCGTGGACTGCCCTTCCACCAGCGCCTTGGCCTTGGCGATGAAGTCGGCCAAGGGGATGGAACCCTGGTCGCCTTTGGCGCGGGTGCGGACGCTGACGGCGTTTGCCGCTTCTTCCTTGTCGCCGAAGACGAGAATGTACGGCGTCTTCTGGTTGGCGAAGTCGCGAATCTTGCCGTTCATCTTCTCGTTGCGGTCGTCGACCTCGACGCGCAGACCTGCAGCCTTGAGTTCGGCTTCGACCTTCTTCGCATATTCATGATGCCGTTCGCTAATGGGCACCAGGCCCACCTGCACCGGCGCCAGCCACAGCGGGAAGGCTCCGGCGTAGTGCTCGATGAGGACGCCGAAGAACCGCTCCACCGAGCCGAACAGGGCGCGGTGAACCATGACCGGCTGATGACGCTCGCCGTCTTCGCCCACGTATTCCAACTCGAAACGCGCCGGCAGGTTGAAGTCGAACTGCACGGTGGAAAGCTGCCACAGGCGGCCCAGCACATCGACGAGCTTGATGTCGATCTTGGGACCGTAGAAGGCGGCTTCGCCGGGGATGGTCTTATAGGCGATTCCCTTGCGGGTGAGCGCGCGCTCCAGGCCGCCGACTGCCAGGTTCCAGTTCTCTTCCGAGCCGGCATAGTTCGCGCGATCATTCGGATCCCAGGTGGATAGCTCGACCTTGAACTCCTCAAAGCCGAAGGTCTTCAACACGGCCTCGGCAAAGTCGATGCAGGCCACGACTTCATCTTCAATCTGGCCGGGAGTGCAGAAGATGTGGGCATCGTCCTGCGTAAAGCCGCGCACGCGCAACAGGCCGTGCATGGTTCCGGAGCGCTCGTAACGGTAGACATTGCCTAACTCGGCGTAGCGCGCGGGCAGGTCACGATAGCTCTTGGGCGAGTTCTTGTAAATGAGAATGTGACCGGGGCAGTTCATGGGCTTGAGGCGATATTCCGCGTCGTCCAGTTCCATGGGGGTGTACATGTTGGTGGCGTAATACCCATCATGGCCGCTGATCTTCCACAGTTCGCGGCGCATGACGTGCGGAGTGAAGACCAGCGAGTAGCCGCGGCGCAGGCATTCGTCGCGCATCCAGTCTTCCATCACCTTGCGAACCATGGAGCCCTTGGGGTGCCAGAAGACCAGTCCCGGGCCGGCCAGTTCCTGGATGCTGAAGAGGTCAAGCTGCTTGCCCAGCAGGCGATGGTCGCGCTTGGCCAGTTCCTCGAGGCGCGCAAAGTGCGCATCCAGATCCTTCTTGCTGAAGAATGCCGTGCCGTAGATGCGCTGCAACTGCGGATTCTTTTCGTCGCCCAGCCAGTATGCGCCGGCCAGGTTGGTGATTTTGACGGCCTTGACGCGGCCTGTCGAGGGCACATGCGGACCACGGCAGAAGTCCACGAACTCGCCATTGCGGTAAAAACTGACTTCGTCGCCGGGCACGGTGAACTTGGTGACGAAGTGAGTCTTCATGAAGTCGCCGTCGCGCTCAAAGCCTTCCAGGCTCTTATCTCTCGGAGCGAATTCGTGCTGAAACGGCTCGTCGCGGGCCACCACCTCGGCCATTTTGGCTTCGATGAGCACCAGATCTTCGGGCGTGAAGGGCTTTTCGCGATGGAAGTCGTAAAAGAAGCCGGAGTCGGTGGCAGGGCCGTGGCCCAGCTTGGTCTCGGGAAACAGCTCAAGCACCGCCGTGGCCAGCACGTGCGCGGCGGAGTGGCGAACCACCTTGAGCGCCTCGGGGTCCTTCTCGGTGACTAGTTCCAGGCGTGTGTCCGCGGTGAGCGGCGTGGCCAGATCCACCAAGCGCGGAGCGGCCGCGTCTTCGGCGGCATACATGGCGGCTTCCACAGACTCGCTGTCGTGGGCCGGCTTTTCCTGGGCTGTGCCGGCGACGGGCGTCAGGCGGGCCACCACGGAGGCCGCGGCCAGCCGTGGCGAGATGGAGTTGGCAATCTCAAGGGGCGTCGTTCCGGCGGGCACTTCGCGAATGGCCCCGTCGGGCAGGTATACGGCAATCGTCTTCGTGCTCATGATAGGTCGGGGTCCAGTGGGGCCGCGCCATGAGGAGAAGCACGGCCAACACTTTGAGGATAGAAGGATCGAGGGCCTCAAGTCGAGCAGTCCGACGCCTTTCTCTCGAATCTCCGCCGGCTCCGGGGCCGTTTTATCCCACAAACAGGGGATCAATCCCTCCCCCAAAAGACCGCTGCTCCTGCCGGGATGGGGAATGGCCTGTTATCAGACGTTTTGGCTACCGTTATCTCCGTGGCGGGAACTGGTCCGGCCGGAGTGGGGGAAACCGATGCAGGTACTTTGCAAAAGCACAAATGGAAATGCCGAGGCGCATTGCTGCGTGTGCGGCCAGGGATTCATCATGTTCTGGGAGCGGCAAACCCGCATGGACCGTGCCGAGGCGCGGCGCGAGATTCAGAAGGTGCTGCTTGGCCATCACGAGAACGGCGCGAGCCCGCAAGCGCACCCCAAAGGCGGTTTCCTGGTTCCACAATGGGACGGACCCATCGCTTTTTCCGGCGCCGCGGTTCCCGGCTCCGTGCCCAGCTGGTCACTTTGACTCTTTCTGCCGATAGAAGGAATGCTCCCTGCCGCGCCAGGCGGGAGACGATCTCCGGCGGAGGTTGGGAAGCGGCGCAGAGTTGGCTTGATTGAATGACGAGGGATTGGCTCCGGCGGCATGGATTCATGCCGAAAAAGACAAGAAACAAGCCGGGGCCGAAGAGAAAGATGCGTTTCTGGAGTTTCCGTCGTAGCTGTTGAGCACGAAACGGAACTCGATCAAGGTAGCCTTGGTTCCGATGCCGGTCAGCGACTATGCCCTTTGAGGTCATCGCGGCCGGCATCTCCTTTTTGAGGTGTTTCCTGGGCTCAATTTGGCTCAGGGGAAGCCTTTCGGCGCGACGAAAGCCGTGCTCTGACATGGAGAAAAATCCCGGCTGGACAGTTGTGCAACTGAAATCCGGCTCGCTCCCCCGGACCGCATGAGTATCCTGTTGGTGAGGAGCTTCCACAAGTCATTTTCTCCCTGAGCGCAGCGCGGTCGGTGGGCTGCCACAGGGCGGTTTCGAAAGAGACCCGCGGTTGCTCTTTACGCTGAATCGCACGAAACAGGCCCTCATGACTTTTGCACGCAAGTCCGCAAAACCGCGCCCCGTTCTGAATGAGGCCGGGCTGTTTGACTACGCCGTCAGGGCTCTTGGCCGCCAGATGCGCACCGAGGCCCAACTGCGCCGCCTGATGGGCGGCCGGGTCGAGCCGGGCGAACGCGGCGACGCCGCAATTGCGGCGGTTCTGGCCCGCCTGCGCGAGTACGGCTACCTGAACGACGCAGCCTTTGCCGAGACCTACGCCCGACTGCGCCAGGAGAACGAGAAGCTCGGGGTGCGCCGCGTCCGCCAGGATTTGCAGCAGAAGGGCGTGGGCACCGAGCTGATCACCCAGACCCTTGAAGCCCGTTATGGGCAGACCAACGAAGAAGCCCTGGCCCGCGAACACCTGGAACGCAAACGCATCCGCAAGCCGGAGAACGAAAAGGAGACCGCCCGCGTGATGCGCCGCCTGGTCGCCGCGGGCTTCTCCACCGGCGTCATCTACAAGATTCTCCGCCAATGGGACGTTCCGGAAGAAGCCCTCGCCGCGCTCGACAACCTGGACGATGAAATGCACGAGGAGTAGCGGGTTGTGGTCAGACCTGATCCTTTGTTTTGGGAGGCCCAGTGCATTTCGTTTAGGCTGGGCAGATGAACATCTTTGATGAAAAGCGGGCGGAGTTGGAACGGCACGAGTTCATGATGGGCTTGGAGCGGGGCCGGTTGGCGGTGGCTCTGGACCTGCTGACCGACTCGCTGATCATGGTGGGCCAGCACGGGGTGTACTGCGCCTCGAGCCGCAATCCGGCCAAGCCAGCACTGGACCTGCAGGCTGTTCTGGCCGGCATGGAAGGCGCCAAGGCGCTGATCCAATCGGTGATGGAAGAACTGCGTGCAAAGCGCGAAGCCGAGCGTAACGCGGAACCGGCGGCAGGCTGAACGCCACAGCAAACGTTGAGCTTGCATGGGAAAAGGCAAAGTACGGTATGCTGGTAATGCGCGCCCGTAGCTCAGCTGGATAGAGCGAACGCCTCCGGAGCGTTAGGTCGGGAGTTCGAATCTCTCCGGGCGCACCATACATCCTTCTCGATCCATCCCTCCGTCGTATCGGCCCTCCTTCATACCGGCTTCCATGTACACAATTCAGGCAAGATGAGGGACTATGGCAGATTGGAATACCGCCTACAACTGGATGATGGACAACGAGGATTCCGAGCGCGCCTGTGCGCAGGTTCCGGACGCCCCGCCCGGGGCTTTTGCCATCAGCGGCGTCAACAGCGCGTCCTGGCCGACGGAGTTTGCGGCCATTGCAGCGGTTCCCCAGGGTGAGCGCGAGCCGCTGGTTCAGCAGTTCTACCAGAACCATTTCTGGGACAATTGGTTCGCGCAGGTCAACTCCGACGATGTGTGCAAGCGGGTGTTCGACTTCGCGGTGAATGGCGGCACGGGTGCGGCCGTACGCTGCCTGCAGGAGGCGGTGAACAGCCTGGCTGCCCCCGGTGCGACGCCCATCGGCGAGGACGGCGGCTGGGGTCCTGTGACCCTGGGCGCAGTCAACGCGGCCGATCCCGCGGCGTTGACGGCGGCGTTCCAGGCCAGGCGGGTGGCATACTACCAGGCCATCGCGGCGAAGACCCCCGGCGACGAGCAGTACCTCGCCGCCTGGACGGCGCGCGCGAACAAATAGGAAAACGCGCAGTCCTTTGATTCCCGCTGAGGGCTGAGCGCCGAACCAGATTCCGGGCCCCTACAAGACTTGAGAACCAGAAGTGCAGCGGCGGCCGCGATTTGTGTGCGGCCGCGCGCGAGGGGCGGTGTGCGCAGAATTGCACGTCAACGCCGCTTGGAGGCGGTGCCTGCGCCTTTTACATTGCATCCGACGGTCGACTGAGAATGCGCTCCGCGTCCATCGCCCCTAGTTCTTTACGGTCATGGTCTCGGAGTCGACGGCCTTCTTCCCGGTAATGCCTTCCAGACCGGCCAACAGGCCCCGGTAGTCGTTCTTGTCGGCTTGGAATGCAAATCCGCCTTTTTTGCCGGCGTCATCCCAGACAAGCCCGATAAAGTGCTTCTTTGACTTGGTCAGCGCCATCAGCGCCCCAATGCCCAGGGTAAAGACGCCAATGCCGATGGCAGCCCCGATGCGCCGGTGAACATCCTGCCCGTAGCTGATCTCCGTGATGGCTGCGGCGGGAATGATCGCGACTTCCGTCTTATCCTTCATGATCCTGATTTTGTCGCCGTCGAGGTACAACTTCATCTCGGTTCCGGCCTTGGCGCCGGGTATCGATCCGCCATCGTACCCAATCTTGTAGCTGTTGTCTCCGGCAAATGCGGCCGCCGGAAAAATGATGCAAAGAAGAATTGCGAGCAGCTTTCTCATTCTTTCCCCCAAGCTGGCCAATGTATCAGAGTCTGAACCAACTCTCTGTGACGAACATCCGTGACATCGCAGGAATGGAGACCGGGTTCGGCTTCCTCTGGATATGGCGCAGTCAAACCTCTCGTGGTACGCCTGCTCCAGCACCGCAAAAGCGCCCGCTCCAGATGAGGCCTGCTGCATTACGGAGAGGGTGGCGCAACAGGCCTGCGCGGACAGCAACCGCGATGGACCGGTGCTGACGGTTGCCCAAAGCGAGGAAGGTGCCGAACCGGGGCGGTTAAACTGGAAGAGGGCCTGCGAAGATCTTCCACACGCGGCCCGGACAAGGTTCAAATGCACCTCAATTTTGCTTTTTCTGCGCGCCAGGTTCTCTGGACGCTGAGTTTTGCCGCGCAACTGGTTCTTCTCGTGGTTCTGATGGGCCGGGACCGCATCCGGCGTTATCCGTGGTTCACCGCGAGCATCGTTCTATTTACCTTGCGGCTGCTGGCCGAAGTTTTGCTGTCGGGCCGCATGCCGGTCATCAGCCTGCAGACAATCTTCATTTCGCTGGCCGATATTGCGGTGATCGTTGATCTGCTGGTGGTGGTCGAAGTGGCACGCCAGGCGTTTTCAGGAGCCCGGCCACAGTTCTGGCTGGTGGGGACGGTGGTGGTGTTGGCCGTGGCGGGCGTGGCGGTTCGGATGTGGGGCCCATGGCCGGTATGGAAGGAACTGGTATGGGACACGCTGATCGGAAAGCTGCAGTTGATGCAGTTGCTGGCCCAGAAGGGCGACACGCTGGTGGACCTGATCACCGTGGAAACCGGCTTGCTGGTGGTGCTGTTTGGCCGCCACTTCAAGGCCGGCTGGCGGAGCCACACGCAGAAGATTGCCATTGGACTCTCCACGGCCGCCGTCGCCTGGCTGGCCATCCAGGGAGTGTGGCAGGTTATTGCCCGCACGGTGCACCCCCAGACGCAGCAGGAGTACGAGCGGGTGATAGGTCTGGGCGGCAAGCTGGTGAACGCCAACAAGGTGGTGTTCCTGGCCGTGCTGGTGTGGTGGATTGTGTGGCTGTGGCTTGACGAACCGGGGACGGCGACGAACACTCCAGCTGCGGTTGCGGCCGTCGAGACGCCTTCCCTGACCACCGGCGCCGCCGAGGCCGAGGAACAGTAGGCCACAGCGGATCAGTATTCCGCTTGTTGCTGTAAAGCGAAATTGCCTGAAAAGGCCACCCTCAGGGGTGGCCTTTTCTGTTCCCTGTTCCCTAGCTCCTGTTCCCCAACCTCTAAATATGGCAGGTTGCCATGCCGCGTTTTTCGAGGTAGCGCTGGTGGTACTCCTCTGCGCGCCAGAAGGTCTGGGCGGGCTCGACCCTGGTGACGATGCGCTTGGGCTTGAAGCGGCCCTGGGCGGTGAGTTGCTCAATCTTGGCGAGGGCCTGAGCTTCCTGCTGCGGCGAATGGAAGAAGATGGCGGAGCGGTATTGTGTCCCCCAGTCCGGGCCCTGGCGGTTGAGAGAAGTCGGGTCGTGCAGGGAAAAGAATGCGTCAAGAAGATGTTCGTAGGTAACCTGGTCGGGGTCGAAGTCCAACTCGACCACCTCGGCGTGGCCGGTCTGGTCGGTGCAGACGTCCTTGTAGCTGGGCTGATCCAGAGCACCGCCTTCATAGCCCACGGCCGTGTCCGACACGCCGGGAATGGCAGCAAACGCCGCTTCTACCCCCCAGAAACAACCGGCTCCGAAAGTCGCTTTTTCAATCCTCATGGGTTCTTCAGATGCTCCTTAGGTGGATTTTGTGGCGAATCCAGCGCTCCGCCGGGAGTTAACCCGATTGAACGCGGGCTTGGCTTCCTGATCTGCGGCGAACGCGCAAGAGACCCGGCGAACACGATCTTGATCCAGTCTGTGGGGACTGTGATGCTTTGGGCTGCTCAAAACAATACGCGGCAAACTGTATCTATCGAGGCTAGCGCGCCCAAAGTTGCCCCTTTGCGGGTACGTCCGGGATGATATCACGAAGGGAGCGCGCCACTGGCATTTTTTCATTAGCCGGCAGGAGCGTAATCGGTTTGCACCGGCCTGAGGGCAAGGTGGGTTGCTTCAAAGCACTTCGATCGTCTTCCACCGTGGGGCGATGGTTCGCAGGCTTCGTGGTGGCAAAGAGCGTCGCGGCCATGGCTCAAGACCAGTTGGTTCCTGCGGCTCTTTGCTCCGGCCTCGGAATGGTGTGGCGCTGTCCCATCCTTTCCGCAGAAAAAAGCGGAAAGAATGAGACATGGGCCGGATGAACTGCGCCCTAGCCGCGCCTTTTGCCGCCCGGTGCGCCGCCGGGACGCTTGCCGCCGGGACGTGGACCGCCGCTTTGCTTGCCTCCCGAGCCTCCGGGTTTGGCTTTATAGCCCGACGACTTGTAGCCGGATTTGGAGAAGCCACCGGTCTTGGGCTTGGAATGCGAGCCGGAGGCGGACTTCCCGGGACCGCCAAAGCTGGGCTTGGGCTTCCAGCCGGGGCCAGCCTTCCTCTCGGCGCGGGAAGCGGAGTTGGAATACGGCTTCCGCTCGGTGGGGCGGTAGTCGGATGCGCCCTCGGTGCGCGGGGTGTAGGGCCGCGACGAACCGGATGGGCGAGGGCCCGAACGGGAACCGGGCCGTGGCGTAAACGAACCTGGGTCCCGATCGCGACTGAAGGGGCGCTTAGCGGGACCGCCGGATGGGCCGTCGAACGAACGCTTTCCTCCGGGTTGGGGACGGTAGCCGGAGCCGGTGCGCGGGTCAATGGATCGAGGAGCGGAGCCGGAACGGGAGCTGGAACCATAGGAACGGCCAGCCGGCTTGCCCCCTGGTTTGCTGCTGGGCCGTGCCCCGCCTGCGCGGGGTTTGCCGCTGCTGGTGGTGTAGGCGCGTGGAAGGCCGCCCTCACTGCTGAAAGGGCGGCTGGAAGCAGGGCGGTCGGCGGACGGACGATCTGGCCGCGACCTCTCCGCGCTGGAACGATCTGAACCGGACCGGTCTGAAGCTGGCCGGGGTGCGCTGGACCGGTAGGGGCCGGAACCCTTGGGACCGGAACGGTCGGAGTACGAGCGGGGACCGCTGGGCCGGCTGGAGGGGTAACGCTCCGAACGATCCGACGCCTGAATCTCCTCAATGTGGAGGTTTGGCGGTTTCACCGGGCCAAGATCCTCGTCCATGTCACGATCCTCGCGACGTGGCGGGAGGGGACGCTTGAAGGGCGTCCTTTCCGGGCGTTCCGGCTTCTTCCAGGTGGGCTTGGCGGAAAAGGGGCGACCTGCGCCGGTTCTGCCAGTTCCCGCAGCGTCCCGGTCAGCCGAACCAGTGCGCGGCCTGTCGGCGTACGGCTTGTCTTCCCCGGTTGGGGCTGACGCGAAACGCGACGGAGGGCGTGAAGTGGGCCGGTCGTCTTTCTTCCAGGCTGGGCGGGCAGCGGGGCGTGCAGCGGACCGGTCGCGCGCATCGGGACGGTCAAAGGAGCGGCCGGCGGGGCGTGCGGAACCGAACTTTGCCGGGCCTGCGCCGGGGGCGTGACGCGGGCGGTCATCGGAACGGGCCGGGCCACGATCCGGAGTCCGACCGGGCGCCGGGCGGAATTTTTCACTGGCCGGGCCAGCGGGACGAGCCTTGAACTGGCCCGGGCCGGAAGCTCTCTTGGGACGGAACTCGCCTGGCCGGCCGGTCGCGGCAGAGCCTTGCTCAAAAGGCGGGGTGTCAAAACGCTGAGGCTCAAATTGAGAGCCTTCCGCCTGCTTGGCCGGGCGCGGATGCATGGTGCGGCGGGGCGGCAGCGTGGGCAACTGCGAATCCAGAAGATTGCGGCGGCGGAGTTCCTTGGCTTTGGGCTTGCGCAGCTTGCCTTCGGCGGTTTTGCGCAGCAGTTCGAGTTCTTCCGGCTGCAGTTCGCGAAGGTTTCCCGGCTCCTGGTCGAGGACGAGCGGACCGTAGCCCACGCGGCGAATCTTTTCGACAAAGTGGCCGATTTCCTCGAACATCTTGCGCAGTTCGCGGTTGCGGCCTTCGATGAGAACCACTTCAAACCAGGGATTGTCGCCCTGGCGAACCTGGCGAATGCGGGCCGGAGAGGTGCGCACCTGGCCCGAGCCGGGCTTGCCGCGCTCGATTGTGACGCCCGCGCGCAGAAGGTCGAGTTCGTCTTCCGTGGGCTGGCCGGCAACCTTGACCAGGTATGTTTTTTCCACGCCGGATGAAGCCTTGGTGAGGCGGTTTGCCAATTCGCCGTCGTTGGTGACCACGAGCAGGCCCTCGCTCATGTAGTCGAGGCGGCCGACTGGGTAGAGGCGCTCCTTCAACTTGTCAAAGAACTGCATTACCGTGGGCCGGCCCTCTGGGTCCTTGACCGTGGTGACAAAGCCCTTGGGCTTGTTGAGGACGAAATAGCGGAGGCGCTCGGCACCCTGGAGCAGCTTGCCATCGACGCGGATATGGTCGCGGCCGGCGTCAGCCTTGGTGCCCAGCTCGGTGACCACCTTGCCGTTGATCTGCACCCGGCCCTGCTCGATCATTTCTTCGGCCTTGCGGCGGCTGGCTATGCCGGCCTGAGCCAGGATTTTCTGCAACCGTTCGAGTTTGGCGGGAGGACGCGGCTTGGGAGTGAATTCGGGCTCCGGCTCGTCTTCTTCCGACTCGAGGCCGTCTTCGGCTTCGACTTCTTCTGCTTCTTCGGCTTCTTCGGCTTCTTCCGCGTCGAGTTCTGCTTCCGGCGCGGCTTCGATCTCCGCTTCAAACGCGGCTTCGGCGCCGGCAACAGGCTCGCCGGTGGCGGGCACATCGATCTCGGTTTCAGGTACGGCTTGGGAATCTATCGATTCAGGTTCATTCGGTTCATTACGGAGGTCATCGGTCATGGGAAAACGTCTCAATTTCTGCCTGCTCGGTGGGGGAAGGCGCAGCAGGCGCGGCCTCTGCGGGGGTGGAATCCGCCTGGGATGCCGGCTGGTTCGCGGCATGCAAGTCCGCCGGGCGATGCTGGGGCTCTGAATCGGTCCCAGGCGCTTCGGCTTCTACGGGCGCTTCGGTTGCGCCGGAGGGGTTGGCAGCCGTCACGGCTGGCGTCTCCGCTGTGTTCTGGGCAGCCGTCACGGCTGGCATGGGGGCGGGCATTTCGGCAACCGGGGTCTCCTGCTCCGCGGGAGTTTCGGCGGACTCTGGCACTGCGCCAGCGTCTGGTTCTTCTGTTGGACGGACGGGATCATTCTCGTCTGAATTTTCGTCGAATTCGAGAGCGGAATCCTGGCCCGCATCCGCGTTTTGCTGCGGCACGGCTTCTTCGCCGTTCTCCTGCTCCGGTTCGTCGAGTTCGCTGGCGGCCATCTTTTCAAACTCTTCCATGGAGGGAAGTTCGGAGACGTCCTTGAGGCCGAAGCGGAGCAGAAACTCGCGCGTGGTCTTGTAAAGGATTGGCCGGCCGATGACCTGCTTGCGCCCGGCCGTGGCGATGAGCTTGCGGGCCAGCAGCGAACCGAAGACACCGGACGAATCCACGCCGCGAATCTCATTGACTTCGGGGGCGGTGACCGGCTGCTTGTAGGCGATGACGGCCAGGGTTTCGAGTGCGGGCAGGGAGAGCCGGAGGGCCGGTTTGAGGCTTTTTACAAAGAGACGGACGGCGTCGTGGCACTCGGGCTTGGTGGCCATGCGGAAGCCGCCGGCGATTTCGCGAATCTCGATGCCGCGGCCATCGGAGGCGTAAGTAGCAATCAACTCGTCGAGTTGCTGACGAATAATGGCTCGTGCTTCGCGGTCGCGCAAACGAGCCTGGCGCTTCAATTCAGCTTCAGCGTCGGCTTCTGAGACTTCCTCTTCAGGCGCCGGCTGGTCTTCCAAAGCGGGAGCTTCCGGACCCGCGGCCGGCGTGCTTTCGGCAACAGATTCAGCGCCCGGCGCTGGG
This sequence comes from Occallatibacter sp., assembly GCA_049516495.1. GTDB lineage: Bacteria > Acidobacteriota > Terriglobia > Terriglobales > Acidobacteriaceae > Telmatobacter. Next base: position 14,056 of record JBEKTB010000049.1, read on the forward strand.
CTGGTTTCCGGGCTGGCCTCTGCGCTGGACTCGGGATTTTCCTCCGGGCCTGCCTCCGCGACAACCTCGTCGGCGGATTCAAGCTGGACACCGGCTGGTTCAGGCGCAGGCGCGTCCGCAGGGTCCTGCCCCATTTCCAGGTAGGCGAACTCCGCGTTGGTCATCGGTTGGTCAGATTCAGCGGTAGCGTCGGCAGCGGCCTGCTCAGAAGACGCAGTTTCCTGCTCCGCTTTCCATTCAAGGGCGTCGGCGACAAAGAGTGCGGTGAGCTGGGCCAGTGTGACCGGCTCCTCCGCGGCGTAGATGACAGCTTCCAGCTTGGCTTTCAGGCTCATTCTGCAATAGGTACCTGAAGTATGGTACCGGAAGTAGAGCTGACTTGCCTGTTCATTGCGGGTCTAACCTGCATCCAGGGGCAGGAAAAAGGGCGCCCGGCGCTGCCGGACGCCCCGAAAGGGCAGAAGACAATGGGCTTTAGTGAGTGAACTGGCGGAAGAGCCAGAAAAGTGACCCGGAGAGCAGCGCTGCCGCCGGGAGGGTGAAAACCCAGGCTGCGGCGATGTTGCGGATGGTGGAAATCTGGAGGCCGCTGTGGTTGGCGGCCATGGTTCCGGCCACGCCAGAGCTGAGGACGTGGGTGGTCGAGACCGGCAGCCCGAAGTTGTCGGCGGCAAAGATGGTGGCCATGGCAACCAGTTCGGCGCTGGCGCCCTGGGCATAGGTCAGGTGTTCCTTGCCTATCTTTTCTCCCACCGTGACCACGATGCGCTTCCAGCCGACCATGGTGCCCATGCCAAGAGCCAGTGCGACGGCGACCTTGACCCAACTGGGAATGAACTTGGTGGCCTTGTCCACCTTGCCCTTGTAGTTTGCGAGGGCCGCGCTCTCCTGAGGCGTGAAGGCCGGATCGTGGTTCTTCTGCATGATCCGGAGGGCTTCGCTGGCCACGTACATGTCATTGCGGACGTTGGTCTGCTGGTTGGCGGGAACGGCTTTGAACTCCTTGTAGAGCGCAACTTCGTGGTTCAGGTCCTCGACCAGTTCGCGCAGCGCCAGAACGGTGTCGGGCTGCAATTGCTTGGTGCGGATGTAGTCGGTGACTTCGGCGCGGGCGTCTGCGCCCAGGAGGCCGGTTTTATCCACATGGCGGTCGAGGATGTGTCCCGCCTGCTCAGAGGCAGCGATGAATTCCTGAATATCGTGGCCGGTGACGGCGTGGTTGAGCGCATAGGCGGTGGGAACGGTGCCGATGAGGATGAGCATGATCAGGCCCATGCCCTTCTGGCCGTCGTTGGAGCCATGGAAGAAGCTGACGCCGGTGCAGGTGAGCACCAGCAGGGCGCGAATGGGCCACGGTGGAGGCGTGTTGTCCTTGGGCGCGGTGTAGAGAGCGGGGTACTTGATGAACGTCTTGGCAAGGAACATCAGCAGGAAGGCGCAGCCAAAGCCCACCAGCGGAGAAATAAGCAGCACTTTGAAGACTTTAGTGGCCTGTTCCCAGTCCACGCCGGAAGTACCGCTGTGGATCGACATCAACTGGTTGGCGACACCCACACCGATGATGGAACCCACCATGGTGTGGGAGCTGGAGGCCGGCAGCCCGAACCACCAGGTGCTCAGATTCCACAGGATGGCGGCGATAAGGAGGGCGAAGACCATGGCGAAGCCGGCGCCCGCGCTGACCTGCAGGATGAGCTCGACCGGCAGCAGGGTGATGATGGTGAAAGCCACCGTGCCGGCGGAGGTAAGCACGCCGGCCAGGTTGCACATTCCCGACCAGACCACGGCGATGTTGGGGTCAAGCGAATGGGTGTAAATGACTGTAGCTACGGCGTTGGCGGTGTCGTGAAAGCCGTTGACGAACTCAAAGCCAAGGGCGATGAGAAGGGCCACGCCGAGCAGCACATACGGCCAGACGCTGACAATGGTGATCGAGCCCAGATCCTGGGCAATGTGGATGCCGATGAAGCCCAGGCCGCCCAAGAGCGCTACCAGGACCACAGCGCCGCTGACCCGAGCGGAGGTTTTTTTCATCTTGCGGTCGAGGAGCGATGCGCCATCGGGCAAAGCTCCGGCAGTCGTTGCCAAATCTGCCATGCTGTGACTCCAGAAGTCAGGCTGCTCTCACTTTCCGTTGAACAAAGGAAGCAGAACCCGGACACAGCCATGGATAAATGAGGCAGATGAAAAGGGGATGAATTGTTCCGGAAGTGTTGAAATTCGAGTAGATTGGGCCGATGAATTCACGTTGGATTCGTATTGCGTTCGCCTGCTGGATGACGCGGGCCGGGATCAAGGTGAACCGTCGCTGATTCGGCCCACGACGGTCGCTCTGCGAAAATGGGAGTAGATGCTCTCCCTGCAAAATGCCGGCAAGCGGTTTGGACCGCGAATCCTGTTCCTTGAGGCCAACTGGCTGATCCGGGCGCGTGAGAAGACCGCGCTGGTGGGCGCCAACGGCACCGGCAAATCCACGCTGATGAAAGTGCTGGCCGGCCTGGAGACGCTGGACTACGGACAAGTGCAGCAGACCCGGGGCATGAGCATCGGCTACCTGCCGCAGGAAGGGCTGGCGCTGGCGGGGCGCAGCGTGTTTGAGGAATGCCTGACAGTCTTCGACGAACTGCGCGACATGGAGCGGGAAGTGGAACGGCTGGGCGGCCAACTGGCGGTGCTGGAGCACGCGAGTTCAGAGTACGAGGCTGTGGCGGAACGCTACTCGACACTTCAGGAACGCTTTCATGCCCTGGACGGCTACGCGCTGGACGCGCAGGTGGGCGGCGTGTTGACCGGCCTTGGGTTCGGCAAGGAAGACTGGGCGCGCCAGACCGATGAGTTCAGTGGCGGCTGGCAGATGCGCATTGCGCTGGCCAAGCTGCTGCTGGCCAAGCCGAATCTTCTCCTGCTCGACGAGCCCACAAACCATCTGGATCTGGAAACGCGCAACTGGCTCGAAGACTATCTCAAGAGTTATCCCTTTGGTTACATTCTTATCTCCCACGACCGTTACTTTCTCGATGTTACGATCGACCGCACGGTGGAGATTTGGAACAAGCGGCTGAATGTTTATCAGGGTAACTACACAAAGTATCTGAGCCAGAAGGATGAGCGGCGCTCGCAACTGGAGGCGGCTTACCGCAATCAGCGCATCCAGATCGATCACCTGGAGTCGTTTATCAACCGTTTCCGCGCGCAGGCCACCAAGGCCAAGCAGGTGCAGTCGAGGATCAAGGAACTCGAAAAGATCGAGCGCATCGAGATTCCGGAAGAAGAGCCGGTGATCCACTTCAAGTTTCCCCAGCCGCCGCCTTCGGGACGGATGGTTGTGGAGGCCGAAGAGCTCTCGAAGAGTTATGGCGAAAAGCAGGTGCTCAATGGTGTCAAATTCACCATCGAGCGCGGAGACCGCGTGGCGCTAGTGGGCGTGAACGGCGCGGGCAAGTCCACGCTGATCAAGCTGCTGACAGGCGCCGAAACGCCGACGTCCGGCCAGGTGAAGCTGGGCCACAACGTGGTGAGCGAGTACTTTGCGCAGGATCAATACAAGGTACTGGATGGCGATGCGCGCATGCTGGACGACATCAGCGGCGCGGCGCTCAAGGTGCCGGAGCAGGAGCTGAGGTCGCTGCTGGGCTGTTTTCTGTTTCGCGGCGACGACGTATTCAAGCCACTCGGCGTGCTGTCGGGCGGCGAACGGAACCGCTACGCGCTGGCGCGGATCCTGGTTTCGCCGTCCAATTTCCTTCTGTTGGACGAGCCAACGAACCACCTGGACATGCGCGCCAAGGACGTGTTGCTGGATGCGATTGCGGCCTTTAGCGGCACCGTGGTCTTTGTCTCCCACGACCGCTATTTCATCGACCGGCTGGCCACGCGGGTGCTTGAAGTGGAAGGCGGCACGGTCACCAGCCACGAGGGCAATTACGAGGACTATCTTCGCTGGAAAGGTCTTGCAGAGGGCAGCCCTGTGGTGCAAATCCCCCCGAAGGGAAAGCCGCAGGAAGTTGCCGCAGCGGCGGCCAGCGTGAGCGCTGCCGCGTCCGGCAACGGCACAGAGCCCGAAGCGGAAACCGCGAAGGACCGGCCGCGCCGCCTGAATCCGATCAAGCAGAAACAGATGGAAGAGCGCTGCGCCTTTCTTGAAGAGGAGATTCCGCGCGTCGAGGCTTCTATCGCCCACACCGAGGAGCAGTTGGGCGTATATGTCTCCGCCGCCGAGACGCAGAGGCTGTCCGATCTGGCAGTGCAGTTGCGCGAGGAGTTGGCTGCGCTGACCGCCGAGTGGGAAGAGTTGATGATGCAACTCGAAGGCGCTTGATTGAGTTGCCAGCCACCTGCCGGTAGAGGCAAACAAACGGAGAATCGGACCACAGACACCACTTCGCGTGGTCGATCTCAGCCAGCGCATGGGTGCGAGCCCCAGCATCGGCAACTGCGTTTATGCCCTTCGCGAGCTGCTCGAGGTTTCTGAATCTCATCGAGCTGTGGAATCAATCCAAGATATGGCCAACATGTGGCGCAACCTGCTGATCAATAGTCCGCAAACCAGCATCGCCATCGGTAAGTACTGTGACCCAAGCGGCTTCGTTGACCCCGCAATGTCGGAGCGCAAGACCGACCGCGCTCACGGCCTCAGAACCTCTCACTCCGAGCCGATTCGCGCCTTTGGAAATATTCTGACCTCAAGAGTCGTAGTGAAATTGGACCGTGGTCCTATAGACAACAACGGAAACTTCCAATGCTCGAATTGGCCCACTGCCGAAAGTTCGATTCCAGACCTGACCATCCACGTCATGTTTCCTGAGATGTCGCTCAGGTTGCCGCCTTGCAGAAAGGATTTGTCTGAAGTCATTTTGCGATAGCTAAATGTGGCCTTGTTCCGCGCCGAGAACCAGTAACTGCTCGATACCTTCCCGCCGTCCCCTTGTCTTCCGATCCAACTGCCAAGTATCTGACCATAATTGGTATATCCCTGGGGGTAATGCGCGTTCGCATAGAAGTAGGCAGCGTCATGTTCGCCCGGAAGGTTTGTATACACTCCCTCCATGCGAATATCCAACTGTCTTAGTCCAGGAATCTTCGGAATGTAGATTCCTGGGTCCATGGCATAAAACGCCAGGAAGCGCCCCGCTATAGGGTTGTCGTAGGCATATAGCTCGTTATAAACAACCACCCTTCTCAATCCGGGAGGATGGTACGCGGCGTTGAACTCGGTAGTCCTCTTGCCGGGGTCAACTGCCTGGACGTTGCCATTTATCGAAAAAGTGTGAAGGAATGTCTTCAGGTTAAGCGGTCGCCCATAGCCGGCAAAGATCGTGGTGTGAGCAAACCCAAGTTCGAAGTTCGCGGTGGGCTTTACCGAAAAGGCGACACCCCACATGTACGGAGGAGGAGTCAGAGCCTGGCTGGCGCTGCCATGAAGAATGAACTCTGGACCGAGGCCCACATAGTGGACGCCACCTTCTCGAGAAAAGAAGAAATCAAAATGTACCGGCCCCACGAAGCCAAGAACACCTGGCACCTTGATTGGCTTCGCTCTGGCAATCCGCAGCATCGGCATCGCTTCCGCATTGTTCGACAGAATCAAGGACGTTGATCTGTCGGGCCCCCACCAAAGGGCCTGTTGTCCAAAGCTGATCTGCCAATTGGCGAAGTTGGCTGATGCATAGGCTTCGACGGGACGCAGCCTGTCAGTTGTGCCAAAGCGCAGGTTCCATCCGAACGGGATCACTCCCTGTACATATGCGCTGTCTGAAGTAGAGATGGCCTGTTGTGCGGCTACACTGTAGGTGGGCATTGCGGAGGCATACTGATGCTCGCCGCGCAGATAAATGGCGAATGGTCCTGCTTCGGCACGCACAGAGAAACCGCTGTATTCATTGGCGCCCTGGCCGTAGGGGCGTCCGAAATCGTCTGCGATGGTCTGTCCGAAGTGAAACGAGTCGCGCAGAGCCGTCCCGGAAACTCCCGTGAAACGACCATATACACTCTCAACTTTTGCCTCCAAGTTGCTTGTCCCATTGATCACGTTCGATTCGTGCGCGAATTCTGCGTCCAGAGCCGCGAGCATGGGCTCAGGCGTCTCATCGTCTGAATCGGTGTTGTCGTGGACCTCTGCCAGCAGCCGTCCGCATTCGAGCCTTGTCCACGGACGTATCGTGGCGGAGCTCGTCGGCAGATACCCCATCGCCGCGAGGCGGTCAAAAGCTTCATAGATCCAGCTATCCAGCGGCACATAACTGGAAGCCTTATAACTTGTCCCGGGGACATCTTCGCTATAGTCCACTTGAGATATCGCCCTGCTGCGCCCCGCAGCATCCGCGTAGATAGACGGGGACCGTGCCGCCGCCAAGTCCAATGCATCGCCTGAAAGAGCGCCGCTCACGAAACGATCATGAGAGTCAAAGCGCGCCAGGGGCATTCGAGCGCCGGGCTCATCATTCGATGACTGTATCGCGGGTCCGACGGAACCCCGGTCCCACCCCCGCATGTAAAACCGCGATGTGAAAAGCAACTGCTGATCCTGCAGAATTCTCATCGACGGAGAATTTGGACTAATCCCGCGGCCATCCACCTGTGCCTGAGGAGCCAAAGGGACTTCAGGAATGGCGGCGCGGGATGCGGATTGCGCCTGCGCGACCCAGCTGATTCCGGCAAGCACCGAAGCTGCTATCCATTTCTGCACTCTCACTCCCGTCAATACGAAAGTCAATGAAGAAAACAATGTCTTTTGAAGCCTCTTCGCATCATGGTGGTCAATTCTGATGCTCATGGAAGTGTTCTCCAGCATTAGAGCGAAGCCAGGGTAACCGTGTCCTGTTGAGTATTGTGCAATGTTGCTGCTCCCTGTGGGTCGCATCAACTTGGCGATTGTGCTTTCGGGATACAGCATCCCTGGTTTCGCTATAGCCGATGGTGGCTGTCTCTTACAT